>DWVZ01000060.1 GCA_019119975.1 Candidatus Blautia merdavium | reverse complement strand
GAGGGCTCCGGAGGGATTCTCTGCCCTCTGCGCTTTGATGAACAGAAGCTTCAGCTGGAGGATTTCATCAGCGCCCGGAACCTGGGCTGCCTGATCGTTGCCGACGCGGGACTTGGGACCATCAATGCGGTTGTGCTGACTGCGGAATATATGAAGGCACACCAGATCCCGATCCGGGGCATTCTTTTCAATCATTATGAAGAGGGCAATCAGCTCCACGAAGATAACCGCTATATGTGTGAATATATGACCGGGGCAAAAGTCGTTGCCTGCGTCAGGGACGGCGACACAGACCTGGATCTGCCCTTTGAAGTCTTAGAATCACTTTACGAAGAGGGGGAGAGGAAATGATCTGGTATCCATATGAACAGATGAAAACCATGAAAACTCCTTATAAGATCGAAGATGCCCAGGGGGTTTACCTTTATACCAAAGACCAGAAGCTGATCGATTCCGTATCTTCCTGGTGGAGCGTGATCCACGGCTATAAGCATCCAGAATTAAACAATGCCATAGAAGAACAGCTGAAGAAATTTTCTCACGTTATGCTGGGCGGACTTACCCATGAGGCAGCCCAAAAGCTTTCGGACAAACTGCAGAGCTGGCTGCCGGGAGATCTGGATTACTGCTTTTTCTCAGATTCCGGAAGCGTGGCTGTGGAGGTTGCCCTGAAAATGGCGCTGCAGTACTACATGAACCGGGGAGAAAACCAGAGGACCATGGTACTGGCGCTGGAACGTGCTTATCACGGCGATACGTTTAAGACCATGGAGATCGGCGATGACGAGGACTATCATTTTGTTTTAAACGCTTATGGAAAGAGCAAACATGTGGTCCATATCCCCACAGAAATCCCGGCTCTTGAAGAGGCGTTTGAGAAATATCATGAGCAGCTGAACTGCTTTATCGTGGAGCCGCTGCTGCAGGGAGCCGGCGGTATGCAGATGTATGATATATCCTTTTTAAAGCGTGCCAGACAGCTGTGCGACCAGTACGGAATCCTGCTGATTTTCGATGAGGTTGCCACTGGGTTCGGACGCACTGGAAACCGTTTTGTAGCAGATCTGGTCCTGCCGGATATCCTGGTCCTGGGCAAAGCGCTGACCGGAGGCTATATCGGTCATGCGGTCACTGTCGCCAACCATAAAGTGTATGAAGGTTTTTATGATGAGGATCCGACTCATGCGCTGATGCACGGTCCGACTTTTATGGGCAATGCCCTGGCGTGCAGTGCGGCGTTAAAGTCCATTGAACTGTTTGAAACCCAGGATTATATGTCCAAGATCAAGCAGATCGCGGAGATCACCCGCCGGGAGATGGAAGGCTTTGCAGATCCGCGCATCAAAGAAATCCGGATCATGGGAGGCTGTGTATGTCTGGAAGTTTATGACCCGGCAGTCCTTCAGGGATACCAGGCATTTGCTTATGAGCGTGGGGTATTCAGCCGTCCGTTTTTAAGCTACCTTTATGCCATGGTGCCGTATATTATCCGGGAAGAAGAGCTGATCCGGGTTTTAGACACCATGAAGGAATGGTTCCGCACACGCTGAACGGCAGACAGGATAAATTTTATATAGGTTGTGAAAATGGAGATGTTCCGCAGGAATGTCTCTATTTTTTAGCGGCACATATTTTCCGTGGTACTATTTGCATTTTTAGCTGTTTTGTGCCATAATTACATATTGTGAGACAAAGCTTGTGAGAACAGGCTCTTTTTTATTATTCATACGAAACTGAGGTATCAAGAAATGGAAGAAATACTTTACCGGGCTGCCTCGTATCTCCTCATTATCGCATTGGGGGCATCTATGAAAAAGGCAGGCGTGTTCCGTGACAGCGATTTTAAGACATTGGCGAAGGTCATGCTGTATATTACCCTTCCCTGCGCGATCATTTACAATTTTTCCAGCATAGAATTTGACTTTTCTTATCTGGTGCTTACCGCTATGGGAATCGGAACCGGGCTGATCTATATGCTGACTGCCTGCATAGAAGGAAAGATCCTGGGAAGAAAAAAAGAGATCCCCTTTGATATGATCAATTTCTCGGGCTACAACATCGGAAATTTCAGTATGCCTTTTGCCCAGAGCTTCCTGGGACCTATGGGAGTGGTGGCAATCAGCCTTTTCGATACAGGAAACGCAGTGATCTGCAACGGCGGCTCCAAGGCAGTGGCAGAGCTGGTGAAAGGAAAGGGCGCGGGAAGCCGCCAGAATGTGGGCAGGGAGCTGCTGCGTGCCTTTCAAACCATTGCCAGAGTGCTTTCCAGGTCGGTGCCTTTTATGACCTATCTGACCATGATCCTGCTGGTGATGTTCCGTGTGCCGATCCCGCAGATCATAACCAGCTTCAGCGGGACCGTGGCGCAGGCAAACGCTTTTGTTGCCATGCTGATGATCGGTGTGGGATTTAAGCTGAATATCAAGGGAGACGGCGTCTTCCATGTGGTGAGGCTCCTTGTAAGCCGATATGCAGTGATGGCAGTCTTTGTTTTCCTTGCCTACTGGGTTCTTCCTTTTCCGCTGGAGATCCGCCAGGCACTGGTTATCCTGGTTTTGAGTCCCATTGCCAGCGCCAACCCGGCATTTACAGATGCCCTGGGAGAGGATTTTGAGCTGGCAAGTACCGTGAACTCTATATCCATGATCATCAGCATTGCCAGCATTACCACAGCGCTTCTTATCATGCTGTAGGAAAGCGGGAAAGACTTAGGAAAGCTGCAGAAGACGCAGAGAACAGTCAGAAAAGGAGAGATGGAAAAAGTGAAATTCGCAGTTGTCAGTGACAGCTCCTGTGATCTGTCCGAGGACTATACGGAGAAAGAAAAAGTAGCAGTAGTGCCGTTTTATGTGTCCTTTGACGGGGAGCATTATCAAAAAGAAGGAAAAGAGATCAAAGTTACGGATTTCTATAAGGAGATGGCAGAGCATGGAGACTGCTTTCCGAAAACCTCCATGCCGTCTGCGGAAGATTATAAGGAAACGTTTCTGCCTTTTGTAAAGGAAGGAATGCCGGTGCTGTGCATCTGTCTGACTCAGAAATTCAGCGGCTCCATGCAGGCAGCATTTCAGGCAAAAACAGAGCTGGAAGAACAGTATCCAAAGGCAGAGATCCAGGTGGTAGATTCTCAGCTGGTAACAGCGCTTCAGGGGCTTTTTGTAAAGGAGGCGGTGCGCCTTAGAAACCAGGGCGCAGATCTGCAGGAGGCAGTCCGTGCGCTGAAAGAAATCCGCAGCACGGGTCACATTTTCTTTACTACCCGGGATCTGAAGTACCTGGAGCATGGAGGCAGGATCGGAAAGGCGGCATCTGTGGCAGGCAGTATGCTGAACATTAAGCCGCTGCTTCAGTATTATGACGGGGAGCTGGGACCTGCGCAGCTTTGCAGGGGAAGGAAGAAATCCCTTGCCAAGGTAGCGGAACTGTTTTTCCAGTATTTGGAGGAGAAAAACATCCAGACCGGGGAATACCTTTTTGCCACAGGGACAGGGCTCTGGGTGCCGGAATACGAGGAATTTAAGGAAACCATCCGCAAAGGGGCCGAAAGCAGAGGTTACTGCATAAAGGAATGGGAAAGGATACAGATCGGAGCTACCATCGGTGTGCACACAGGTCCTTATCCCATAGGGGCAGCGCTTTTGAAAAGATGCAGTTTATGATAAAAAAGTGCCGCAGGAGCAGGGCGGTCAGAAAAGGCAGGAAGCCTGCAGGAAAGAATGTCAGATATGTGATCTGCGGTATAAAAGGTGACAATACTCCTGACAAAAATAGGAAAAAAGGATAAGAAAAAAGAAAGCTCTGATTCTCATTTGTGTTTCAGCGCTTTCTTTTTTATTGCATTTTCCGATTTGAAACGGGTTGCCCTTTTGGCTGCCAATTTTCTAGGGGCCGCCACACTTCTGCCGGAAACTGCAGTTGCTATCTTCGATACCGGTTAAAGCAGGAAAAGATTTCCTGGCGTCTGGGCATGGCGAGTCCGCAGGGGGTGTAGGAAGATGTGCTGATGCCGGATAATCCTTTTTCCCGTAACAGCTTCTCCAGAAGGTCTACGATCTGGGGAATGGTTTTTTTGCCGTCAGCGAGGTTTTCTTTTGCATAGCGCAGCAGACCTCCCAGAGCGGCAGTCTGCTCCGCATCGGCAATCTGCTCGATATAGCGCAGGTCTACCGTGTTTTTCCCCAGGGAGAAGGAATCCTTTCCATAGACTTTCACCTTAGAGTCCTTCCGGTCATCCCGCGAGGAGGCAGGCGCGGTGAAAACTCTTCTGGAGGAGGGCAGAGAAAATTCGGGCACATCCGGGGAGGCAAGGGGATATTCCTTGCAGAGCTCCTTTACCTGGGCAGTAATGTCTTTTGCCTGATAATTGTCCATCTGCAGAACCAGGTCCGCAATGTGGAAGAAGGCGCCGGAGCTTCCGGCTACCAGGATGGTGGAAATCCCGGCACGGCGGTACAGAGCTCCTGCCCGTTCCAGGAAGGGGGTGATGGGCTCCTTGTCCCTGCGGATAACCCTCTGCATGAAGGCGTCCCGTACCATAAAGTTCGTGGCAGAGGTATCCTCATCCAGAAGGAATACTCTGCTCCCTGCTTCGATGCCTTCCGCGATCCCGGCAGCCTGGGAAGTGCTGCCGCTGGCATCCAGAGTGGAGAAGCAGCGGGTATCCTTGTGATTTGGCAGGTCATTGATGAACAGGGAGATATCCACATCCTTGATAAAACGTCCGTCTTCAGAGCGCAGCTTCAGGGCGGTGCTGTCTGTGATCACATATTCCCTTCCGTCTCCGGCAATATGGTCATAAACGCCCAGCTCCAGGGCATTGAGCAGGGTAGACTTGCCGTGATAGCCGCCGCCGGCGATGAGTGTTATGCCTCTGGGGATGCCCATTCCGCTGATGCTGCCTTTGTGAGGAAGCTGCAGCCGGATCCGCAGAGATTCCGGAGAACGGAAAGGGATGCTGCCTTTCATAGGCTTCTGGGATATCCCGCTTTGCCTGGGTAGGACGGAGCCGTCTGCCACAAAGGCAGCCAGATTTCTGCGTTCCAGCTCCTGGCGGATAAATGCCTGGTCCTCTGCAAGCCAGATGACCTGCTCTATGGTCTGTGCCGGAAGATTTTTACAGCACAATGCCCGCGACACACACTGAGGAAGAAAGTCAAAGAAAATCTTTTCCAGTTCCGGAGC
>DWVZ01000059.1 GCA_019119975.1 Candidatus Blautia merdavium | reverse complement strand
TTCTCTTCCATCCAGTCTTCTTGAAAATTTTTTGGAACCCTTTTTCCCTAAGCACATAGAATGTAAGTGTAATGAAAAACTTGGAGGAAACATTCATGAGCGATTTAGCTGCTACAAATTGCGGCTGCGGCTGCGACGACAACTGCGGAGGCGGTATGGCACGGAACTTGAATTTTGGAGGAGACTGCTGCAGTATTGTGTGGATCTTACTTCTGCTTAGCTGCTGCGGTGGAAACGGTGGTTTCTTCAGCGGAAACGGCTGCGGAAATAATGGCTGCGGCGACTGCAGCTGCCTGATCATCCTGCTGCTGCTCTTCTGCTGCGGAGGATGCGGCTGCTAAGCTGAGAGCTTTCTGCCGCCCGGATTTCCACGGGCATAAGAAAACCGCTGTTCCATATTGGAACAGCGGTACATAAAAGAACATGCACCCACTGTGCAATTCAAGACCTGTCTGCCCGGCTGGCAGATAAAAGAACGGACTCTTCTTCTGTGCACAATGCTTTTATCTCCAGCGTAGATATGTCTTTGAATTTCCAGCAGAAGCGCTGATAGATTATGGATTGTTTTGAAAGTCTGATAGACTTCTGATATCTTTATTATGACGTTATTCTCCAGAAATGTCAAGAATATTTATCGGAATTTTCTGTTAATTTTCGACATTACGGCTTATTTTTCCTTTATTTTCCTGACAATTTCTCCCTGCCTTCTATTTTTCTCCAAATTCCCTGTGCTTCAAATTCCCGGACAGCCTCCTTTGCAGACTGGATGATCTCTTTGTCATAACCGATCATCTCCAGAAGCCGTATGGCATTTCTGGTCGTTACTCTGCCTTTTTTCAGCAGGTAGTTAAACACCACGTCATGCTCCCTGACTTCCTCTTCAAAATGGTAGTTCTCATACAGATCCTCTAAAATATAGGACAGCTCGATATCATGGGTAGCCGCAAAAGGCAGCACATTTTTCGCGCTGAGCTTTGCCAGGATCCTGGAGGATGCGCCGATGCGTTCGATGGTATTGGTACCCCGCAGCACTTCGTCGATAATACACAGGATCTTGCCTTCTCCTGCTGCTTCCTCCAGAATCCGTTTCAAAGAGCGGATCTCCACGATGTAATAGCTCTCTCCGCTTTCCAGATCGTCCCTAAGCGCCATGGATGTCATCACTTTATAAAAAGGTGCTTCATAGCTGTTTGCCGTGCAGGTATACAGTGTCTGCGCCAGGATGCTGTTTACGGCGATATTTTTCAGGAATGTGGATTTTCCGGAAGCATTGGAGCCTGTCACCAGGATGCTGCCCCGGGCTGTGATGCTGTTTGCCACCGGCGCTTCGATCAGCGGGTGGAACAGATCATGGACCTCCATATCTGCCTGGTCCTTCTTTGTAAAAACAGGCAGGCAGTAATAAGGCAGCGCCTCCCGGTAGGATGCCGCGGAGATCATAGCGTCCAGGAAACCAAAAAGCTCCATCAGCCCTTCGATCTCCCGGATATTGTTCTGCATACATTTCATCATGTCGTAAAATTTGATCAGGTCAATGTGGGTGATCATCCGGATATAATCCAGGAGCAGTCCGTCCAGTCCGCCGCCGGCAGGGGTGCGCTCCACCACGATCGCCGCGCCCCTGCGGAAGCTGCCCAGCGCTTTTTTATACTGGCTTCCCTTTGCCGTATACTCTGCAAGCTGGGGGATTTTCAGCTTTTCCAGGGCTTTTTGCGCGCCCAGCAGCTGCATGACACAGGAAAAGCTGGAAAGGTACATCTCGATATCGCTTTTTTGCACCAGGTAGGTTCCGATGTTCAGCACCATGATCCCCAGAAAGAAAAAGACGCCTATGGACGGATTCAGGGCAAAAATTAGGATTGAGAGGAAAAATGCCGCGCACTGGAGAATCTGAACTCCGCTTCCCTTTACTGCCACATCCTTTGTCACATGAACGGCTTCGTACATGGAGGTATTGGGCGGCTTGCGGATATGGGACAAGAGTTCCTGGATCTTATGCCGCGTTTCTTCCTGATCACGGAAAAATTCCAGGAGCCGCTGCCGCTCGAAAAGCTCTTCCTCCTGAAAACAGGGGGTCCGCAGCATGGCATACAGATATTCGTCCCCAAGCGGAGACACCGACTGGTTGACTTCTGCGAATATCCGGTCCATGTCCAGATCGTTCCAGGTAATATCGTCAATCTGGAAGCCCTCTTTTTTTGTCTGGTAAAAGCGGCGGGAAATATGCTCCAGCTCTTCCCAGGTATATTCCCTGTCGGGAAATTTTCCCCAGGAGGCAATGATTCTTGCTAAAAAGCGTTTTCTCCGGTTTCTGTTGTCCTGGATGATGCCCACACCCGCTGCCAGGAAAAACAATAGTATGAGTACGATTCCAACGGTGGTTTCATTCATAATGCCTCCTTCTTAAAAGTACTTAAAAATACCTTCGGATAAGATCCAGCAGCTGGCTGATCTCTGTCTCCGTATGGGCATCGGACAGGAACATTGCCTCGAACTGAGAGGGCGCCAGATGGACGCCATGCCCCAGCATATATTTGAAGTATTCGGCAAACGCCTTGGTATCCGAGGTCTTGGCTGTAACGTAATCGGTAACCGGAGTTTTTGTAAAGAAAACAGAACCCAGGGAAGCCACCCAGTTTACCTGGCAGGGAACCTCTTTTTCCAGGAGGATCTTCTTGATTCCCTCAAACAGCATCTGTCCTTTTTGGTACAGCCTGGTATAAATCTCCGGGTCTCTCCACAAAATCTGGAGCTGCGCCAGACCTGCAGCCATGGCAACCGGATTCCCGCTTAAGGTTCCTGCCTGGTAGACCGGACCTGCCGGGGAAACCATCTCCATGATCTCCTTTCTGCCGCCGTAGGCTCCCACCGGCATGCCCGCGCCGATGATCTTGCCGTAGGTGACCAGATCCGGCGTCACATGATAGAAGCCTGCAGCCCCGGCAAAGCCCAGACGGAATCCTGTGATCACCTCATCAAAGATCAGCAGGGCGCCGTGCTGGTCACAGAGCCTGCGAAGCCCCTCCAGAAAGCCCTCTGCCGGAGGAACCACGCCCATATTGGCAGCTACCGGTTCCACGATCACAGCTGCCACCTGATCCCGGCTTTCCGTCAGCAGCGCTTCCACACTGTCCAGATCATTGTATGCCGCGATCATGGTATCCTCCGTGCACCCTTTGGTGACACCGGCGCTGTCCGGTACGCCGCTGGTCATCACACCGCTTCCGGCACTGACCAGCAGGGCATCGGAATGTCCGTGATAACAGCCTGCAAACTTTATGATCTTTGGCTTTCCGGTATAGCCCCGGGCGGCGCGGATGGCGCTCATAACGGCTTCAGTGCCGGAATTGACCATGCGGATCATTTCCACATGAGGAATCCTTTCGCAGATAAATTCTGCCATCTCCACTTCTCTTTCTGTGGCGCAGCCAAAGCTTAATCCGTTTTCACTGGCACGGATCATGGCATCTTTGATCTCCTGATGGTTGTGTCCCAGGATCATGGGGCCCCAGGAATCGATGTAGTCGGTATATTCCCTGCCGTCCACGTCAAAAATTTTGCAGCCTACAGCGCCCTGGATGAACCGGGGTGTCTCGCCGATGGCGCCGTAAGCACGCACCGGACTGTTGACGCCTCCTGGAATCCGTTTTAAAGCCCGCTGAAATAATTCTTCTGATCTTGTCATTAGCCGATTCTCCCTTCGTCCATAAATGCCGCGATTTCTTTTGCGAAATAAGTGAGATAGAGATCTGTGCCCGCGCGGAAAGCCCCGGCTGCCATCTCGCAGATGATCTTATCTTCCTCTATGTATCCCAGCTTCGCCCCGGCTTTGACCATAGCATACTCTCCGCTGACGGAATAAGAAGCCACGGGAAGATGGATTTCCTCCTTTACCTGGCGTACAATATCCAGGTAGGAAAGCGCCGGCTTCACCATGATGATATCTGCTCCCTCTTCCACATCCAGAAGCGCTTCTTTGATGGCTTCCCTGCGGTTGTGGTAATCCATCTGGTAGCTCTTCCTGTCCCCAAAGGAGGGCGCGGAGCCGGCAGCGTCACGGAAGGGTCCGTAAAAGGCAGACGCATATTTCACTGCATAGGACATGATGGGGATCTCTTTCTGATCATTCTTATCCAGAATGGCACGAATGGCGCCCACCCGTCCGTCCATCATGTCAGAAGGAGCCACCATGTCTGCCCCTGCCTGTACGTGGGAGAGGGCTGTCTTCGCCAGAAGCTCCAGGGTTTTGTCGTTTTCCACTTCCTGTCCGCAGAACACGCCGCAGTGACCGTGGGAAGTATATTCGCACATACACACGTCTGTAATGAGATAAAGCTGCTGTCCGAATTCTTTTCTGGCTGTTTCCAGGGCTTTCTGGACAATGCCGTCCCTGGCGTATGCCTGGCTTCCTACCTCATCTTTCTGATCCGGGATGCCGAACAGCATCACCTTATCCACCCCGGCATCCAGAAGCTCTTCCAAAGCTTTCGGCAGCGTATCCAGACTGTAGCGGTACTGTCCCGGCATGGTGGAGATTTCCTCCTTGATGCCCTGCCCTTCTTTTACAAAAAGCGGATAGATCAGAGAGCTTTTATCCATTCTGGTCTCCCTGACCATCTTCCGCATAGTCTCGCTTCCCCTTAATCTTCTGGGTCTGATCTTCATTTCCATGATGTCTTCACTCCTTTTGGATATCTTTTTAATTCTTTTGGTCTTTTTCCTTTAATTCTATCACCAGCTGGACCAGACTGTCTATGCGGGCGCAGGAAGACATATAAGTCTCCATACCCAGAGCGTCAGCCTCAGCCTTGGTCTGTCTGCCGATACACGCGGCACGTACCTTCTTATAATCCAGCCCCGGGGTAGCTGCCGCGAAGCCCCGTACTGTGGATGCGCTGGTAAAGACTGCGCAGTCGATGGTCCCTGCGTCAAACTCTTTGCTCTCATCAATGGCTTCCTGCCTCTCATAGAACGTATCGTACGTTGCAATGTCGTGGATGATAAGCCCCTCTTTTTTCTCCAGTTCCTGGATCAGTTCCCGGTTTCCCAGCTTTGCCCTGGGGATCAGAATCTTATCCGTTTCCTGGCACGCTCTGCTAAGAGCCTCTCCCAGATGCTGCCCGTCGAACACTTCCGGCACCAGATCCGCCAAAAGCCCTCTTTCTTCCAGAGCTTTCTGGGTCCCGTTTCCGATCGCCGCGATTTTTGCTTTTCCCATGGAGCGGATATCCCGCTTCTGTTTTTTCATCTCTTCAAAGAAGACCTTCACTCCTGTAGGGCTGGTAAAAACGATCCAGGTGTAAGAAGGCAGCTGGTCAAACGCAGCAGTCAAAGCGCTCTGGTCCTGTAAAGGTTCTGTGCGGATAGCAGGCAGCTCCAGCACCTCTGCGCCCAGCAGCCTTAATTTCTCCGCCATAGAAGAAATCAGATCCCTGGGACGGGTTACCAGAACCTTATAGCCTGCCAGCGGCAGTTTTTCATACCAAGCAAATTCCTCCGCCAGGGCGCAGACCTTTCCTACCACGATAATGGCAGGGGTCTCGATCCCCTGGCGCCGGACTTCCTCCTCCAGGGTGGCAACTGTGGCGACGATCCTTTTCTGTCCCGCAGTGGTGCCTTTCTGCAAAATGGCAGCCGGCATATCCTTCTCCATCCCTGCCTGAAGCAATGCATTTAAAATATCCCCCAGCGCTGTGACGCCCATGAGGAATACCAGGGTCCCCCCGGTGCGCACCAAAGCTTCAAAGTCAATATCATATGCCTGCCCCTGCTTTTTATGCCCGGTGATAATATGAAGGGAGGAAGTAAAATCCCTGTGGGTAACCGGAATCCCGTTGTAAGCAGGCACGGCAATGGGCGATGTGACCCCCGGAACGATCTCATAGGGGATCCCTTCCTTTGCCAGGAGCTCCAGCTCCTCTCCGCCTCTTCCGAAAAGGAAAGGATCGCCGCCTTTGAGCCGGACGACCCGGAATCCTTTCTTTGCCTCTTCCACCAGGATCTCATTGATCTTTTCCTGGGGCATGGTATGGTGGGCTGCGCGTTTGCCCACATTGATACACCGGGCGCTTCTGGGAATCTTGGAAAGGACTCCCTGCCCTACCAGGCTGTCATACACTACAACCTCCGCATTTTTCAGCGTTTCCATTCCTTTTATGGTAAAAAGCCCGATGTCTCCCGGACCTGCTCCTACCAGCCAGACTTTTCCTGTACTCATGATTGTTTCCGCTCCTTTATTTTTCTATGTAAAGACTCTTTTTCTGCAAAGACTCCTTTCTGCATTCAGATTCTCTGCCGGCACTGCCGCCTTAACCTTTCTGCCAGTTCTTTTCCCAGATCTTCTGCCTGGGAAAGTTCCGCCTCTGCGCTGCCTTTTTCATATTTTCCGCTTTCTTCCTCATAGTAAAGCCCGGTCAGGAGGATCCGGTCTTTCCGGATCACTGCATGTGCAGCCACAGGGGAGGAACATCCGCCGTCCAGAGTTCTTACAAAAGCCCGCTCTGCCAGCGCTGCCGCCCGCGCTTCAGGATCCTCAAAGCCTGCCAGATAGGACCAGTCTTCGCCTGCCCTGCACTGCACTGCCAGGATGCCCTGCCCGGCTGCCGGGATCATTTCCTCCGGTTCAAAATACCGGGAGATCCTGTGGGAAAGCCCCAGCCGCTTCAGTCCGGCTGCCGCCAGGATCAGCCCGCTGTATTCTCCGCTATCCAGCTTGGAAAGTCTGGTCTGTACATTGCCCCGGACGCTTCTGCACTGCAGATCCGGATACAATTCTTTCAGCTGCAGGATCCTTCTCAGACTGGAGCAGCCGATGGGCTTTTCCGGATCCAGCTCCCGCACTCCCTCAGGAAGCACCAATACGTCCCTGGGGTCCTCCCTTTTGGAAAAGGCAGCAAGGGGAAGCTCTTCCGGTACTTCCATGGGCATATCCTTCAGGCTGTGCACGGAAAGATCGCTTCTGCCTTCCAGGAGGGCTTTATCCAGCTCCTTAACGAAAAGCCCTTTTCCTCCTATTTTATCCAGTGCCCGGTCCAGGATCCGGTCTCCCGTTGTTTTCATAGTGAGGATCTGAACCTCCATATCCGGATTTTCTTTTTCGATATAAGCTTTTACCATCTCACTTTGGATTACCGCAAGGCGGCTTTCCCTGCTTCCGATGACGATCGTTCTCCTGCTCATGCCTCTGTCTCTCCTTCCCGATCTATTTCTAATGCCTGTTGCACTTTCTGACGAGTCTCTTTTACCTTTCTGTGATCCTTTCCGCCTCCGTTAAAACCAATGGTCACACCATCGTATTCCAGCAGTCCCGGGAAATGAAAATCACATTTTTTCTGGTCGCTTGCCACATTCACCAGGATGCCCAGGCATTTGCAGGCACTGTAGATATCCCCGTCCACAGCCGGGTCTCCGGTGGCAGCCAGCACCAGATCCGCGTCGTAAAGATCTTCTCTCTGATAGCCTCGGGGATAGTAACGGATC
This sequence comes from Candidatus Blautia merdavium, assembly GCA_019119975.1. Lineage (GTDB taxonomy): Bacteria > Bacillota > Clostridia > Lachnospirales > Lachnospiraceae > Blautia > Blautia merdavium. Next base: position 2,142 of record DWVZ01000059.1, on the reverse strand, counting down.
TGCTTTTCCATGGCAAGCTTCTGTATCTCTTCCCCTGCCTGCAAAGCGACGACGGTCAGGCTTCCTACATACGGCAGCAGCGCCAGAATGCGTCTTGTACCGATGGCTCCCGCGCCGAATACCACCGCTTTTTTCTCTGTCAGATCCATGAACAAAGGGAAACATTTCTTTTCTTTTTCAGTCTTCATACAGCTTTTCCAGTCCTTCCACACAGGCTGCAAAGGTCTCCTGCTCCAGGGAATCCCGCAGTCCGAATATCATTTTATTTACTACTTTTCCGGCAGCCGTATCGATGGCTTTGAGCAGATTTTCCCGGTCTTTGCCGTCCATGGGAGTTTTGTTCAGGATCTTTAAAATGCGCAGGTTCAGATCCTCCACTGCCTCGGCTTTGATCTCCTGGATCCTGGGAAACAGATCTTTGCCGCTGAACCAGGTGTAAAATTCCTCCATCTGCTCCCTTAAGATCACGCCTGCCTGCTCCATGCTTTCCTGCATTTTAGGAGAAACACAATCAATCTTAAAGCTGTCGATATCATACAAAGTCACATTGGGAAGGCTGCCTGCCGCAGGCTCAATATCTCTTGGCACTGCCAGGTCGATCAGTACCAGATGTCCGGCAATCTCTGCCTGCTCCAGCAGTTCTTTAGTCAGCGTAAAATTGGGACTTGCAGTAGCGCTTACCACCAGATCGCAGTTTGGAATAAGCTCCATCCTGTCTCCATAATTGATCCGCTGGCACCCCTGGGGAATGGTCACCATACCGCTGCGGTACTGGCGGACCGTGACGGTCACATCGGCCCCCGCTTCCTTTAAGGCAAGGGCGGTCACCTTCCCCATCTCTCCGTTTCCTATAACCATACAGGTCTTTCCCTGAAGGGAAAATCCCGTCTCCTCCAGCCTTCGGATGGCCTGATGGATCACAGAAGAATTGGCTCTGGAAAAGCTCACCTCTGTCTTCACTTTTTTAGCAGCAGTCACCGCCGTGCGGAATAAAACTTCCAGCACATTGTCGGTGCAGTAGGCTTCTCTGGAAAGCGTAAGGGCGTCCTTTACCTGGGTAATGATCTGGTCCTCTGCCAGGATCTGGGACTTCAATCCGCTGGTGAGATAAAAGAGATGTTCCACTGCTTCCTCTTCCTCTCTCTGTACAAAATACTCCTGGAACTGCTGTGGATCCCTGCCCTTTTCCCTGCATAAAAATCCGTAGAGAGACCCCTTCCAGTCCTCCTTTGTACTTGCCCATATCTCCATCCGGTTGCAGGTGGACAAGATGATGCAGCCCGCGATTCCCGGCTCCTGCTTTAAGTGCTCCAGAGCGCTTACCGTATGCTTTTTGGTAAAAGAAAACTGTGCCCGTATATCCACACACGCTCTGTTGTAGTCAATCCCAATCATGGAAATTCCCATTGCTTTTCCCTCTCCCCTATCTCTTTCGTAATTTTTTCTCCCGGCTTATCACTTCCGGGATCAGTCTTTTCTCATCTTAGCATAGAATTTTCATGCGCGCAACAAACAAAAAGCGGATAAGCGCTTGACAAAAATCTGTCTTATGCTACAATGATTTACAGAATTGAATGTACAAAGGTGCCTGTATTTTTACAGGAGAATAGGAAAGCTGAGTGAAAGTCTCACACGGTCACGCCGCTGTAATGGAGGAGCTGTATTTTATTGATGTCACTGGAAAATCTGGGAAGGCAAAATGCAGTGCTGATACCTGAGTCAGAAGACCTGCCTTGTACAGGCGATTTACACCAGGTTACGAACGATGGCCTCGTGTAAGAACAGGTTGGCTCATAGCACTCAATTCCTATCTGCTATCCCTCTTGTTCTTCTGATAGCCTGTCGTAATGACAGGTATTTTTTTTACTTAAAAACGAATGAAACATCAGAAGGGAGAAGAAAAATGAGTAAAAATGAAAAAAGGATCCTGATCCTGGCAAGTGTCTTCGCACTTACCTTCGGCATTGTCCCCAACGTCAGTGCCATGCACATTATGGAAGGCTATCTTCCCGGGGGCTTCTGCATTGCCTGGGGCATACTGTGCGTACCGTTCCTGATCGCAGGATTCCTGTCCATCAAGAAAACATTGGATGAACACCGAAATCTGATCACACTGCTGGCAATGTCCGGCGCTTTTGTCTT
>DWVZ01000002.1 GCA_019119975.1 Candidatus Blautia merdavium | reverse complement strand
CCCTGCCAAGCTTACTCGCTGAACCGGATCCGCTCGATGAGAGATTGTCTTTTCATAGATTTTCCTATCACAGCCACAAGAGTCAGCTGCAGCAGCAACAGGATGACTGCCAGCCCCACAGCCGCAGGCAGCGGATAGTGAAAAGCAGTAATATTAAACATACCGCTTTCTCTGGCATACCAGTAAAAGCCATATCCCAGAAGGCTTCCCAGCAGCAGGGAGCAAAGCAGGGTCCCGATGGTATAAAACAGCCCCTCCAGCTCCAGCATCCGGATCAGCTGTCTCTGGGACATGCCGATGGCTTGAAGCATGCCCAGCTCCTTTTTCCGCACATGGATGCTGTTAAGCATGGTGTTGATCAGATTCATGATGCAGATCACTCCCAGCACGCCCAGGAAAAGGTAGCAGCCCATACGAATCAGCGCCATTCCCTGGCTCCAGATCTCATAATTCTTCTGCCAGGTATCGCTCAGGCGTACTTTCCCGGACTGCCCGCACACATCCATAAGCACCTGCTCCAGCACAGGATCATAGTCCTGGTCCGCAAAGATACGCAGTTCTGCCGTACTATTGTCATCCGAAAGCCTTTCAAAAAGGCTGCTGGCTCCCAGAAAAACCGCGTAACCATTCACACCCACCGTATAGCTTCCTACGGCGCCTACCTGGAGTACTGCTTCTTTTATCTCATCGCCCTCCTGATAATTTACCGTAAAGGAGTCTCCCACCTGCAGGTCGATCCCCCAGTACCAGGCATTTTTTGATAGGATCACCTGATTGCTCTGCTCCATTTCTTCATAGGTCAGATCTCCTTCCAGGATTCCCTGCTCCAGGATTTTCTGGTAGGACTGAGGGTACCCCATCAGAGAATACATCTCGCCCTCCTCACAAAAACTGCCGGTTACATCCATCTCCTGAAAGGCTTCTACTTTTCGGACGCCGTCCAGTTCCTGTATCTGTCCGATGAAGTCTCGCGTCATGGGATTATTTTTTCGCACCTGGCTCCATTCCAGTTCCGGGTGTTCCCGGTTGCCGCTCTCTGTGATCACCGATAGCTTATACTGACCGTCTATGGAAGCATTTGCCGACTCCCTGGGATTGGCGCAGGAAAGGACCGTTGCCACTGCCAGAAAGAAGCTTCCCGTAAACGCCATAGCTAAAATTGTCACTGCCGTACGCTTTTTATTTCTCGCCAGATTGGATTTTGTCAGTCTCCACAGGCTCATGGAATTATAACCTTTCCTTTGTCCTTTCCCTGTCTTTCCCTCTCCCTGGTAGCGCAGGGCTTCCACCGGGGAGATCCTGGCGGCGATCCCCATGGGTTTGGCAAGGGAACAGCATATCGTAAGCAGCGCTGCTGCCGCTGCCAGCAGATACAGCGCCGGATCCAGAAGCGGGACGTCTCCCTCTACCAGAAGCGACCGGACCGTGGTGACAAACACCTCCGTCTCATCCACCTCTATAAACCCATAGATCAGCGGAAAAATCTGGAGCAGGATCACCGTTCCTAACAGCAGTCCTGCTGGGATTGCCGCTGCTGCCACCGCAAGTCCTTCCCGGAATACCATCTGGCGGATCTGTCGGCGGGAAGCTCCCAGCGCCTTTAACTTTCCATATTCCTGTACCCGGTGCATCATGGATACATAGTAAATGCTGTAAATGGTCACGATCCCTGCCGTCACCACCACCAGCATGATAAGGACAAGGATGGAGATGGTACTTGGATCCGTATAATTGGCAGCAAGATACTCTCCATTTTCTCCGATCTGCGTTTCCCCGATCCCTAATCCGGAGGCGATCGTCTGCATCTTCTCTTTCATCTGGTCTGTGGTCTGCCCTGCTGCCAGCCCAGGACGATTGTCCTCCTTCAGACAAAAATACGCTTCATAACGGCGCTCCTCTTGAGGGATTTCCTGTTCTACAAAGGCTTTGGAGACAACTGCCGCATTAACCTGGCTGGCGTCCTGCGCCTGGGTATTTTTCAGCAGACCGCAGATGGTAAATTCCTGTTCTTTTTGATAGCCCAGACCATCTGCCTTCTCTGGCTGGTAGGAAAGCCTGATCTGATCGCCGATCCTGCCCGAATGTCCCATGGCTTTTAAAAATCCGGAAAATACTGCAATCTCATTTTCTTCCTGAGGCAGTCTTCCCTGTTCTATCTCTATGCGGTTCAGGTCCATGGCAGTCTGATCCATATAGATCATTGGAATGCTGTACTCTTCGCTGACGATCCTGGCTGCGTCGCACCGAAACCCTGCCTCCTTGATCCCTTCTACCGCCAGAAGGCTGTCCGCCGTGTGTTCATCAATACTGTAATAAACGCCATGATACAACGGATAGATCTGATTGACCGCCTGATAGTCTGCACGCAGCATCCCCAGCCCGATCCCGGGGATCAGAAAAAGCAGCAGTGTGGTAAGACAGACAGCAATCCCGATCAGGAGGTTTCTGCTTTTGTTCTGCCGCAGATTGGCAAGAGCTGTTTTGGTTACGGTTTTCATGCTTCTGTCACCACCTTGCCGTCTTCGATCATAAGGATCTGGTCTGCCATCTGGGCAATGGTCTCATCATGAGTGATCATCACCAAAGTCTGCCCATATTGGGCTACACAGTTTTTCAAAAGGGAGAGCACCTCCAGCTCCGTCCTGGAGTCCAGATTCCCGGTTGGCTCATCCGCCAGGATCACTGCCGGACGGGCTGCCAGCGCTCTGGCAATGGCGACTCTTTGCTGCTGTCCGCCGGACAAGGTACTGGGGAGGCTGTTTCGCTTTTCTTCCATACCGATCGTCCTTACCACCTCCTCCACAAAGGACTGGTCCACTTTCCTGTTGTCCAGACCTATGGGCAGTACGATATTCTCCCACACATTCAAAGCAGGGATCAGATTATAATCCTGAAAAATAAAGCCGATCTTCCTCCTTCTGAAAACGGCAAGCTTCTCCTCCTTCAGTCCGTAGAGATCCGTTCCGTCCAGATACACCTTTCCGCTATCGGGGCGGTCCAGACCGCCCATCAGGTGCAGAAGCGTGGATTTTCCAGAGCCTGATCTGCCTACAATGGCAGTAAATTTGCCTCTCTGGATGGTCAGATTGGTATGATCCACTGCTTTTACCAGATTCTCGCCTTTTCCATAATATTTCTTTAAATCTTTTACTTCTAAAATAGGCTGCATTGCTGTCCTTCCTTTCTGTGTTTCTTCTTGCTTTTCCTTTTACACTTATTATAATACAGGAACAGACTTACAAAAGGCTGACACGAAAATTACAGTTTTGTAATTCTTTGAAAAGTCCCCTAAAAACCGGACAGCAAAAGGGCACAGTCCCCCGGCGTCCTGCCCAAAAGGTACTGTGCCCAACCAGCATCACTTATCTGATAAAATTAGTTTTGATCTTTTCTTCCTGCGCAGGAGCTTTTACACCTGCCTGCTTTCCGGCTTCAATGGATTTTAAGATCCAAGCCATATTGTTTCCCAGGACGCGCATGATCTGCATCCCCTCTTCATCCTGCTTTACTTCCTCCGGAGTATTGCCGTGGACCATATTCCAGTAGTTGGAAGAGATTACCGGCATCTGGTGGAAGGAGAAATATTTCAGCAGCACATCCAGCGTAGCGGTGGTTCCTGCCCGCCTTGCAGAAGCCACTGCTGCCGCCGGTTTTAGGAGCATATCCTTTCCTGCCATGGAGCAGAACTTGTCCATAAATTCAATGATCTGTCCGGAAGGAGACGCCCAGTACACCGGAGAACCTACGATCAAAGCGTCTGCCTCCTTCATCTTCTGCGCTGCTTCCTTCACACGGTCAGTTTCCGGATTCCCTGCCTGAAAGATCTCACTGTCTACGCCGTTTTCCTTTAATGCCTCTGCCACCTGGCAAAGCGCCGTATAAGTACAGCCCTCTTTTCTGGGGCTTCCGTTTAACAATAATACTTTCATAATTTCCGTCCTTTCCTAAATTTTCCGTTATCTATTATACTCCCAAAAGGAAAGCATTACCACAGAAACTTTTGCCGCTTTCCCGCACTGCTTTCCTGCGCTCTTTCCCGCACCTGTTCCGCATTTATTTCCCAGGCTTTCTTCTTTCTGAAAGCAGCAGTCCCGCCAGGGTCAAAGCCGTCCCGCCTACCGTCATCCAGGTAACCGGCTCCTTTAAGATCAGGGCAGAGGTGATCACCGTGATCACAGGGACCATATAAATGTAAATGCTGGTCTTGACCGCCCCCAACAGCTTCACCGCAAAGTTCCAAGTGACAAAGCACAGTGCCGACGCGCCAAGTCCAAGATACAAGATGTTCAGCAGATGCACCGGCTGGGCAAATCTGGAAAGCTCCAGATGAAAATCAAAAAGGAACAAAGCTGGTATCATGAACAGAATCCCGTAAAAGAAGGTCCGTCTGGTGGTCAGAAGAATATCATAGCCATAGCCGCTGATCTTTTTGGTAAGGATGGCATAGCACGCCCACACAAAAGCTGCCAGCAAAGCCAGCAGATCTCCTGCCGGATCCAGCTTTAAGGAGGATCCCTGAAAGCTGATCAGCACAATGCCTGCCATTGCCACCACAAAACCAATGAAAAAGCTGGCTCCCAGCCGTTCCTCCCCCTTTAACAGCAGATGCGATAAAAGCGCTGTAAAAAACGGCGACATGGAAATGATCACGCCCACATTAGAAGCCATGGTATAGGTCAGCGCAATATTTTCCAGCAGATAATACAGGCATATGCCGCAGAATCCTGCCAGGACAAAGGTAAGTTCCTGGCTGCGGGACGTCCCCTTTAAAGGGCGGCGGCTGACAGCCCACAGCGCCAGATATCCCAAAAGGAAACGGAAGAATAAGATCTCCACCGGCAAAAAATCCTTTAACAAAACCTTCGTGGAAATAAACGTAGTCCCCCAGATCAAAATCGTCAGCAATCCGGACAAATGCCCTTTCATTGCACTATTTTCCATTGTCTTCTCCTCCTGCTTCTTCTGTTTTTTTCTGAAAAATCTCCCGGTAAGCGCCGGGGGACAACCCGATAAAACGGTTAAAATAATTGGTAAAATGGCTCTGGTCAAAAAATCCCGTCCGCAGGGCTGCCTCCACCGGGGCAGTTCCCTGTTCCAGAAGCTTTCTGGCAGCACCAATCCGGATATTCTGAAGGTAGCAGTAGGGTGTAACTCCCTTGGTTCTGGTAAATGCCCGCAGCAGGGTGGATTTGCTCAGTCCTGCCTCCCGGCAGATCTGATCCAGAAAAATCCTTTCCCGGTAATGTTCTTCCATAAATCTGCAGGCACGTGCAATCTCCTGCCCGCATTCCGGAATGCCCTGACAGAAAGGCTGTCCGTATCTCTGCATCAAAAGGGACAACAGTTGATACAGCTGCTCCTCTTTGTCAAATTCCGATGAGCCTTTCATTATACTTTCATGAAGGGCATGCAGACACCCGTTGATCTCCTCATCCCGGATGACACTGTGGGAAAATCCCGGAAGCTTAGGCTGTCCGGTAATCTCCTTTGCCAGCTTTTCCATCACCTCTTTGGTAATATTCAGCCCCCGGTAATCCAGCGTCTCCTCCCCGGTCTGCGCACAGCCGTGATTCTCTCCCGGCTGGAACAAAAGCACATCCCCGGGGTGAATGCTGTACTCCCGGTCCCTGCACAACAGATACCGCTGTCCCCGCTCCACAAATCCAATGACATAATATTCATGAAAATGATTAGGAAAGGGCTGGCTTGTGCCTTCAAAGCGATAAGCTTCTATCCGCAGTTCTTCATCAAAAACGGCTGTTTTTATTTCTTTTTTCATCTTATGAAACGCCTCCTTGCTGCCTTCCATTGTACTGGAAAGCTGAGAAAAAGGCTTGTAAAACATCTTCAAAATCAAAGTTCTTTTATTCAAACAAACTGCTGTTTTTCTGATCGCCCAGCAGATACAGCTCATGAAGCGCTCTGGTCACTGCCACATACAAAAGCTTGGCATCCTGCGGCTTTGCGGCATAATGCGCCTCGTCCGGCTTCCACAGGATCACTGCGTCAAACTCCAGACCTTTGGTCAGCCTCACCGGAAGGACCATTACACCATTATGAAACAATTCTTCCTCTTCCTCCATTTCCAGCATCTGCCGGACCTGGGCAGCCTCCTCTTCCTCTTTGGTAACTACCGCAATGGTCTCAAATCCTTTTCTCTTTATACCTTCCAGCAGCTCTCTTAACTTCTCTGCCAGCCCTTCTTCCGGCGCCAGGCAGGTTTCCACTTCTTTTCCATGGCGGATCACCGGCTGGATCTTATAGGCTCCCTGAGAAGCCTTTTCCAGGATTTTTCCCGCGCAGTTGGAAATCTCAATGGTATTGCGGTAGCTTTTTGCCAGCAGGCAGAAGGCATCCCTGTCTGTATCAAACAGGATCTTCTTCAGATCTTCCCAGTCATTCAAGCCTGTGGTATAGCGGATATTCTGGGAAACATCTCCCATAATGGTAAAATAGCAGCCAGGCAGCATCTGCTTCATTACATAATAAACCGTCTCTCCGAAATCCTGCGCCTCATCCACAATGATCTGGCTGAATTCATCCTGTTCTTTTTTCATAAGGATCCTCTGGTAGATCAGACCAAGCGCTGCCGTATCATAGAGATCCAGCCTGCCATTCTTTACACCTTCCAAAGTAGCTTCTGCCACATCCACTCCCTGTCGTTTTATCTGCCGGAGAAATTCCAGGTAAATCCCTGTTTCGGTCCATTTCTGTCCTGCAGAATCAAAATACTTCCTGTACTGCGCCTGCTTTTCCTTTCTAAATCCTTCTTCCCTTTCGGTACATAAAAACCGGATCCTGGACTGGATCCTCTGATTCAGAAGTTTTTCCAGCTGCAAAAGGGAAAGCCCCGGATTCCGGTCTCTGGTATCTTCCATATTTTCCCTGGAAAGGATCACGCCGATCTCCGGATCCCGGATCTCATCCAGACACAGCCAGCGCTCCTTCCAGCGTGCCAGAAACTCCTCCAGCTTCCTGGCAAAAGCCAGACGGCACTTCACCGGGGCATCCGGATGGTCCGGAACTGTCTGGAATTTCTTCTTCCATGCCCGCCCCATCAGGTAAGGCAGAAACAGATCCATGCGCATCTGGGAAACATGATTCACATCCAGCTCCGGCAGCCCGCTGCTGATATAATTCAGCAGTACATCGCTGCTGCCGATGATACAGAATTCCGAAGGCTTATATTTATCTTCATAATTATAAAGCAGGTAGGAGATCCTGTGAAGCGCCACAGTAGTTTTCCCGCTTCCTGCCACGCCCTGTACGATCATATTTTTATTGGGCACGTCCCGGATAATGGCGTTTTGCTCTTTCTGAATGGTAGCAATGATATCTCCCAGCACTGCCTCCTTATTCTGGGAAAGATACTTTACCAGCAGGTCGTCATTGGCTGCCACATCATCGTCATAAAAGCCCAGCAGGTCTCCTCCGGAAATATCAAAGGTCCTCTTTTTCTTCAGATCGATTTCTACCGGGCTGCTTCCCGGGACCTGATACACACCGGGACCGCTTTCATTTTCATAATACACACTGGATACCGGAGCGCGCCAGTCCACGATCACCACGTCACTGGAATTCCTGGTGACACCGTTTTTTCCGATATACCGACATTCAAAGGTGCCGTAAGTCTTATCCGCGTAGTCAATCCTGCCAAAATAGGCTTTCTCCATGGCAGCCCGGTTCTTGCGCAGCATATTTCTGGTGTGCTCCAGAATATTCTGCCCGGCAGTCAGAAGTCCATAGGAGTCTCCCTCCCCTTTCTTCACAGCCTGATACAGCTGAGTGACTTCCTTTCGTTCACGCTTTTCCTTTTCCTCATACAGGCGGATATTTTCCCGGATGATTTTCCTGCATGCTTTTAAATGCTGTTTTTCCAACAGCATTTCATCCTGTCTTTCTGTACTCATTTTTTTCCCTCACTTTTCTCAAATTTTGCTTTAAAATCTGAAGCAGGCACTGGCTTTCAGCACCTTCCAGCTAAAGGCGGATAATTATTATAGCAAAAGGCATCCTAAAACACCAGAGCTTTTTTCGGGAAAGTGTCTTCTTTTTGCCTCTTTTTTATTCCAGGAAATCCCTTTTGTAATCACTCTGAAAAATTTCTCTTTTATCTCAAAATATCTCTTGACAACTGTACTTATTGTGCATATACTGTACATATAAGATAAGTACAGTAATAACGGAGGTGCAAAGAGGTGAGAACATGGAAATTTTATTAAGCAACAGCAGCGACAAACCCATCTATGAGCAGATCACTTCACAGATCAAAGCAATGATCATGAACGGTACGCTCAAAAGCGGAGATTCCCTTCCTTCCATGCGGAAACTGGCAAAGGAACTCCATGTCAGCGTCATCACAGCCCAGAGAGCTTATGAAGATCTGCAAAGAGACGGCTTCATAGACACTGTGGCAGGCAAGGGAACCTTTGTGGCAGCTCAGAATAAAGACTTCATCCGGGAGGAAAATCTGCGCAGCATCGAAAAACTGCTGCAAAAAGCCGTCCGTCTGGGAAAAGAAAACGATATCAGCCTTCAGCAAATTACAGACCTGCTGCAAATCTTTTACGAGGAGGAATAGTAAATGGAGACGATTCTCAGTTTACAGAATGTAACCAAAAAATATAAGAATTTTACACTAGACCATGTAAGCTTTGACATTCCCAGAGGCATGATCTTCGGCTTGATCGGAGAAAACGGCGCCGGGAAGACGACCACCATCCAGAGCATTCTGGATCTTATCAAAACCGACAGCGGAACCATTGAAATCTTTGGCAAAGACCACTGTAAAGACGCAAAGGAGATCAAGCAAAAACTGGGCGTGATCATGGACGGGCTGAACCAGAATCCTTACTTAAAATGCGGGGACCTGGACAAGATCATGGGAAAGATCTACCGCAGCTGGGACAGCCAGCGTTTTTTCTCTTATCTGGATCAGTTTAAGCTTCCCAGAGAGAAAAAGATAAAGGAGCTTTCCAAGGGCATGAATGTAAAGCTGAATTTCGCAGCTGCCCTTTCCTATCACCCGCAGCTGCTTCTTCTGGACGAAGCTACTTCCGGGCTGGATCCGGTCATGCGGGATGATATCCTGGAAATTTTGCAGGAATTTGTCACAGATGAACAGAATTCCATACTGATGTCCACCCACATCACCAGTGACCTGGATAAAATCGCAGACTATGTCTTGTTTCTCCATGAGGGAAAGCTTATGTTCTTAAAATCCAGGGAGGCTTTGGAAAGCTATGGCGTGCTCCACTGTACAGAAGAATTTTTCCGGGCGCTGGCTCCGGAAGACTACGATGCCTATCTGAAAGAGGAATTTTCCTATAAAGTGCTGGTTCCTGACCGCTATGCCATGCGGACGCATTTTGAGGGACTTTTGCTGGACCGCGCCACCATTGAAGATATCATGCTGTTTTACGTAAAGGGGGTTAGATCATGACAGGGTTGATTTACAGAGATTTGTTTACTTATTACCGGAGATCTTCCAAATCCACCTGGATTACAGAGATCATCGTCTTTTTTGTCTTTCTGCTGGTGATCAAGGGGCAGTTCAGCGTTTTCACTTATCTGTTTTGCGTCACGCCGCTGTCCATGTCCGGAATGCCTACTACCATGAAAGAGATGGATATTAATTACAAAGGAGCGGTGCATTCTGTGCTCCTCCCCTTCTCTTCCAGAGAGCTGGTCCTTTCCCGTTATCTGTCTGCCCTGCTGTCTCATGGGGAGGATCTTGCACTGATGCTGCTGTACTGTGTGGTGCACTACTGCCTCTACCGGCAGTTTTCCCTGACAGACTATTTCCTGCTTCTCCTGGTTTCCTGGATGTTCGGCATCCTATTTACCGCAGTAAATCTCCTTGCCGCCTATCTGGGCGATTTAAATGTAACTGCCATCATCTATATGCTGATCATCGCAGTGGTAATCCTTGGTTATTTTGCAATAACCCTTGCAGGCATTGATTTTACAGTACTTTTCACCCTTAAGACACCGTTCCTGCTCCTGCTGCTGGCTGCTGCCGCAGCCCTGGTGACGGTTGTCTGCTACCTGATATCATTAAAAAAATTTTCCAGCAGAAAATAGACACATCTCTAAAAGATGCGCCAAAAGCAAACCTGCCCTTTTCAGGCAAAGCTGCTTTTGGCGCATCTTTTTCCTTTTCCTGCTGCCAGATGCTGTCACGGATCCTTTTACCAAAAAAGGGGAAGGGTTATCTGAAAGCAGCTTCCCGGACCATCCGCCCGACCTCTCACGCTGATGGTGCCGCCCTGCTGTTCCAGAATCTGGCGGGACAAGTAAAGTCCCACGCCGGCGCCGTCCCGCTGCAGCTCTTTTGCCCTCTGCCCTCGGTAGAACCGCTGAAATACCTTATGCCGTTCTTTTGCTTCAATCCCCATGCCCTGATCCAGGATCTCAAGAAGCACATACGAAGTCAGCTTTTTCATACGGATCTCCACCGTCTTTCCGCACTCCGAATACTTGACCGCATTATCCAGGACATTGACCAGTGCCTCCTGGGTCCAGCGGAAATCATGGCTGACCATGCAGGATGTGATCTGTGCAGAGATTTCTATTTTTTTCTCCAGCGCTTTGGCAAGTACCACATTGACGGACTCTATGACCGTGGCTTTCAGATCCCTGGGTTCCTGCCTGAGAACGATCATATGTTCTTCCAGTCTGGATACGTTCACCAGCGCGTCTAAAAGCCTCTGGAGATTTTCCGTTTCTTCTTTTGCCCTGTGGGTAAATTCTTTCTGCTCTTCCTGTGAAATCTCTTCCTCTTCCAGCATTTCCAGGCAGAGATTCAGCCCTGCAAGAGGCGTCTTCAGCTGATGGGACATATTGGTGATAAAAGCCTTGGTGTCTGCCTCTTCTTTCTCCATCTGCTCCTCCATCCTTTCAAAAGAAATCCTGACCTGCCGGATTCCCTCCTGGATACTGTCCCAGATCTGGGGCAGATACTGGTCTGCTTTGGAGACTGCTTCTCTTGGGTCCTGAGGCTTCTCCCCCTTCCTTTCTCTCCAGGCAGCCTGCTGCAGCAGCTCGCTGATCTGCTCTGCCGCCTGCTTCTGCCTTTGCTCTTCCTCTTTTTTCTCCTTCCGGCGCCTGTTTACAAAAATTCCCAAAAAGAGCACAGCTATGCCCGCCTCCGCTGCCAGTACCAGCAGAATTTCCCGGTTTTCCCGAATCTTCCAAAAGGTATAGCCGTACTTTTCCCGGATCCGCTCTGCCTCTTCCCGAATGTTCTTGGGAGACTGTGACAGAGAGTCCTCTTTTTCCCGTATCCTCAGCCAGTCCTCTCCCATCTTGGGATACTCCAGAAAAAGCAGGGCATTTTCCCGGTCCCGCTGAACGCCCCTCAGATGCAGATAGACTGCGAATGGAAGGAGCATACAGACCAGAACCAGGATTGCAGCGGCTGCCGTCCGTTTTATTTTCTTACTGCTGTTTCTGTCCATAGATATCCCAGCCCTCTTATATTAGATATGACATTTGTCTTTAATTTGCTTTTTAATCTGCTGATCGTCACGGTAACGGTATTTTCGTCTACAAACTGTCCTTCTGCGTCCCAGACCTTTGCCAGGATCTGCTCTTTGGTGACAATCTGTCTGGCATTCTCCAGAAAAAACACCAGCAGCTGCAGTTCCTTTTTGCTTAAGAGCAGAGGTTCCTGATTTTTATATACCTGCATAGTACTGCAGTGCACCTCAAGATCTCCGGAAGCCAGGATCTGCCCATCTCCTCCCCTGCCCCTCCGCTTCAGGGCATTGACCTTGGAAAGTAGCACCAGAAGGCTGAAAGGCTTTGTAATATAATCATCCCCTCCTGAATCATAACCATTTACAATATCCACCTCCTGGTCCAGCACAGAAAGATAAATAATATAAGCGCTGCTGGTTTTCCGCACTTTTCTTCCAAACTCCATTCCGTTCCCATCAGGAAGAGTGATGTCGCTGATCAGCAGCCAGATTTCCTCTTTCTTCATGATCTGCTCTGCCTCCTGTATACAGAATGCAGAATAGACTTGATAACCCTCTTTTTCCAATCTCAGGGAAATTCCTCTGTTCAGGCTTTCATCATCCTCCAGCAATAAAATTTTGTTTACCATTCCTTACCATTCCCTTTTTCTTTCATCTCTTGTTACTCTGTCCTTCATTATAAACTTTTCTCTTTCTTCCCGCAAGGAATATGTAGTTGTTGGGTTTGAAGATCTATGGCAAACTAAGTATAGCCGTTCTTGATGTTATGCGGTTGTGAGTCAGAGGTAATTCAGCCATACAACATGTATTCAAAAACTGCTGCTTTTTTGAAAAAAAGCGGCGGTTTCGTGTACTTAGGGCTAGCCGCCGCGCTAGCGGCTTGGTACAATAATGCTGTATGTATAATTTTTGTGAAACATTCAGCAGTTTACAGCAAAGGAGACCTCCCATGAACATCGACTATCTTATGCGTCACATTTCCTGCCACCTGCACACTTTAATACGCAAATACGGAAAAGACACCCGCATCCTGGAAGAATTCTGCGGACGTCCGGATTTTCGGGACCGTACTGTCTGTACCCCTGATGTAGCGCAGCAGCTGCTTTCCATGTGCACGCCGGAAATACCGGCGGTCATCTCACTGAACAGTGAGATCGTTTATGCCTCTGTGGAAACTCCGGATGCCATTTTCCTGATCGGTCCTGTAAAATTTTATACCCCCGTATTTTTAAAACTAAATGTGGATACCAATCCCCTGCCTAAAAGATGGCTTCTTTCTGTATCCGGCTGCGAATTTTCGCTTTTCATAAAAGACGTATTGCTGTGTTATAACCTTTTTCGCCAAACGCCCTGTACCGTCCAAAAGCTTATCTCTTTTAACTGCATCCGGGAGCACGCTGCCCAGGAGGTCCTCCATCAGTTCTCTGATTTTCATTTTCTTTCGGCTGACACAGAAACTATAGAAAATCCTTTCGATGAAGAACTTCGTGAATTGGAAAGCATCGAAAACGGGGAGGAGCAAAAGCTGAAACAGCTGTGGATGCGAAAAAGTTTCCCGGATCCTGATCCTCTTGCTCCCGACAAGCTGCGCAGCCAAAAGAATCTCGGGATCATGACCGTCGCCCTCGCCAGCCGTGCCGCTGTCCGCGGCGGCGTAGTACCGGAAATCGCCTGCACACTCAGCCACGATTATGTCCGCCAGATTGAAGAGGAACAGCAGGAAGAGCACCTTGAAGGGCTGATCTGTAACTGTGAACTGCATTATGCACACATGGTAAGAGAACTGAAGGATTACCGGGAGGGAAAAGTTAAAATGCGGAAAAATCCCCTGGTCCGCCAGTGCAAAGATTATATCTTTTCTCATCTGCATGAAAAGCTCTGTATCCGGGATATTGCCAGGGAGCTTGGGATGAATGCCAATTATCTGTCTGAATGTTTCAAACAATACGAGGGGATTTCCATGAAAAATTTCATCCTGCAGGAAAAAATCCGGCTGGCAAAAAACCTTCTGATCCATACGCAGGATTCCTATATTACTATCGCTGAATCCCTGAGCTTCTCTTCGCAAAGCCACCTGGGAAAAGAATTCAAAAAAGAAACTGGTTTTACGCTGCGTCAATACCGTGAGATGTACGGCATAAAAGATTTTTCCTAAAATCCCTTCTTGCTTTCCTGTCTGACAGCGCTGCTTTTCTAAATACGCAAAAAGGACTGAGCACATGAAACTCTGTCTGCTCTTTCAGTCAGACCGCAGCCTCTGTGCTCTCGTCCTCTTTTCTTCTCTGTTTTCGCTGTTCCGTTTAAAGATTTTTTATCGGAGTTCTTGTTTTTAGTTTAGAAACCCTTTTATTTAAGTTCTCATTTTCAGTTAGAAATTCTTTTATCGGAGTTCTCAGATTGTTTCATTCCCTGGAACTTTGGGGATTCCTGCAAATCCGGCTTCCAGATCCTTGTCTGTAGGAATATAATCTGTCATTTCTCCATTATTGAATCTCTCATATGCCACCATATCGAAATAGCCGGTTCCTGTCAGACCGAAGACAATCGTCTTTTCTTCTCCTGTTTCCTTACATTTCATAGCTTCATCCAAAGCTACCCGGATGGCATGGGCACTTTCGGGAGCGGGAAGGATTCCTTCGATTCTCGCAAACTGCTCTGCAGCTTCAAACACAGCAGTCTGTTCCACAGAACGCGCCTCCATCAGACCGTCATGGTAAAGCTGGGATAAAATGGAACTCATACCATGGTAACGGAGTCCTCCTGCGTGGTTGGCAGACGGGATGAAGCCGCTGCCTAACGTATACATCTTCTGCAGAGGTGTCACCATTCCGGTATCACAATAATCATAAGCAAACTTCCCTCTTGTAAAGCTTGGACAGGATGCCGGCTCTACCGCAATGATCTGATAATCTTTTTCCCCTCTTAATTTCTCACCTACGAAAGGAGAAATCAGTCCGCCCAGGTTGGATCCGCCTCCGGCACAGCCGATAATCATATCCGGAACAATTCCATATTTATCCAGAGCAGTCTTGGTTTCCAGACCGATCACAGTCTGATGGAGCAGTACCTGGTTCAGTACGCTTCCCAGCACATAACGGTATCCATCCTGGCGTGTTGCCATTTCTACTGCTTCAGAGATGGCACAGCCAAGGCTTCCGCTGGTTCCCGGGTGTTCTGCCAGAATCTTCCTTCCGATCTCTGTGGTATCTGACGGTGACGGTGTCACAGAAGCACCGTAGGTTCTCATAACTTCCCTGCGGAAGGGTTTCTGCTCATAGGAACATTTTACCATATATACCTGACAGTCCAGCCCCAGGTAAGCGCACGCCATGGAAAGTGCAGTTCCCCACTGACCAGCGCCGGTCTCTGTGGTCACACCTTTTAATCCCTGCTTCTTTGCATAATAAGCCTGCGCGATAGCAGAGTTTAATTTGTGGCTTCCGCTGGTATTGTTTCCTTCAAATTTATAATAGATCTTCGCCGGAGTCTGAAGCTTTTCTTCCAGGCAGTAGGCTCTGACCAGAGGAGACGGACGGTACATTTTATAGAAATTCCTGATCTCGTCCGGAATGTCAATATACGGTGTGTCATTGTCCAGCTCCTGTTTTACTAATTCTTCACAGAAGACCTGACCTAACTCTTCCTCTGTCATAGGCTCTAAAGTCTGTGGATTTAAAAGAGGCGCTGGTTTGTTTTTCATATCAGACCTTACATTATACCATTGCCTAGGCATCTCACTTTCTTCCAAATAAATCTTATAAGGGATTGTTTTTTTCTCAGCCATATTTTCTCCTTTCTTCACCGCTGCTGTTCTTTTTCAGCAGATACAGTTCTGTCCCCGTATCCGGGACCTGTCTGTCCCCTGTTCTGCCGCATAAAAAAACCTGCCCCACTAAACCCATGGTTTAAAGGGACAGGAGATTCTTTCCTGCGGTGCCACCCTGATTGATATTTTCATATCCTCTCATCGCATACTTCATATGCAAAGTTTGATAACGAAGTACTCTCTCCGTCTCACATACTTCCATTCTGCTCGCCCTCCGAAGCCCATTCCCCTTTACAGCCGGCACTGCATTTCCACCTTCCGCAGCTCTCTGGATCCGCACTTCAAAACTTTTCCGTTTCTTTTAAAGGGTACTTACTCTTCTTCAACGGTTTACTATAATAAATTTTTATATCATATTTTTTAATATCCGTCAATAGATTTTTCGGATTTCTGGGTTTTTCTGGCTGCAGTTCAGCCTTCCGGCTGAACTGTAACTTTCTCTCACTTTTCCTGTATGCATCCGCGGCTACCAGATTCCCAGAATCCGCTGCATGGCTAGACTGACGCCGGCGATGCCGATCCAACAGCAAAATCCCATAAAAATCGGTTTGCCTCCCGTTCTTACCAATTTTACAAGATTGGTATGAAATCCTATAGCAGCCATTGCCATGACTATCAAAAATTTACTGATTTCTTTCATGGGACCGGTCACTGCAGAAGGCAGGGCAAAAACAGTCGTAAGGATGGATGCCAGTACGAAAAAAAGGATAAAAAATGGAAAAATCTTTTTAAACGCAAAACTGCCGCCTGCC
Organism: Candidatus Blautia merdavium; assembly: GCA_019119975.1. GTDB lineage: Bacteria > Bacillota > Clostridia > Lachnospirales > Lachnospiraceae > Blautia > Blautia merdavium. The sequence continues at coordinate 16,166 of DWVZ01000002.1, read as the reverse complement.
GCAAGCCCCCTTTTTCTCGCCTTTTTCATCTGCCACACTGCCAGTGTAAGGGTGATCGGAATGATCGCCAACGTCCTTGTCAGTTTCACGATCGTTGCTGCTTCCAGCGTATGGCTTCCATGTATGCCATCCCAGGCAGCTGCTGCAGCAGTCACAGAAGAAGTATCATTGATCGCTGTCCCTGCAAATAAGCCGAACCCCTCATTATCCAGCCCCAACAGACTGCCCAAAGAAGGAAAGACCAGGGCAGCAATCACATTAAATAAGAAAATCACAGAAATCGCCTGTGCAATCTCTTCATCATCCGCGTCTATCACAGGTGCGGTCGCCGCAATGGCAGAGCCGCCGCAGATACTGGAGCCCACACCCACCAAAATGGAAATTTTTCCATCTATCTTCATCACTTTAAAAAGAAAAAAAGCAATGACCAGCGATACGGTAATGGTGCTGAGTATGATAGGAAGAGACTGCCTTCCCTTTGCCAGGATATCGGTCAGATTCATGCCGAATCCCAACAGGATCACGGCATACTGCAGGATTTTCTTGGATGTATACTTGATTCCTGGCTGAAGGATCTCCCCGTCTTTAACCGCAAATGCCAGAATCATTCCTATCAAAATGGCAAATACAGGTCCGCCTATCACAGGCTGCCATTTTCCCAGCAGCCAGGCTGGCACGGCTATAACAAAGCAAAACAGGACGCCCGCACCTTTTTGTCTTATCTGTCCTTTCCAATCACACATACATTTTCTCCCTTTCCATAAAAACATGTTTAACAATTATGTTTTTTATTTTCTGAAATAATATACCAGATCCACACAATAAATAAAACTTATAGGTTTTTATGGAAAATATAGGAAAACTTTATGTATGCTTTCGCTCATATTTTTTACTATCTGTTTTCTTCTTTCTTCGGATACACGGTAATAACATAACCCAGCTGGAAAGTCTTACCTTCGTCCAAAGCTACCACATCCGGCTTTTCCGAGATTTCTCCCTGAAATCCATAATCGTCACATCTTCCCTGCCAGGGTTCCAGGCAAATATAAGGTCCCTGAGGAGCCGTCCAAATTCCAAAATTTGTAAAGCCGCTGCATTCCATAGAAATATACGGTGTTCCGTCAGGATATCCGATACCAGCCCAGTCAATCTGAGCATCGTCAAAGATCAAAGCATCCCTGTCAAACATATGCTCCGTAATGGGACAGCCTCTGTACTCTCCATAATCCTCTAATTCCAGAGGATAGGTCTTTGTCCCGTCTGCCGTTCCTGTCATGCCATGCACCAGTTTATAATTTAACGGTCCCTGTTTCTTAAAAAGAAGCTTATAGTCGGTCTGCCGGGTATGTTCCAGAATGGGCACATTGAATCCCGGATGTCCTCCGATTGTAAAATACATGGTTCTGCTGTTGGGGTTTTCCACTGCCCACTGGACAGAAAGGCTGTTCTTTTCCAGTTTATAGGTAATCGTCAGCGTAAAAGCAAATGGAAAATACGATCTGGTCTCCTCTGTATCTGCCACCTGGTACTTTAAAAGATCTGCTTTTTGTTCTATACATTCAAAAATCAAATCTCTTGCAAATCCATGCTGAACCGTATCATATCTTTTTCCCTGATACAGATAATAATTCTCATAATGGCGCCCTACATTCGGAAACAAGATAGGAGAACGGCGGTCCCAATACTGCCGGTCTCCATACCAGAGCACTTCCTTTTGCATTTCTTTGCTGAAAATGCTCTGAACTTCCGCACCTTTATCTGCAATCCCGACTTTTAAAAATTCGTTTTCCATTAGACGTAATTCTGACATATTCTTTCTCCCTTTGTTATAATTACTGATAAGAACAGTCTATCACAGCCTAATTTAGAGGACAACTCCTTTTTATTAATACACCTCTTCGATCAGCCTTTGAGAAAACTCTTCCTGAAGACCAAAATCAAACAAAATCTGCAGCAGTCCGAAGCGGTCCCTTAAATCTTTTGCGTAAAAGATCCCTCTCTTAAATACCTCTGACGATACTTGGATTTGATCGGGATAAAAAGGAGCTTCCATGGATTTCAGCACTTCTGCGATTTTCTCTGCATCCGGAAGTTCATCAATAATCTTCCAGATCTTCTCTTTTTCTCTGCAAAAGACTTCTGTCCTTCTGCTGACCTCCTCTTTAGAATTTTTTCCTGTCTTATCTTCCAGAGTAAGCACGCCTCCGGCTGCCGGTCCATAGGCATTTTTGATTTCGTCCTTCCATTGCTCCAAGGCAAAAGAAAAGTCTTTCACAGGAACAAGCTGGTCTTTCTTCTCTTTTAGCATTTCATAAAGGCGGATCGCCATAACCGTACCGATCCCCACCTTGGTGCCATGCAGCGGATCTGGCGCATGATCCAAAAGAAACATCATTTCCCAATAGTGGGACATATGATGCTCACTTCCGGAAGCCGGTCTGGAATTCCCAATATAGCTCATGGCAATTCCGCTCAGCACCAGTCCCTCCATAATGGCTGCAATCGCCTGTTTATCCCTTTTTGCAGCGGCTTGCGCATTCTCTACCACCTTTTGGATTGACTGTCTTACCAGTTCCATAATTTCCGGACAAATATACTCTCCGTTTACAATGTGAGCAAGCTGCCAGTCTGTAAGACATACATATTTTCCAAGAATATCTCCCGCTCCAGCGGCAATCATATGCAGAGGAGCCTGGGAAATAATGTTCAGATCTCCGAAGATCACTCTGGCTGGACGTGCTTCAAAAGTGGTTTTCAGATGGCGGATGATCAGCGGTGACACATTGGAAGCATAGCCGTCCATAGAAGGAGCCGTCCCTACGATATAGTAATCAATCTTCATTTTATAGCTGACATAACGGCACAGGTCGTTGATGGTGCCTCCGCCTACAGCAATCACCAGATCACAATCATTGGGAACTTCGGTAAATAAATAGATCAAAGCTTCTTCATCCGGTACCAGCTCTTCTTCCTGGTATAAAATTCTCTTAAAAGTGTATCCGGCTTTTTCCAGTTCTTCATATACCTGGAATCCTGCTGCTTTCTCTGTGTTCCTGTCACAGACAACGCAGAGATTTTTATACGTATGCCTGCTTAAAACTTCCGGCAGCCTCCGTACTGCATTTTCTTCTATATAAATCTCTTCTATATCACAAGTATGTACCTTCCTGCAGGAGCAGGAATATTCTCTGTTTAAATATTGTTTCCAGTCCACATTGCTCATAGTGATAAACCTCTCTTTCTCTGCATGTCCGAACCAATGCGCCTCCCGGACTGCTTTTGTTTTGTGTTTTCACTATAACGTCCGTTTCAAAAAAAGTCAAACAGGATATGAAATTATTAATTCTTTTGATTACTAATATTTTAAATTATTAATACTAGATTTATTAGATCTCTCCGCTGCGATTGCTTAGAAACTCCTGGGATAGCCCGTACTTCCCCGCACAACTAAGCGGGGTTCGTATTCCAGATGATAAATCATTCCCCTTTCCCTGCTTTCCCGTTTCTGTCTGCTGCTAATATTCTCCAGCAAAATTTCACAGGCGTCTTCCCCCTTCTTTGGGGTATAATGCTCTACTGTCGTAAGATCAATACCTTTCATACCTTCTATCAGCAGATTGTCACAGCCAATCACCGAAATATCTTCCGGGATCTTATAATGCTCTGCCAGCAGCGCATCCCGGATTCCCAGCGCTACCATGTCGTTGGTCCCTGCCATGGCGGTAAGACCGGGAATTTCTCTCAGAGTCGTAAGTGCCAGTTCATAGCCTGCCCGGTATTCCATATCCACTTCCTGGAATAAAACATCCATCTCTTCCGGCAGGCTCCTTACATAAACCGTATCGCCGTACCCGGCTTTTTCAAATGCCTGGCAAAATCCCCGGATCCTGGCTCTTCGCGCTGACTGCCTGGGTGTCAGCGACGTAGACAGAAAAGCAGCTTTCCGATGCCCCAGTTCAAGCAGATGCTCTGCTACCATCCTGCCGGTCTTCTCACTGTTCAGTTCCACCGTGTCAAGTCCCTGGGCTCCATTCTTTTCTCCGATCAGCACCACAGGGATCTTCTGTGCGATTTGCATCAATAGCTCCGGGAAAGTGGGCGAAAAGGTATAGATCAGCCCAGATGGATTCAGTTTTTCTATTTTTTTCAAATATTTCTCTTCTGTCTGGTAATCCCGTCTGGTATTGCATAAAAACACATCATATTTACTTTTCTGAGCGGTTTTCTCAATTCCCTGGATCAGAGAAAAATAATAGGGATTGGTAAAATTGGGGCAGACTACGAAAATCGTCCCTCTCATTCTGACTCCCTGTTTTTCTTTTTTCTTATCCATGGAATAGCCAAGTTCTTCTGCGGCTTTCTCCACTCTTTGTATGGTCTCTCTGGAAAAAGATACGTTGTACTTTTTATTGAGGATCATAGATACCGCAGACTGTGATACACCTGCCTTCTTTGCCACATCTGTGGAAGTTACTTTTTTCCTGTTCATACAGATATTCCTTTCCTGAATCTGCTGAAATCCTATCACAGGAAAACGGGCGGTGCAAGTATGTTTTTCGCATTCTGTTATTTATATTCTGAAGAATAGTAAGGGACACACAGATAAGCTCCCTCATATATAGTATCACTGTGCAGATGATTGATCTTTTTTACCTCCTGAATATATTCCTCTGCTGACTCATACTCTTCTGTCATATACTTATTTGCGATCTCCCATAAGGTGCCGCCGTCTTTGATTTCTATACTGGTATAATATTTGTACCGTGCTGTATTTTCTGTTCCCGCATTGGCAGTATCTGCAGTACGGAAACAGAGGATAAAAAATACGGCTGCCAGAAACAGCGCTGCTCCTAAAAAACGGATTTTCTTTCTGTTCTCTGTGTTTTTCTTATTTCTCATTATAAAAACCTCCTCAATGCAAAAATATGTTCGTGAACATTTGTTCGTCTCTGTCATGTTCCCATCATAATACAAGAACATGTGTTTGTCAACACTTTTTCCCGAACAAATATTCCGAATATGTGTTTGCATTTTCTGCGAACCTATGCTATCATAAAAACAGGTTCATACACTTTGGAATTTACTTTATATTCGGAAAAGGATGGATACTATTCTGTGAATCAAACGGAGGTATTTAAGAATGTCATATGGAAAAATCAGTAAGAAACAATCAGAAATTTTAGAATATATGAAAAACGAAATTATTAACCGTGGATTTCCTCCCTCTGTACGGGAGATCTGCGAAGCTGTTAATTTAAAATCAACCTCTTCGGTTCATTCCCATCTGGAAACCCTGGAGAAAAACGGCTATATCAGAAGAGACCCTACCAAACCCCGCGCCATCGAGATCGTCGATGATAATTTCAATCTGGTCCGCAGGGAAATGGTAAATGTTCCCATTATCGGGAAAGTTGCTGCCGGTCAGCCGCTGCTGGCTGTAGAAAATATTGAGGGATACTTTCCGATCCCTTCTGAGTTCATGCCGAACAACAAGACTTTTATGCTGGTAGTACAGGGCGACAGTATGATCAACGCCGGAATCTTTAACGGTGATTACGTGGTCGTAGAGCAGCAGCAGACAGCAGAAAACGGTCAGAAAGTCGTGGCTCTGGTAGAAGATTCTGCCACAGTAAAGACCTTTTATAAAGAAAAAGACCATATCCGTCTGCAGCCGGAAAATGACAGTATGTCTCCCATCATCGTTCAGCCTGACCAGACCTTCCAGATTTTAGGGAAAGTCATCGGCGTCTTCCGCTTTATGCGATAAGAAAAATCCTCCGGCAAACCATTCTGCAAAAAACGGTTTGCCGGAGGATTTTCATCAATTCAATTCTTCTCTGCTGATCAGGCTTCCGTCTCTCCAGATCCTTTCCAGATCATAGAACAGACGGTTCTCTTCATCGAAAATGTGGATAACCACATCCCGATAATCCATGAGAATCCAGTTTGCATTCTGATATCCTTCCATTTGTCTCTGCTCTGCGCCTGCTTTTCCCAGGACTTCGCTAACATTGTCTGCCATTGCCTGAACCTGGTTGCGGTTGCTTCCGCTGGCAATAATGAAATAGTCTGCCAGAGTGGAAATATTCTCAATATTGATGATCTTCACATCCTGCGCCTTTTTCTCTTCCATTGCCTCACAGGCAAGACGTGCGATTTCTTTACTTGTCATCTGCGTTTGCCTCCTTCTGTTTCTTTTCAAGGTGCAGTGCCTCATAAAACAGAAATGCCTTTTCTGTCTGCGGGTCCGTGACCTTGGCACTGGTCTTCAGGTATCCTACGCTGTCTCTCAGGATATAGTACATACATTCATCCAGATCCTGAAAAGCTATTTTCCTTATCTGTTCCAGATTGGGTGCCTTATCTCTTCCCGGTTCGATATAGTCTGCAATATAAACCAGCATTTCCAGCACACTCATATTCCCTTTTCCGGTGGTATGCCACCGGATGGCGGACAGGATCTCTTTATCCTCAACCCCGTATTTTTCCCTTGCAATATATACCCCCAGCTTGGCATGGATCAGGAAAGGATTTTCCTGTTCTACAGGTGAAAGTACGATCCCATTTTTCTTACAGATCTTCAGCTTCTTTTTGTTGGGAATACACTTTGCACAGTCATGGAGAAGTCCCGCCAGCAATGCCTGATCGAGAGGATATCCATGTGCCATGGCAAGGGCTGCGCTGGTATGCATCACCCCGATGGTATGCTGATACCTGCCCTTGTCCAGATATTTTTTCAATTTCTTTTCATATTCAGCATAATCATATTTCATACGCTTCAACCCCTGTATATCTTGTTCTCCTGAATATAGGAAATCACAGGATCCGGCACATAATATGCCAGCGTTCTCCCCTGCTGGATCCAGGAACGGATCAGCTTGGAAGAAATGTCTATATTCAGGGAATACATCTTCTGTATCCTGCTGTGATACTTTTCTTTCAGATTTTGAATAGCCAGATCCAGCCGCTGGTCACTGGTGTGATCTCTGGTCGCTACCAAAACCGTACAGGCTGCCAGGATCCTGCCGGGCTCCCTCCATTTTTCAAAATCATACAGGGAGTCTGCCCCCATAATAAAAAAGTAGTCTGTATCCGGATTCTGTCTTTTCAGCCGTTCCAGGGTCCTGTAAGTATAGGTAAAACCATCCTGGTTCATTTCCTCTAAAGAAAGAGAAAAATGAGAATTTGGTTCAATGGCGATCTTCACCATCTCTGTCCTCTGCTCGTCAGTAGCCCGGTTGGCCCGGTCCCTTTTATGGGGAGGATTGCCTGCCGGCATGAACAGCACCTGATCCAGATGGAACTGCTCATAGGCAGTTTCCCCAAGGATCAAATGACCGATATGGATCGGATCAAAGGTTCCTCCCATAATCCCGACGCGTTTTCTTTCTTTGCACATAACAGATTCCTTCTTTGCTTAAGGCAGGAAGATTTTTTTCTTATCCTCTTTGCCTTCTTTGTATAAAACGATTTTCTTTCCAATGACCTGGACCACCTGGGAGCGGGTGCGCTCTGCCAGCGCTTCCGCGATTTCCCTCGGATCGTCCATACAGTTCTGCAGTACGCTGATCTTAATCAGCTCTCTTGCCTGCAGCGCTTCTGCCACTGCCTGTGTCACCTCAGGCGTCAGGCTTGCCTTGCCGATCTGAAAAATCGGCTCCTGCTTCATGGCAAGGCTCTTTAAATACGCTCTTTGCTTGCTCGTCATAATGTTCTCCCGCTTTATTTATAATAATCAAATTCAAAGCCATACATACGGACTGTATCGCCTTCCTGGATACCTGCTTTTTCCAGGTCCTCCAGAATCCCGCTCTCTTTTAAGAATTTCTGGAAGAAAAGGAATCCCTTTTCCGAATCCAGATTGGTATAGCCCAGCATCTTTTCAATCTTGGGACCTTCAATGATATAAACATGCTCATCCTGCTCGTCTTGTGCCACAGTATAAGGCAGATTCTCTCCGATCAGAACATCTTCCGGGAAGAATTCCTGCTCAAAGATCACAGGCTCTTTGTCAATGGTATCCAGCAGTCCTTTCACATAGAATAAAAGCTCCCGGATGCCCTTGCCGCTCACTGCGGAAATGGCAAACACCTTCATACCCTGGGGCTCAAATTCTTTTCTGATGCGTTCTACCGGATCCTCGTCCTCTGTATAGATGGCATCTACCTTATTGGCAGCGATCACCTGGGGTCTTTTCAAAAGCTCCGGATCATAAGCCTCCAGCTCCTTGTTAATCTTATAAATGTCCTCTACCGGATCACGTCCCTCTGTGGACGCCGCATCTACCAGATGAATCAGGACTCTGGTCCTTTCGATATGCCGCAGGAACTGATGTCCCAGTCCTACGCCTTCCGAAGCTCCCTCAATAAGTCCCGGAATATCCGCGATCACAAATCCGCCGCAGTCCTCCAGATCCACCACTCCCAGATGCGGATTCAGGGTTGTGAAATGATAATTGGCAATCTGGGGTCTGGCGTTGCTGACTCTGGAGAGCAGCGTGGATTTTCCCACATTGGGGAATCCGATCAATCCTACATCTGCAATGACTTTCAGCTCCAGCAGCACTTCCAGCTCCTGGGCAGGCTGCCCCGGCTGGGCATATTTTGGCACCTGCATGGTAGCTGTAGCATAGTGCTGATTGCCTTTGCCGCCTCTGCCGCCCTTTAAGACGATCTGGCGGGTATTTCCTCCTGACATATCCGCGATCACCTTACCGCTTACTGCTTCTTTGATGACCGTTCCTTCCGGCACTTTCAGGACGATATCTTTTCCGTCCGCGCCATGGCATCGTTTCTTGCCGCCTTCTTCTCCGTTTCCTGCAGCGTATTTCCGCTTATGGCGGTAATCGGTCAGTGCGTTAAGACCTTTATCGACTTCAAAGATCACATCTCCGCCCCGTCCTCCGTCTCCGCCGTCAGGACCGCCGTTGGGTACATACAGTTCTCTTCTGAAACTTACATGTCCGTCTCCGCCTTTTCCGGAACGGATATAAATTTTCGCTCTGTCTGCAAACATATTTGCCTCCTCATGTGTGCCCGTCCGGCTCACAAAATAAAATCTGTCGTTTCTAAACTCTATGGCTTCTCAGATAAAAAGCGGCTTCAAACCTTAACGATTAGAAGCCGCCCTGTTATCGTAAATTATTCTTCAGTAGCTACCGGAACAACAGAAACCTGTTTTTTGTCCCTGCCCTTTCTCTCGAAACGAACAATACCATCTACTAATGCAAATAAGGTATCGTCTCCGCCTCTTCCCACGTTTACACCTGGGTGAATCTTTGTTCCACGCTGTCTGTAAAGGATGTTTCCTGCTTTTACAAACTGTCCGTCAGCTCTTTTAGCGCCAAGTCTTTTGGACTCGGAATCACGTCCGTTCTTTGTAGAACCAACACCTTTTTTATGTGCGAATAACTGAAGGTTCATTTTTAACATGTCTTTACACCTCCTTGAATATTACATCGACATATTCCATGTATTCTTCTTCTATTCCCTGTAAACCAAGGATCAGCGAATCCAGAAGCAGCGCAGTTTTCTCTGAATATCCGGGTTCCAGCCTTACATACAGCTCTCCGTTCTCTGCGTCTGCCTCCGCGGTAAAACCGTCTTCGGTAAACGCTTCCATGGAATTCACTGCATTCTGTGCCAGCGCCGAAACTGCCGCGCATACAATATCGCTTCCTGCCTCAGCATATCCTGCATGTCCCTGCAGGTCAAATCCGGAAATCTTCTGTTCTGAATTCTGATAAATCGTCACTTTAATCATGGGGATTAAGCATTGATTTTTTCAATTTTTACTTTCGTAAACTGCTGTCTGTGACCGTTTTTCTTGTGGTAACCGGTTTTTCTCTTGTATTTGTAAACGATAACTTTCTTTGCTTTACCGTTTTCAACTACAGATGCAGTTACACTTGCGTCAGCTACGTCTGCGCCGACTTTTAAACCATCGTTGCTTACAGCAAGTACCTGGTCAAATGTAACAGTTTCACCAGCTTCTGCTCCAAGCTTTTCTACTCTGATAACATCGCCTTCGGCTACTTTGTACTGTTTACCACCTGTTGCAATAATTGCGTACATATGGCACCTCCTATTATCATTACTCGCCAAATGTGGTGACCGGAAATCCGGTACTTATACCTCTTTGTGCGGCATACGACATTATATTAGCAGTAAAATTCTAATTCGTCAACATCTAATTTTATTTTTTACAGAAATTTTTTTACAGAAAATCTTTTACGATCCCCAGGACAAACAGCAGCATTCCCAGGATTACCGGAAGTACGGTAAGCACCACCAGGACTGCCAGGACCTTATTAGATTTTAAGTACCTCTGTTCCTGCCCGGGTTCTCCCTTTCTTAAAAGATAGGATGCCGTATAGAAGCCAAAGGGCGCGATACACGCCATGGCAAAATAAATTCCCAGAAAAGAAAGGGGAAGTCCCTGCTGCATGAGCATCTGCGACGCTGCTTCTGTCTCCTGCCCGGAAGAAAAACCGGCGAATACAGATGGCAGAAAATTATTGATAAAATGAAACAGAGCCGGATAGACCAGATTTTCCGTACGGACCATCAGCCATGTCAGCACACCGCCCAGAAAGGCTGTGGGAAGAAATCTCCAGACACTTCCATGAAAAGCGCCGAACAAAAATCCCATCAGCAGCACCAGCCCAGCCGTGCTGTGTATCTTGGACTGGAAACACTTCAGCAGAAATCCCCGGTGCAGCGCCTCCTCACAAATGCCCGGCATCACACTGCTGATCAGGACAGATACCAAAAGAGGCACGCTGCCCATAAAGCTGCTGAGGGAATCGCTGACCCCGAAAATCTGGCTTGGGAAAAAGTAAGCCGCGGTCATGGTCAGAGGGATCACCGCCGTATAAGCGGAAACCCATCCGGCTAAGACTGCCAGCAGCTTCTTCCATTCCGGCTTTCTTACAGGGAAAATTTCTCTTAAGGGAGCTTTCAAAAGCTTTGCGCTGCCTACGCTCAGGACCAGGAGAAAAATTTCGGTCAGAGCAAGCCCGTACATGCCAAAGGTCCACTGTGCCCAGGCAATGATGGTATAAAAGCAGAGCATGACCACCAGGAACAAAGCAATCCCATGGACCGGTTTTAAATGCGTCTTTTTCTCTTCTCTCTGCTCATTTCCATTCCAGATTGGTTCCATTTAAGACCGCCTCTCTTAATTCATTTCCTTCGTATACCAGTTTCAGTGAAAAGAAGGGATATTCTTCCTGTAAAAGCCGGAAAAATATTTTATCTCCTTCCCATAAGTTCAGAGAAAACAGATCTTTTTTCTCTACCCATTCCAGAGTTCCCTCTTCGCATGGGGTCAGGGTTCCCTCATAGCCGTCAGCCGTATACAGGCACATATATTCCGTGATCTGTTCCTCCTGCGTCTTCAAGGTGAAGGTCACAATCCCGCGGAATCTCCAGGAGATCAGCGTCAGACCGGTCTCCTCCTTCACTTCCCGCAAAAGACAGTCCTCCGGGCTTTCATGAGCTTCAAAATGCCCGCCTACGCCGATCCATTTGTCCTTATTCACATCTTTTTCCTTGGCAGTTCTGTGGAGCATCAGATACCTGGACTCATCTTCTATATAACAGAGTGTTGTAAATTCAGAACGTTTCTTCATACACATTCCTCCCCGGATGAAAAAATCTCCTTTACTTCCTCAGAAAGAGGCTTTCTCACTTTTTTTCTTGTAACCTCTACAATATTCAGTGCCGTCATATCCACCACCGATGCTTTTACAGAATCCTCATCCAGATAATCCTGCAGCGCTTCCATCAGCCGTTTCCCGTCTTCCTTGCTTTTCATATTAATGAAATCGATCAGGATAATCCCGGAAAGGTTCCTGAGACGCAGCTGGCGCGCGATTTCTCTGGCAGCTTCCAGATTGATTCTGCGGTAGGTCTCCTCCTGGTCTTTTTTCACAGTAAACTTCCCCGTATTGACATCTATGGAAACAAAAGCCTCTGTCTGCTGGATCACAAGAAAGCCGCCGGATTTCATCCAGACCTTTTCCTTCAGCGCCTCTTCCAGAACTGACTCCAGGCTGTACAGCTTATACAGGGGCAAAAGCCGGTCCTCATAGAGCCTGATCTCCATCTGCTTTTTCTCAAAGCCCTGCAGATAGGTACAGATATCCCGGTATACCTCCGGATCGTCTGTAACGATTTCTTCGGTATACTGTCCGCAGGCATCCTGGACTTCTTTTAAATATTCCGGGATGCTCTGCTCCAGAAGGGAAAAGCAAGTGCGGGTCCGGGCTTTTAAAAGCACGGTCTCCATCCGGTTTTCCAGAAATTCCAGTTCCCTGAGAATTTCCTCATCTGCTGTCCCCCGGGAACTGGTTCGGACAATGATTCCTGCATTCTGCGGTTTTCGCTCTTCCAAAAGCCCCCGGATCCGTTTCTTCTCTTCTTCCGGAAGCTTTCGGGAAAATCCAAGCTCTTTTCTTTCTGTGGTCAGCACCAGATACTGCCCGGTAAAATTCAGATTTTCTGTGACGCTGGGCAGCTTCTTTTTCATGCCTTCCCTGCACACCTGTACGGTCAGTTCCTCTCCGATCTTCAGATTTTTTCCTTTTTCTTCCATAGGATAGTAGCACATGATCCCGTCGGCAATCTCGATGAATGCAGCCTGGATATTGGGCACAATGTTTTTCACTTTTCCAATATAAATATTCCCCAGGATTCCCTGCCCCGTCTCCGGGATCAGGTGAATGCGGCATACCTTTTTTTCCCGGCAGAGCGCTGCTGTTAGGACTTTTTTCCCTCTGTATTCCATGCGGGAAAGGATCAGCCGGCTCAAATGTCTTCTCCTAAAGCTTCCAGGGGCACCAGTTTTCTCTCTCCCTCTTCTCCTGTGTCTGCATAAACTTCTGAGCGGTGTATGAGAAGGGCGTAAGGATCAAATTCCTTTCCGCAGAAATGATAAAATGCCTCCAGTACCAGCTCCGGCTTTGTATTCTTCACACTGCCTGCTGCCAGCTGCAGGAAAAGCTCCTCTTCCCGGATTTCAGCAGCATAGAGGAAAGGCTTAATGTCTACCTCTTTTTCATTTTTTTTGGTTTTTTTCAAAACTACGATCTCCTGCTGCGCCAAGAATGCTTCTGCCTTTTCTCTCCAGTCCCCGCAGGGCTCCATTCCCGGTCGGAACCGTACCTGATAATCCGCCGCTGCTACCAGAGACATCGCCTTTCCAGCTTTGCCGTCAGGAACCTTTCGAAAGCTTAAAACCTTCATGCCCTCTGCCATCACCTGATTGAGCCGCTCCACAGCTTCTGCGGATGCCACAGGCGTCTTAATCTCCATATCAAAATATTCCCCGGTGCTGGTAATACCCACACCCAGAGGCGCTGCAAAGGACATGATCATATGGGGACTGAATCCCTCAGAATAAGCTACGTCGATGCCTGCCCGTCTGACTGCCTTCTGAAAATAGCGCATAATATCCAGATGTCCGATAAATTTCATAGCGCCTTCTTTGCAAAATTTCACTCTAACCTTCAATGCAGACACCTCCTTTGTAAGCCGCCGCGCCGCAGCCGGAACATTTTACCTTGCAGTTAGGCGTAACCTCTCCTCTTTTTGCTTTCTCCCATTCCTTTTCCAGGAACTTTCTGGAAACTCCGATGCTGATAAAATCCCATGGGAAGATTTCATCAAGAGGACGCTCTCTCAGGGTGTAGAATTCCGGATCAATGCCTTCCTCTTTAAAAGCCTCAAGCCAGGCATCATAACGGAAATATTCTGACCAGGCGTCAAAAATAGCGCCTCTCCTATATACATTTTCCAGAACATCTGCTACTCTTCGGTCTCCTCTTGCCAAAATACCCTCCAGCACCGTCACATCTGCTTCGTGGTAATTATATTTCATACTTTTCTGGTTCAGCTGTGCCTTGATCTCCTCTTTCACCACACGCGCCTTGTCCAGATAGTCCTCTTTGCGGAACATACCTGCCCACTGGAAAGGCGTAAAGGGCTTTGGTACAAAGAAGGAGGTGCTGACCACGATCTGGCATCTTCCATGTCTCTGCTCCTTGGGAATCTCATAGTATTTCTTGGCGATTTCCTCTGCCAGATGGGCGATGCCTTTCATATCTTCCTCTGTTTCTGTAGGAAGCCCCAGCATAAAGTACAGTTTCACCCTTGTCCAGCCTCCCGCGAAAGCCCTGGCAGCTCCCTCCAGGATCACCTCCTGGGTAAGCCCCTTATTGATCACATCCCGCAGACGCTGGGAACCCGCCTCCGGAGCAAAGGTCAGGCTGCTTTTCTTAATGTCCTGCACCTTGCTCATCACATCCAGAGAAAACGCGTCAATGCGCAGAGAAGGCAGGGAAATATTTACCTTCCTTTCAGAACATTCCTCGATCAGATAATTGATCAGCTCCGGCAGTCTGGAATAATCACTGGAGCTTAAGGAGCTAAGAGAAATTTCTTCGTACCCTGTATTGTCCAGTATTTGCCTTGCTGTCTCTTTTAAGAAGTCCACATTTCGCTCCCGGGTCGGGCGGTAGATCATTCCTGCCTGACAAAACCTGCATCCGCGGATACAGCCTCTCTGGATCTCCAGCGTCACCCGGTCCTGGGTTGCCTTAATAAAGGGCACTACAGGGGCTTTGGGATAATAGGTATCGGTCAGGTTCATGACTACCTGTTTTTCGATTTTTTCTTTGGCATGGGGATTGTTTGGCAAAAAGGATGCTATCGTCCCATCTTCTTTATACTGCGTATCATAAAAAGCAGGCACATAGATCCCGGGAATCTCTGCCGCCCGCTCCAGAAACTCTTTTTTGGATCTTCCTGCTTTTTTGTATTCTTTGTAGGCATCCAGCAGTTCATAGAAAACCGTTTCTCCTTCTCCGATATAAAACAGATCAAAAAACGGTGCCAGCGGCTCTGGATTATACGTGCAGGGACCTCCTCCCATGACAAGAGGATCCTCCTCGGTTCTGTCCGCGGCGCGCAGGGGGATCTGGCTTAAATCCAGGATCTGCAGGATGTTGGTATAGCACATTTCATACTGGATGGTAATTCCCAGAAAATCAAATTCCCGGATCGGATCCTGAGATTCCAGGGCAAACAGTGGAATGTTCTCCTCCCGCATGACCTTGTCCAGATCCGGCCAGGGAGAATAGACACGTTCACACCAGACGTCTTCTCTTTGATTAAACATATCATATAAGATCTGGATGCCCAGATGGGACATACCGATCTCATATACGTCCGGAAAGCACATAGCGAAACGGATATCCACCTGATCCTTGTCCTTCATCACCGAGTTCACCTCGTTTCCGATGTAACGGGCAGGCTTCTCGATATTTAGTAATATTTCATCATTTAAAGCTAGTTTTCTCATAAAAACCTCTCTTATTTTGTGAATAATGCATAAAAAAGTTTTACTGAATCTTCGTGGCATCAGAGGCGAAAATCCAGAAAAATCACTGGATTTTCAAACCTCTTTTTTGCCACAGTCAGTCTCTTTTTTACTACGAAATCACTACTTTACAACAAATTTCATTTTTTCCTACTCTGCGACATTATGCATAATTATTCATTATGATAAAGAAGAGTTTGGCATTATACATCATGGATTAGCCCGTATTGATGATACAATCCGTGCTATTATATACCTTGTGCGGAAGAACTTCAAGCAAATATTTCTCGTCAATCCTTGCATCCAAAACTTTACTTCGTTTCGGAAGCACTTCTTCCATAAAGGCTGTAATTTCCTTATCACAATCATATATTTCATCTGGAAGGTTGATGTATACGTCCTCTGTAATTTGGGTTCCATAATGCCCCATGCATACAGCAATTGCTTTTAAACTAATCTCTTTTTGCTTCAATATCGTTGCATATGTATGTCTTAAATCATGCCAACGCATATCTGGAAGATTACATGATCTTAGTAAACGTTTGAAGCTTTTTCTAAAAGAACTACGATTAAAAGGTGCCCCATTTTCATGGCAGCAGACATAATCTAGGTCTTGGAAATCAGGATTGCTATTCCTTGCCGCTTCATATTTTTGCCGTGCAAGAATAAGTTCATCAACCACAAAATCGGCTAAAGGAATAATTCTTTTTCCAGATCTTGTTTTCGTTTTCAGTTCTTGTGTAATAATGCGTCCTTCTAATTCTCCCTCGTTTGTAGTACTTCTT
>DWVZ01000058.1 GCA_019119975.1 Candidatus Blautia merdavium | reverse complement strand
TTTCTGGTGCTGATCTGGCTGCTGCACAAATCCTTATATGCCCAGTATTTCCTGGAGTTTTGCCAGTAATTAAAAAGGACAAAAAAGAGGAGCAAATTATGGAAAAAGTCAGTGTATTGTTAGCGGTCTATTGCCCGGAGAAGAGATATTTAGAGGAGCAGTTAAAGTCGTTAGACTGTCAGACTTATGAGAATATGGAGATCCTTATTTTTGACGACTCTGTAGGGGAAAGGTGTGAAGAGAGGGTATTTCAGCAATGCTTGAAGCATAAGCCCTATCGGATTTTGCCCTATAAAGAGAATAACCTGGGATATGTCAAGGCTTTTGAATATCTGACAGAACAGTCTGATGGAGCGTATGTTGCGTTTTGCGACCAGGACGATGTGTGGGATAAGAGAAAAATAGAAAAGTGCGTAGAATGCTTAAACCGGGATAAGACGCTTTTAGTGGCAACAGACAGGAAATTGATTGATGAAAACGGAAAAGTGATTTGCCCTTCTGTGCGCCGAAGTTCTAAAAGTCCCAGTGAAAACTGGAATACTTATGATGATATCGGCAAAGCAAACTTCTTTTTGTGCCATGCCCCTGGTATGAGCCTTGTAGCAAGAGGGGATTTTGTGCGGAGCACCGTGCCTTTTTCCCGGTATACGGGGCATGATAAATGGCTGATTTCCTGCGCCTGTGCAGTGGGGAAAGTATCTTATCTGGATCAGCCCTTGGTAAGCTACCGCAGACACGGGAACAATGTAAGCGGAGTATTAGTCGGAATTCATTCCAAGAAAGATTACCGGGAGAAACGGGTTTTGCCTCATCTTAAACTGATACAGGAATTCAGCAGGCGTTATCCGGAATATAAAGGCTGCAAAGAGGCGCTGGCTTTTGCCCAGGCGCGTATGAAGCATGATATTCCTAAAATTTTAAAATATCGGAGTCTGGCTCCTGATCTTGCAAAGTTCGAGATATTTTTAGCGTTTATGCCGGAGTTTGCGGTAAAAATGTGTATCAGGATTTTGCAGAGTAAAAAGTAACAGACAAAAAAACGAGGAGTATTTTAGTGAGTATAAATTTGGAAGGACGGAAAACTTTTTCTGAAAAACTTCATAAATTTTTTAAGGGGCTTATTACCGTACGGAAGAAACGAATCATTCCTGTCCTGCTGCTGGAAATTGTCTTTTTGTTTGCCGCAGTTTTTCTTCCCAAGGAATTGGGAAAGGATGGGCAAGTGCTGTTTCGTTTCTTTTTGCTGGATCAGGTGCTGCTGCTGGGGCTGGTATTCCGGATCAGAATATCGGAGAAATGGCGGGGATATTTGAGTTTTCTTATGTTTGTGACAGCGCCGGTGTTCTGTTTCTGGGAAATTGAATACGTAAATGAGGGCACGGTATTGGGCAAGGAGCTGGTCATATTTCTGCTGACTTACCTGATTATGATCACGGTGTTTTTGTTTTTGCATGTTTTCATAAATAAGGCTTGCGTAAGCATTGCGGTGGGAGTAGTACTGTTTACTTTTTATGGTCTGCTGTACAGCTTTGTTATGGAATTTCGAGGGAATGGTCTGCGGGCATCGGATCTGTATGCAGTGCAGACAGCGGCAAACGTAGCGGAAGGATATGTGCTCAGGTTTACACCGGAAAGAGTTACTGTGATGCTGGCGGCGCTGACCTTCGTACTGGTAAGCTTTTATGTAAGTTACCGGCATAAAAGGAGAGAACGCCTGCTGTCCGGTACGTTGACATTGGTGTGTGCGATAGTCCTGTCCTCGTTGTTTTCCAGCGGAGAGTTTGTGGAAAAGTACAGTATCAAGCCTTATCTATGGGAACTCGCCCAGAGTAAGGAGGATCACGGGGCTTTTCTGGATTTCGCTGCAGGACTGCCCTATCTGAGAGTTGAAAAACCGGAGGGGTATTCTGCGAAAAATGCAGATGCGCTGCTTGCAGAAGGAAGTAAGGGAGGCGTACTCTCTTCTGGAGGACTTACGGTTGAAAGAAAGGAAGCTGTGACAAAACCCCATGTAATTGTGGTGATGAATGAAAGTTTTGCTGATTTCAGACAAATGGGAGACCTGGAGACAGATAAACCAGTATTGGAAAACTGGGACAGTATGGAGGAAAATGTCATAAAGGGGTTTGTCAGCATTCCTATTTTCGGGGGATGGACACCTAATTCGGAATTTGAATTTTTAACCGGATTTTCCAATGCGTTTTTCCCAAGCGGTTCGATTCCCTACCAGAATTATGTAAAAAAAGGAACTCCCAGCATGAATGATACTATGAAAGAGCTGGACTATACATCTGTGTTCATGCATCCGCAGTCTTCCAGCGGATGGAACAGGAAAGCAGTCTATGAGATGCTGGGCTTTGATGAGACTTACTATATCGAAGATTTTGACGGATATGATTCTTTAAGAGGTATGATTTCCGACAAAGGAAATTATGATAAGATAATCCAGGTTTTTGAAGAGAAGAAAGAGAAGGATGAGCACCTGTTTTTATTTAATGTAACTATGCAGAACCATGGTGGATACAGCCAGAGCAACTGGGAAGATCCGGTACAGATCACCAGTCCCAAAGGCAGCTATCCCCAGGCAGCAGAGTATCTCAATTTGATCCGGGAGTCGGATCGTGCCTGGAAAGAGTTGGTGGATTATTTTAGTCAGGAACAAGAGCCGGTGGTGCTGTGTATGTTTGGAGACCATTATCCCAAAGTAGAAGAGTCCTTTTATGAGGAACTTATGGAGTCTTCTGGAGTAAGTGGAGCAGAGGAAGCAGCGCTCAAATACCAGGTGCCGTTCATGATTTACACGAATTATGATATTGAAGAGAAAGAATATGAGAATATCAGCCTGAATTATCTGTCTTCTCTGGTTTGCGAGACAGCGGGGCTGCCCTTATCAGAATATCAGAAATATCTGGAAAACCTATATGAGGAATTTCCTGTGGTCAATGTGTATGGAGTGAAGGATAAGTCAGGAAACTGGCATACCTGGGACGAAGCCATGCAGAATAGGGAACTGCAGGAGTATGAAAAAGTTCAGTACAGAATGTTGTTTGACAATTAGAAAAGGTAAAGAAATAACAGGAGGAAGAGTTTAGTGGCAGTATTTGAACAGAGTAAAATTCGTAATTTTTGTATCATTGCACATATCGACCATGGAAAGTCCACCCTGGCAGACAGAATCATAGAAAAGACCGGACTGCTGACCGACCGGGAAATGCAGGCACAGGTTCTGGACAATATGGACCTGGAAAGAGAGAGGGGCATCACCATCAAATCCCAGGCAGTGCGTATTGTATATAAGGCAAAAGACGGAGAGGAATATATTTTCAATCTGATTGATACCCCCGGACATGTAGATTTTAACTACGAAGTTTCCAGAAGTCTGGCAGCATGTGACGGCGCCATTTTGGTGGTGGACGCTGCCCAGGGTATTGAAGCCCAGACACTGGCAAACGTATACCTGGCGCTGGATCATGATCTGGATGTGTTTCCGGTGATCAATAAGATTGACCTGCCAAGTGCGGAACCGGAACGTGTCATCAATGAGATCGAGGATGTGATCGGGATCGAAGCCCAGGACGCGCCTCAGATCTCGGCAAAGACCGGACTGAACATAGAGGAAGTTCTGGAACAGATCGTCACCAAGATCCCGGCTCCCGGCGGAAGCCCCGAGAATCCCCTGCAGGCGTTGATTTTTGATTCTATTTATGATTCTTATAAAGGCGTCATTGTCTTTTGTAGGATCAAAGAAGGTACTGTAAAAAAGGGAACAAAAATCCGCATGATGGCTACCGGGGCAGTAGAAGAAGTGGTGGAAGTGGGCTATTTCGGCGCAGGACAGTTTATTCCCTGCGATGAGCTTTCTGCTGGCATGGTAGGCTACATCACTGCCAGCATCAAAAATGTAAAAGATACCCGGGTAGGCGATACCATTACAGATGACAACCGTCCCTGTGAAAAGCCGCTCCCGGGATATAAAAAAGTAAACCCTATGGTATTCTGCGGCGTATACCCTGCTGACGGGGCAAAATACCAGGATCTTCGGGATGCGCTGGAAAAGCTTCAGTTAAATGATGCTTCTCTGTTCTTTGAGCCGGAGACCTCCATTGCCCTGGGCTTTGGATTCCGCTGCGGCTTTTTAGGTCTTCTGCATCTGGAGATCATCCAGGAACGCCTGGAAAGAGAATACAATCTGGATCTGGTAACGACAGCGCCCGGCGTTGTATATAAAGTCCATAAGACCAACGGGGAGGTCATTGAGCTGACGAATCCTTCCAACTTGCCGGATCCTTCAGAGATCGAATACATGGAGGAACCTATGGTAAAGGCGGAGATCATGGTGACCACAGAGTTCATCGGTCCTATTATGGATCTGTGCCAGGAAAGAAGAGGTCAGTACCAGGGCATGGAATATATGGAGACCACCAGAGCCCTCCTGCACTACCACCTGCCTTTAAATGAGATCATCTATGACTTCTTTGACGCTCTGAAGTCACGGTCCAGAGGCTATGCGTCCTTTGACTATGAGATGCTGGGATACGAGCAGAGCAATCTGGTGAAGCTGGATATCCTGGTCAACAAAGAAGAAGTGGATGCCCTGTCCTTTATTGTTTTTGCAGATTCTGCATACGAAAGAGGGCGCAGGATGTGCGAAAAGTTGAAAGAGGAGATTCCAAGACAGCTGTTCGAGATCCCCATCCAGGCAGCCATCGGCAGCAAGATCATTGCCAGAGAAACCGTAAAGGCAATGAGAAAAGACGTGCTGGCAAAATGTTATGGAGGCGATATTTCCCGAAAGAGAAAGCTTCTGGAGAAGCAGAAGGAAGGAAAGAAGCGTATGCGCCAGATCGGAAATGTGGAGATCCCGCAGAAAGCATTTATGAGCGTGCTGAAACTGGATGATAAATAGAAAGGCTGTGCATCGGGCTGCCTTATTTACCGGAAAGGGCTGCTGCCCCGGAAGGGAGCATGGCAGACAGGAGAGGAGAATTTATGAAGAAGGATCTGGGATTATATATCCATATTCCCTTTTGCGTACAAAAATGCGGATACTGTGATTTCCTGTCCTGGAAAGGAACCAAGGAGGAGCAGGAAGCCTATGTGGCTGCGCTGGAAAAAGAAATCCGAAGCTATCGGGAGTTTGCCAAGGGCTATCGGGTTTCCACCGTATTTCTGGGAGGCGGGACTCCTTCTGTGCTGGAATGCGGACAGATAGAGGCGGTTTTCCAAGCGATAGGGGAGACATTTGAACTGGAAAGAAGACCGGAGATTACCATCGAAGCCAATCCCGGGACCATTACCCCTGAGAAGCTGGCGGTGTGGCGCAGGTGCGGCATCAACCGGCTGAGCATGGGTGTCCAGTCTGCGGACAACGCTAATTTAAAGATGCTGGGGCGGATCCATACCTGGGAGCAGTTTCTGGAAGGGCTTTCCCAGGCAAGGGAGGCAGGATTTGACAATATCAGCGCAGACCTGATCTCCTCCATACCGGGACAGACTGCGCAGACCTGGAAAAAAGAGCTTGAGACACTGGCGGACCAGCAGCTGGAGCATATTTCCGTCTACCAGCTGATCCTGGAAGAGGGCACCAGGTTTTATGAGAAATATGCAGGTCATCCGGAGCTGCTTCCTAATGATGAGGAAAGCAGGGAAATCTATCTTTCTACCGGAAGGATCCTGAAAGAATACGGGCTGGAGCAGTATGAAATCTCCAATTACGCAAAGCCGGGAAAAGAGTCCAGGCATAATCTGAAATACTGGGAGCGGGCAGATTACCTGGGACTAGGACTGGGAGCATCTTCTATGGTACGCAATATCCGGATGGACAATACCAGGGATATGGAGCAGTATCTGGCGAAATGCGGAAATCCCAAGACTATGCGTGAGCATGTGGAATTTTTGGAAGAGCCCAGACAGATGGAAGAATTTATGTTCCTGGGACTGAGAAAGACCAGGGGCGTCTCCAGGAAAGAGTTCCGCAGGACCTTCGGGCAGGAGCTGGATCTGGTCTTTGAGAAAGCCCTTGGCAAGTGTCTGTCAAATGGGATGCTCAGGGAGAAAAAAGACAGGATTTTTCTGTCAGAGGACGGCGTGCTGGTGAGCAATGCAGTGCTTGCGGAATTTCTCTTTGACTGAGATTTTTCAGGTGGTTTGTTCATAGAATTTTAATGATAATTTTACGGTTTGCTTCTGGATTTTATCCTCTGGCTGTGGCACAATGAAACAAGAAACAAACAGGGAGGGTACTATGAATATTTTATTTTTTCTTACCCCCAAAAGCGATGTGGCGTATATTTATGATACATACAGCCTGAGACAGGTTTTAGAAAAAATGGAATACCATAAATATTCCTGCATCCCCATTATCAATGACCGGGGAAAATATGTGGGAACCATTACAGAAGGCGATTTATTATGGGGGCTTAAGGAGAGGAACAATCTGAATTTAAAGGAAGCGGAGGATGTACCGATCCTTTCTTTTAAACGCCGTGCGGATTACGCTCCGGTGAGAGTGGATTCCGACATGGAGGATATGCTGGAGAAGGCAATGCGTCAGAATTTTGTTCCGGTAATCGACGATCAGAAAAATTTTATAGGAATCATAACGAGACGGGATATTATGCAGTATATCTGCTCCGCCGACAAAAGAACTGGCCGGGGCAGCGCACAAAAAACAGTGCGCCAGGCATAAGAACAGTCACGTATGGAGAAGGATGAAAAGGTGCTGCAGACTTTGCGGCGCCTTTTCTTTCTGTGGAAAACAGATACTGGAAGAATACACAGAAACAGGAGCTTTTCGGGAAAGATTTTTGTGAATTATAAAAGCAGAACAAATGTTTGAAAAACTTTTATCTCATGGTATAATGAGAACACTTAATGAGTACAAGCCAAGGGCGCCGTACGAATTTAGTGAGACATATACCTGGACACTTAGCGAATGCAAGCCAAGGGCGCAGCATGAGGTTAGTGACCACGGTATAATGATTTCAGATTGAGAAATACTGATAGATACATACTAAGAGAAACAAGAGAGGTACACATATGGCAGTGATGATGCAGCCCCGGCAGTATATCAAGATCCGCGGGGCAAATGAAAATAATTTAAAGAATCTGAATGTGGATATTCCCCGGGACCAGCTGGTGGTGCTTACCGGGCTCAGCGGGTCAGGAAAGAGCTCCCTGGCTTTTGATACTATCTATGCGGAAGGCCAGAGAAGATATATGGAATCCCTGTCCTCCTATGCGAGGCAGTTCCTGGGGCAGATGGAAAAGCCGGATGTGGAGAGCATCGAAGGACTTTCTCCGGCAATTTCCATTGATCAGAAATCCACCAACCGGAATCCACGTTCCACAGTGGGAACTGTGACAGAGATTTATGACTATTTCAGGCTGCTGTATGCCCGGATCGGGATCCCGCACTGCCCCAAATGCGGCAGGGAGATCAAGAAGCAGACGGTAGACCAGATGGTGGACAGCATCATGAGCCTTCCGGAGAGGACCAGGATCCAGATCCTGGCACCAGTGGTGAGAGGAAGGAAGGGAACCCATGCGAAGCTTTTTGAACAAGCGAGAAAGAGCGGCTATGTGAGAGTCCAGGTGGACGGAAATGTTTATGAACTCAGCGAAGAGATCAAACTGGATAAGAACATCAAGCATAACATTGAGATCATTGTGGACCGTCTGATCGTCAAAGAAGGCATTGAGAAAAGGCTTACCGATTCTATTGAGACGGTGCTGAACCTGGCAGAGGGGCGCCTTGTGGTGGATACCATGGATGGGAATACTATTAATTTCAGCCAGAGCTTTTCCTGCCCGGACTGCGGCATCAGCATTGATGAGATCGAACCCAGAAGCTTTTCCTTTAATAATCCTTTCGGCGCCTGCCCTGCGTGCTTTGGCTTGGGATATAAGATGGAGTTTGATGTGGACCTGATGATACCGGACAGAAGCCTCAGTATCTCCCAGGGGGCGATCACAGTCCTGGGCTGGCAGTCCTGTACAGAAAAGGGCAGCTTTACCAGGGCGATCCTGGACGCGCTGGCTGAGGAGTACGGCTTTGACCTGGATACTCCCTTTGAGGAGTATCCCCAGAAGATCCAGGATATCCTGATCTACGGTACCGGAGGAAAGGAAGTCAAGGTATATTATAAAGGACAGCGGGGAGAAGGCGTCTATGATGTGGCATTTGAAGGACTGATCAAAAATGTGGAGAGAAGATACCGGGAGACCGGATCGGATACTATGAAACAGGAGTATGAGACTTTTATGCGCATTACCCCATGTCCGTCCTGCAAGGGACAGAGACTGAAGCCGGAAGCCCTGGCTGTCACTGTGGGAGATAAGAATATCCATCAGGTGACTTCTATGTCGGTAGAGAAGCTTCAGGAATTTATTCAGGATCTCCAGCTCAGCCCTACCCAGCAGATGATCGGAGAGCAGGTCCTGAAAGAAATCCGGGCGCGAGTCGGCTTCCTTGTTAATGTCGGATTAAATTATCTGACCCTTTCCAGGGCAACCGGGACTCTGTCCGGAGGGGAAGCCCAGAGGATCCGTCTCGCTACCCAGATCGGCTCCGGGCTGGTAGGGGTTGCCTATATCCTGGATGAACCAAGCATCGGGCTTCATCAGAGAGACAATGATAAACTGTTAAATACCTTAAAGCATCTGAGAGATCTGGGAAATACCCTGATCGTGGTAGAGCATGATGAGGATACGATGAGGGAAGCTGACTGTGTGGTAGATATCGGTCCAGGGGCAGGAGAGCATGGAGGAGAACTGGTGGCGGTCGGAACGGCAGAGGAGATCATGAAAAATCCCAATTCCATCACCGGAAAATATTTAAGCGGAGAGCTGAAGATCCCTGTTCCCGCAGAAAGGAAGAAGCCCTCAGCCTGGCTGACCATCAGAAAAGCAGCAGAGAATAATCTGAAAAATATCGATGTGAAGATCCCTCTGGGTGTGATGACCTGTGTGACAGGCGTGTCAGGATCAGGGAAAAGTTCCCTGGTCAATGAAATCCTCTATAAGAGTCTGGCGAAAAAGCTGAACCATGCCAGGACCATTCCCGGAAAGCACAAATGCATCGAAGGTGTGGAGCAGCTGGACAAGGTCATTGATATTGACCAGTCTCCCATCGGAAGGACACCCAGATCGAATCCTGCCACTTATACAGGAGTCTTTGACCAGATCCGGGATCTCTTTGCCGCTACCGCAGACGCCAAGGCGCGGGGCTATAAAAAAGGAAGATTCAGCTTCAACGTCAAAGGCGGACGCTGCGAAGCCTGCAGCGGTGACGGTATCCTGAAAATCGAGATGCACTTTCTGCCGGATGTGTATGTGCCCTGCGAGGTTTGCCACGGGAAGCGGTATAATAGGGAGACCCTGGAGGTAAAATACAAAGGAAAAAGCATTTATGACGTACTGAATATGACAGTGGAGGAAGCACTGGCATTTTTCGACCATGTCCCTTCTATTAAAAGAAAGATCCAGACCCTGTATGATGTGGGGCTTTCTTATATCCGCCTGGGACAGCCTTCCACGGAGCTTTCCGGCGGAGAGGCCCAGAGGATCAAACTTGCTGCAGAGCTGAGCAAACGCAGCACAGGAAAGACGATCTATATCTTGGATGAGCCTACCACCGGTCTGCACTTTGCAGATGTCCATAAGCTGATCGAGATCCTTCAGCGGCTGGCAGAAGGGGGCAATACTGTGGTAGTCATCGAGCACAACCTAGATGTGATCAAAACGGCGGATTATATCATAGACATCGGACCGGAAGGCGGCGATCAAGGGGGAACGGTGATCGCTCAGGGCACTCCGGAGGAGATCGCGTCGAATCCTGTCTCCTATACAGGTCAGTATGTGTCAAAATATTTGAGATGATTGCCCCTTTTCAATACAGGGGAAGTTGGATATAATAAGTGGGAATGGATAAAGGAATGAAAGAAAGGGGTAATTGCATGGCAGCATCAGATATTGGTATCGATCTGGGAACCTCCAGTATCCTTGTATATGTGAAGGGA
>DWVZ01000057.1 GCA_019119975.1 Candidatus Blautia merdavium | reverse complement strand
TGAAGAGAATCTCTCCCTCTGTGGGAATGTCCAGCCGGACCACAAGACGCATAAATGTAGATTTTCCGCAGCCGGACTCTCCGATCAGTCCCAAAGTTTTCCCTTTGTAAAATTTCAGATTAACGTCGTTGCAGGCGGTCAGCACTCTGCCCCCTGAAGCAGGAAAACGGCGGGTTACGTGCCTTGCTTCCAGCAGCAGATTTCTTTCATCAAACATAACGCTCACCTCCCAGTGAAGGAACTGCCTCTAAAAGTTCCTGTGTATAAACGCTGCGGCCCCCTTTCAGGATCTGATCCCGACTGCCGGTATCTGCAATCTGTCCTTCTTTCATTACCAGGATCTGATCGGACATATAAGCTGCAGCTCCCAAATTGTGGGTAACCATAATAATACTTGTCCCCCACTCCTCCCGCAGTTCCATCATCTGCCTTACGATCTGGGCCTGGGTAGTCACGTCCAGTGCAGAAGTGGGCTCATCTGCCAGCAGCAGCTTTGGCTGAAAAGTCATAGCCATGGCAATGCCCACCCGCTGCCGCATACCGCCGGAAAGCTGGAAGGGATAAGATTTCATAATATTGTCGCTGCTTGGCAGACGCATCTGTTCAAGCATTTCCCGTCCTTTTTCCCAGGCAGCTTTCCTGCTGATCTTTTCGTGAGTGCGGATATATTCCACAAAGACACTGCCGATTTTTCTGATAGGATTCAGCATGACGCCGGAATCCTGAAAGATCATAGACATATCTGTGCCCCGGAGATTTCTCCACTCTTCCGCTGTGTTTTCCAGCAGGGATTTTCCTTCAAACAAGATGTCCCCTTCTGTGACCTTGCCCCCTCCCGGCAGCAGGCCAAGCACAGCCCGGATCACGGTGGTTTTCCCTGAGCCGGACTCGCCTACGATAGAAGCAATCTCTCCTTTTTTAAGGTCCATACTAAAGTTTTTAACCGTAGGACGGTCTCCATAGGATATGGTAACATTTTTTATCTCAAGCATAAAATCCCCTCCTACTCATCTTTAGGATCCAGAACATCCCGAAGGGCATCTCCCAGCAGATTAAAGACCACCACTACAATAAAAATCGCCGCTCCCGGGAAGATCATCATCCAGGAAGCATTCTGGATATACTGGCGGCCTTCGTTGAGCATCAGGCCCCATTCAGGCGTAGGCGCCTTGGCGCCGAAGCCAAGGAAAGAAAGCCCTGCCAGTTCCAGCATCATGCCTCCGATATCAGTAGCAGCTGTAATGACCAAGGTAGGAAGAACATTAGGGATCATATATTTCCGCAGTATATAAAAGGTCCTGGAACCTGTGACCACGGCGGCTGCCACATAATCCTGATTCCGGATTTTCAGCACCAGGCTCCGGGCAAGTCTGGCATATTTTGTCCAGCTTACCAAGGCTACTGCGATCACCGCATTTTTGATGCTTGCCCCCAGGACACCGGCAATGGCCATAGCGAAGACCATCCCGGGAAAAGATACCATCAGGTCTGCGATACGCATGATCACAGTATCTATCCAGCCGCCGAAATAACCGGCCAGAACTCCCAGGACCGTCCCCAGCACAAAAATAAGAATCACTACAGAGAAGGCCGCCACAAGACTGGTCCGGGCTCCATAGATCACCCGGGTAAAAATGTCACGCCCCAGTTTGTCGGTTCCGAAAATATGTTCTTTGCCGGGAGGCTTTAGAGCGTCCCCCAGCACGGCCTCTGAAGGACTGACCCCGCCTGTGATGACCGGGGCAAAAACAGCCGTAAGGATGATCAGAAGGGCGAGGAAAGCAAAGAAACAAAAGGACTTGTTTTTTATGATAAAATTTCTGATTTTCATTCTCCTCTACCTCTTTTCTTTCATTCTTGGATTAACCAGGTTATAGGAAATATCCACCAGCAGATTAACCGCCATATAGATCAGAGAAATCCATAAGACGTACCCCTGGATTAGGGGATAATCATATGCTGTTATGGCAGATACCGCCAGATTCCCCAGTCCGGGATAGGTAAAGATAACCTCCACCACAGCAGTGCCCCCCAATAGAGAGCCGAGGGACAGTCCCAGCATGGTCAGCAGAGGCAGCAGGGAATTTGGGAATACATTGAGCCACAGGATCTTCCACTCTTTTACTCCTCTGGCTCTTGCTCCCACGACATAATCCTGGCTCAGCTCCTCCAGAATCGCCGTACGTACCTGGCGGGTATACTTGGCGGACATGGCAAACGCAAGGGTGACTGCCGGAAGTATCATACTTTGAAAGTCCCCTCCCGAACAGACTACGGGCAGCAGCTTCAAACGGACACAGAAAAACAGCATCAGCAGCAGACCCACCCAGAAATTCGGCATGGATACACCAAAAAACGTGAGGCCCCGCAGACCGTAATCCACAAGACTATTTTTGTGAGTGGCCTGTATCATACCGAGAGGTACGGCTATCAAAAGCATCAGGATCATAGAAAAAATGGACAGCTTCAGCGTAGGCCAGAGCCGATTCAAAAGTAAAGTGGAAACAGAGTTGTTATAGGCATAAGATGTGCCGAAATCTCCATGAAGACATCCTGTCAGCCAGTCAAAATACTGGACCAGTACAGGCCGGTTCAGACCCATAGCCTCCCGTGTCTGCTGGATGACCTCTT
>DWVZ01000056.1 GCA_019119975.1 Candidatus Blautia merdavium | reverse complement strand
TGAATTCTTTGTTCTTTTCTTCCCATTTCAGCCTCACCGCGAAAAATTTTTTTGTAATAACTCTATTTTCGCAGTGAAGCTGTGTATTTTCAATAGATTTAGTGCGAATTATTTTTACCTGTCATAACTGTGACGAAGGTGATCCCGGATAAAATCAATGCGGTAAGTGTCGTGGATACTGCCGTCATCTTCCAGCCGGTCCGGCGCGCCGATTCCGTTTTCCGTAATCAGAATCGGAAGATGATAACGTTCGTAAACCTTTCTTAAAGTATATCGGAAACCGACAGGGTCAACAACCCATCCGTATTCTGTTTTCCCGACATTAGGATTTTCCGCCGGACGGTATACGCCCTGTTCTCCGAGCATGATCTGCTGGTCTCCGGCGCGGGCGGCTACATCAGAAGCATCTCCCCGGCTTGCGGCGATTGTCGCCGTAGAGTAGTAGTTCATGGCAATGAAATCAGGGGATGCATCTTTCAGTATTTCCATATCTCCTGATTTGATTTCCGGGGCAATGCCGCGGTCGCACAGATAAGACCATGCCAGTGGATGATAAGTTCCGAATACGGGAACATCGGCAAAATTCCAGCATCTGAGTACTTCCCAGTTGTGGGCGGCGATGGAATCCTCGGGGCTGCATGTTGCAGGATACATGGCGGTCAGATTGAGGGCCGGGCCGATCTTTCCTTCCGGGACCATCCGGTGGAACAGTTTCATGACCAGAGCCTGTGCCAGCATCATGTGATGGTTCTGCTGATATAATTCCTTTTTAGACGGCAGTTTACCGCCTTTTGGCAGCCCGATGGCGCCGGGGTGAAGAATCATGGTATTCTGTTCGTTGATGGTGAGCCAGTATTTTACTGAATGACCGAAGTTCTTGAACAGTACCTGTGCGTAATTTACAAATGCATCAATGGTATCCCGGTTTGTCCAGCCGCCTTTTTCTTCCAGACAGTAGGGCAGATCAAAGTGATACATGGTTACAACCGGTTCAATGTGATATCTGCGGCATTCTTCGATAACATTTCGGTAGAATTCCAGTCCCTTTTCATTTATTTTGCCCGTGCCGTCCGGCAGGATTCTTGTCCATGCGACAGAAAAACGGTAGGCTTTCAGCCCGAGTTCCGCGAAGAGGGCAATGTCTTCTTTATATCTGTGATAGTGATCACTGGCAACAGAGAAATCGGCAACCCCTTCAGGGTGCTCGTACATATCGATGATAGACGGGCTTTTCCCATCCTCATCTGCAGCGCCTTCCACCTGATAGGCAGAGGTGGAAGCGCCCCACAGAAAATTCTCCGGAAATGGTTTCAAATTTTTATAAATCATATGACTGACTCCTTTTATTTCAGGGCTATGAAATCATCGCCCGGTTTTATGCTGCCGCTGCAGGCAGGTGAGATATCCTGATAGTCAGGTGTGTTGGTTACGATGACTGGGATCACGGTGTCGAATCCTTCCTTCTGGATCGCGTCGAGATCGAACTCGAGAAGGAGATCTCCGGCTTTGACCTGATCTCCGACTTTGGCTTTTGGAGTGAAATATTTCCCCTGGAGATTGACGGTATCAATTCCCACATGAATCAGGATCTCAGCACCGCTGTCTGTTTCCATTCCAATGGCATGTCCGGTCTCGAAGAAGATGGTTACAGTGCCGTCCGCCGGGGCGTATACTTTCCCTTCCTCCGGGAAGATGGCAGCGCCTTTTCCAAGCACTTCCTGGGAGAATACATCATCGTTCACTTCTGAGAGAGCAGCTGCGCGTCCGGCTGTCGGCGCCTTGATTATTGCGGAGCTGGCTGCCGCTGCATCCGGTGTTCCATCCTCTTTGAATCCAAGTACCCAGGCTGCAATAAAACCAGCCACAAAAGAGATGATGATTGTGATGATCGCGTGTACAACGTTCATTGGATTTTCCCCGATGAATGCAGGGATAGCCGTCAGACCCGGGGATACGAAAGAGTACCTTACAAGTCCGGAGATTCCTGCGTAAATACCGCCGACAGCACCACCGATCATGGATGCGACAAACGGACGCTTTAATTTCAGGAGCACGCCGTAGAGACAGGGCTCTGTGATTCCCATAACCGCCGTGAATCCGGAAGAGGACGCAAGCTGTTTCAGGTCTTTATTCTTTGCTTTCACGGCAACGGCGAGAGTAGCTCCGCCCTGCGCGATGTTGGAAGCCAGCATCCCTGGACCGTTTACAACTTCGTAGCCAAGAGCTGAAATCTGGCTTGTGGCGATCGGTGTCATGGCCCATGCAGTTCCGGTCAGTGTCAGGAACGGCTGGAATGCGCCCATGAGCATGGGGATCAGCCAGCTGACTCTTGCGTTCAGGAAATCGGCGCCTGCCTGTACAAGGTCATTTAACAGGTTTCCGAGCGGTCCTACAACGAGGAGCGCGATCGGAATGGAGATAAACATGGTGATCAGAGGTTTCAGGAAGAACTTGATCACGGATGGCGAATATTTCTCCGCAAATTTCTCAACGTAAGACAGAATCCATACGCTTAGGATAATCGGAATAACCGATGAGGAGTAGCTGACGAGCACAACTGGTATTCCGAAGAAAGAGATGGACTCGCCTGCTTCTACGACACTGTTCCAGGTCGGGTGCAGGAGCGCACAGGCAAGTGTCATTGCCATGATCGGGCTGCACTGGAATTTCATCGCCGCCCCGTACGCCAGAAGCACCGGCATGAAATAGAACGGAGCATCGGAGATAAAGTTGATGATTTCATAAGTAGAACTTGTCTCGGTGACCAGGCTGAAAAGAACCAGGATCGAGAGAACCGCCTTGATCATACCACCGCCGATCAGCGCCGGGATCACCGGTGTGAAGGTGGTAGAAATAACGCTGATGATGCGGTTTACGATGCTCGGTTTCTCTCCGCCTGTCTCAGGCGTATCATTGTGAGGGGTGTCTTTCATCTCTGATTTGATGGCGCGGAATACGGACTGAACTTCGTTTCCGATGATAATCTGAAACTGACCGCCTTTTTCTACCACGCTGATGACTCCCTGAAGTGCTTCAATCTTTTTTGCGTCTGCTTTCCCTTTGTCGTAAAACTCAAAGCGAAGGCGGGTCGCGCAGTGTGTGAGCTGACGGATATTCTCTGTTCCGCCGATCAGGCGGATGATATCCTGAGCTAATGCTTTGTAATCCATAATTTTCCTCCTTGAATGCCGGCTGACCGGGGGTAAGGGAAACAGCGCAGAAACCGGCCGCGTATACTGCGCTGCCCCGCAGGCATTTCACAGGAAATAAAAAAGACCAAGACAACAGGGATACATGAATATGTTCCCTGAAGTTCTTGGTCTTGCCTGCATTACCAGTAACAGCCATTGCTATTATTTCTAACAAAAGATACTATACCAGACGAATTATTAATTTGCAAGGAAAATATCTGCTGTTTTGTCGCTTTTGCAGATTTTTTTCAGTTTTTTCTCCGCAAGGCTCATTTTAAGCGAATTGACCGCGCGGGCGTTCTGCTTGCAGACGCGCATACATTTCATGCAGCCGATACATTTGTCTGTCTCGGTCTTTTTCGGATCTTTGATCGGAATCGCTCCTGTGGGACAGACTTTCGCGCAGGCGCCGCACAGCGTGCACATGGCTGCCGCAGCTTTCGGAAACAGAGCGTTTTTCCCGTA
Source organism: Candidatus Blautia merdavium (assembly GCA_019119975.1). Lineage (GTDB taxonomy): Bacteria > Bacillota > Clostridia > Lachnospirales > Lachnospiraceae > Blautia > Blautia merdavium. Next base: position 15,467 of record DWVZ01000056.1, on the reverse strand, counting down.
TTTATGGTAGGGAGAATTGCCCGGCACTCTGGTTTCCAGATGGTCAAAAGAGGCTTCTTTCTTCAGAAGGCGATTCAATTCAACTCCGTATTCTGCAGCGGATTTCAGATCAGTCTTGTTGGGGCGTCTGGCGCCGATGGAAGGCACGATGGAATGCTCGGTCGGGAAAGCGGCGGCGCCGATTACTTTGAAACCGCGCTTTTCCACTTCTGTTTTCAGTTCCAGAAGAGCATCGTCGAATTCGCGGCATCCGTATGTAGCGACAAGAGCAGCGGGGGTATTATTTCCGCTGATGTTATCAAGGTATTCCATAAATGTGGCCGGAACACGCCCGTAGTAGACCGGGATTCCGAAGAGGGCAAAATCGTTTGAAGCAAATTTCAGAACCGGCTTCTTTTCCTTGAAAACCGAAAAATCAAAAGAGACAGATTTCAGATCGATACTGCGGGCGGTCTCCATAATGATTTTACGTGTGGCGCCTGTCGGGCTGAAGTAAACCAGTTTCAATTCATTCATCTTCATAAAGCAAAACTCCTTTGTAATATAGCAGAATATATTAATGATATCACACGGGGACAGAAAATGCACGGAAATAGAGAGAATAAATGTTACAAGAATACACTTGAAATTTTTGTATTATGAGTTATAATACAAGCAATACATAAGATGAGAAAAAGAAAGTGGGAAATATATGGAATCATCCGGATTCCAGGTGAACGATTCGGACAGGAAGGAGGAAGCAGGTTATGGTATTAAAGATTGACATGTCGGGAGCGATTCCGATCTACGTGCAGATCCGGAATGAAATCGTCAAGGGAATCGGGAAAGGGGATGTCTCAGCCGGAGAGAATCTGCCGACGGTGCGTCAGCTTGCTTCCGAACTGGGGATCAACACCATGACGGTGAGCAAGGCGTATCAGCTTCTGAAATCAGAGGGATTTATTGAGACGGACCGGAGAAAAGGCGCTGTGGTAAAAGGCACGCATGAACTGAAAGGGAGCCTGGAAGGCCTCTACAGAGAAAAACTGGAAGGAGAACTGGAACTGCTGAGCGCGGAGGCAAAACTCCGGGGACTGGATAAACAGGAATTCATCGATCTCTGCGCATCGGCATTTGCAGGTATGGAGGTGTGACATGATGTTAATGTTCTGGATATTCGCATTGACGGATCTGTTCGTTGCGGGAATATTTTATGCGGTATACGGGGGCAAGAGAAAATACGCGGAAGGGATGCTGCTCGGCGTGCATATCCCTCAGAGCGCTGCGGACAGTGAGGAAGTCAGGGCATTTATGGAGAGATACCGGAAGAATACGAAGCGGTTCTACCTGTGGAACGGACTGGCAGGCATCGTGGTCTGCTTCCTGAATTTCTGGTATTTATCTGTGTTTATGATTGTGTGGTGTGTATGGCTTGTAGAGTTCTGCGCGGGCGCAGTTTACCTGCTGTGCAGAACACACAGAAAGCTCTATGACCTTAAGGTGGAGCGGGGCTGGGTTGGAAGCGCAGGAAGCCGGATTATGGCAGTGGACACAAAAGTGGCTGCTCAAAACGGGAAAATGGGACTTTCGCCCTGGTGGCATCTTCTTTTTCTCGCACTGATCCTGATATCCTTCCTGGATCCCGGAGTGCGGCGCTATCTGCAGACTTCGGATGACGGCTGGACATTTCCGTTAATCGGGATTCTGGTATGCGTGGGATTCGGCATTCTTCACTTCATAATTATGAGGACACGGAACCGGATATACAGCGAAGATTCCGAGTTAAACGTGGCGGTAAACCGGATGCAGAAGACCCTCTGGTCATGGGCAATGGTGGTCAGCAGTCTGACCAATGCAGCTGCATATCTTGTTGTGGCATCTTATATGGGAAACCATAACTGGCTGAATAATACAACGTATGCGATCTATATTGTTCTGCAGACTCTGCCCGGGGGCTGGATGATCGGAAGCTTCTTGTATATGCGGTATAAGAAAGAGAAGATGCTGGAGAAAAATGAGGAGCCGCTTTACATTGACGACGATGTCTATTGGAAAAACGGCTGGTACTATAACCCTTCAGATAAACGGTTCTTCGTGCAGGACTGGGCGTGTTCGTGGAATTACACCACCAATATGGCGAAAACCGGAGCGAAAATCTTCACCGGAGCCGCAGGTGTACTGACTGTGGGCTGCCTTATCTGGATATGTGTGCTGATGTGGAAGATTGATTTTACGCCTATTGAGCTGACGCAAAGAGATGGATATGTGCAGATTACGTCCGGGTATTCGGATCTGACGATTTCATCTGATGAGATAGAGAGTGTGGAAGTGCTCGATTCGGTTCCGGAAGACAGGTATAATCGGATCAACGGAAGTGATGACAGCAGGCAGCTCCTCGGGAAATTCAAAGGCCGTGAGACGGGAAAGTGCAGAATGTATCTCTACGTGGGATATGAGCCGATCCTTGCGATTCAGACAGAGAAGTACGGTCCGGTGTATGTGAACAGCAAGAGTCCGGGAGAAGTGGAGGAGTGGTGTGAGAAAATTACTCAGATGATGGAGTAAAACAAAAGGAAAAGATGTGAAAGTGAAGCAGTTCAGCCATGGAATTATCCATGGCTGAACGATTATAGCTGAATAACTATAGCTGAACTGTTATGCAGTAAGCGTTTTCCTCATCCAGATATGCGGACAATCTTCGTCCAGATCCTCTTCTCCGTATGCAGCGTATCCCTGCTTTTCATAAAATCCTTTTGCGGAAATCTGGGCGTGCAGCCGGATCGTGTTTCCGTGGAGAGCTGCAGCCGCATTCTCGGCGGCACGCAGAACTTCTGCGCCAAGCCCTCTGCTGCGGTATGGTTTCATGACCGCGATTCTGCCGACAATATAGTCACCGGGAGTATCCCCCGGGAAAAAGCGGCAGACAGCGACCGGAGTTTCCCCGTCGAAGAGAACAATATGTCTGGCGAGATGATCTGTCTCGTCGAATTCCTGAACAAAGCCCTGCTCGTCCATGAAGACAGCGCGGCGGATCATGGCGGCTTCTTCAGGCAGGGTGTCATAAACTTTTGAAATCATAAGATGTCGAATTCCTTTCTGAACTGTATACTAAAATGTTTTTAGAAAATTATATTTATCATATCAGAATTAAAAGAAAAAATGAAGTCAGCAGGGAAAAACTGCGAAAAACAATCCGCAGTTGTAAAACAGGCATCTTTGGAGTATAATAGCTATAGAGTTAAGAAGATAGTTAACCTGGGATGTGCGACAACCCTGTAATTTTGAACCTACATTATTTTGAAAGGGATTCCTATATTTCTGTAATATGTCAGGCCTCCGTTATGCAGTGGACGACAAAAAAACAGATGCGGTTGCCCACCTAGCTGTGGCTAGGACTCAAAATACAGGACCGGCATTTTGGGGGACTACTAAAGATAAAGGCGGTCGTCTTGGACGGCCGCTTTTTTCCAATGTTCAGACATCAAGGTGTTCAGCGTACAGATTAACAGCAGAAAGTAAAAATCATGCAGATCATCGGTATCTGCTGTCCTTAAAAGGGGATAGAGATGAAGAAGATAAATAATCTGAAACGACAGGCAGTCCGGATCGCGGAAACAATTGGTTCACATCATACAGGTGCCTATGCAGCGCAGGCAGCTTATTTTTTTGTGCTGTCTCTGATACCGATTTTCCTTCTTCTTATATCGATGATTCAGTATACGCCTGTGACTCAGCATGATCTGATGGAGGCGGCGCGGCGTGTGTTCCCGGATTCGGTTTCATCTGTGATCTGTACGATTGTCATTCAGATCTATACAAAATCAAGCTATGTTATTCCGGTTACGGTTATTGTTGCGCTCTGGTCTGCGGGAAGAGGAGTGCTTTCTGTCACTTCCGGACTGAACTGTATCTATGAAAACACGGAGACGCGGAATTATTTCTATTTGCGCCTGAGAGCCTCGGTCTATACGGTGATCTTTCTTCTGGCAATCATGCTTTCTCTTGTGCTTTCTGTTTTTGGAAACAGTATCAGTATGATGGTGTACGCACATGTGCCTTTTTTGAGTAAGGTGGTTGATTTTATTATACGGATCCGTACATTCGTGACACTGCTTGTGCTGACCGTGTTCTGGGATCTGGTTTACAAATTTCTTCCAAACCGGACGCACACGTCTAAGACAACGCTGAGAAAACAGCTGCCGGGAGCAGTATTTACAGCCTGCGGCTGGCTTCTGATTTCATTCATCTTTTCCATATATCTGGATATTTTTACCGGATTTATGGATATGTACGGAAGTATGACGACTATTGTTCTGATTATGCTCTGGCTTTACGGATGTATGTATATTATCCTTCTGGGCGGGGAACTCAATGCTCTGCTGGAAAAATATTACAGGAAATAGATGACGTTTCTAAGGAGTACCCACATGCTGCAAATCGCAATCTGTGATGATGAACAAGATACAGTTCAGGAGAACAAAAAAACAGCGGAAGAATGCCTTTGTCAGTGTAAAACAGCCGGGAAAATCCTGACTTATACTACAAGCGCCAATCTGCTCTGGGATATTACAGAGGATCATTTTTATTACTTCGCACATTGAGTATGCCATAGATGCATTTGAGCTGTCTGTTTTTCGTTATGTGCCGAAACAGGATATGGACAGAAGGCTTCCCTCTGCCATAAAGGATGCGGTCAGACTGATTGCGCTGGAAGAAGGCAAGGTGTATACGATACAGACGAGCAGCCGTCTGGAAAAGATTCCTTATAAAGAAATTCTCTATATCGAACGGGAAGGAAAGAATGCCAGGATCATTACAGGAAATGGAGAAAGCCGGGTTCGGAAGAGCCTGCAGCAGGTCTATGAAGAGCTGGGGGCGGAAGAGTTTATTTTTATCGACAGGGGAGGCATTGTCAATCTGATTCATATTATGCAGATCAGAGACAGTACGGCTGTTCTGAAAGACGGCACGGCTCTGCCCATCAGCCGTTTCCACCTGCAGGACGTAAAGGGACAGATTAATGCATACTGGGGAGGCCATATATGATGATGGGAATATCAGATCCGATGGAATGGCTGGTTTTGTTCTCTGATTTCGCGGCAGGGAGTGTGCGTGTGATCGTCTGTCTGATTTTGATTTCATCCTTCCTTAAAGCGGATAAGCTGAGGAGGAAAGGCGCGGCAGCAGGAGCAGCCGGGATGCTGGCTCTTGCTCTGTTGCAGGGATTCTTCCCGGTTCCGGAGTTGTATTGTCTGGCACTGGAAGCGGGCCTGACTGCGGTCTGTGCGGTGAGATTCCAGAAAGCTGACATGAGAATGAGTCTGTTTGTAAGCATCTTCTTTGAGATTGCAGTGGGATTCTGGCAGTTTCTCCTGTCAGCCTGGGAGGGAGTACTGTTTCATTCAGCAGATTTCCTGAATCCGGCTACCTGGAGCGGACTGTCAGCAGTCTGGGTGACGCACATTCTGCTGATTGTCCTTGGGTGGAGATGCGGTGGAGAACAAGGACGACAGGGAAAGGTTTGGCAGGAACGGAACGGATTTCGGGCAGCGGGGATTATAGCCCTGATCGGGTTCTTTGCATTGATTACTCTTTCAGAGCAGACTGTTCTTGAAATACCGGATGATACGATGGATATGTGGATGATCCTGGCGGTTGTCCTGCTGATGGCAGTACTGCTTTTTAACCTGAACAGGCAGTACCGGACAGAGAAGGAACTGGCGGAAGTGAAATCCGCGCAGGCGGAAATGCTGGAACACGATTATAATTCCCTGAATCATGCATACGCTGCCAATGCGAAACTGTTTCATGATTTTCATAATCATATCGGAATCCTGCGCAGGCTGCTGGAACAGAGAGAATACGAAAAAGCTGCGGCGTATCTGGACGAACTGCAGGGACCGGTGAAGGAGATGGAGGAAAGGTCCTGGATCGGTGACGATGCCATTGACTATCTGATCAACAGCAAGCGGGCAGCGGCAGAGGAAAAAGGAATCCGGTTCCGGATACAGGCGGAATACCCGAAAAATGCAGGAATCCGGAGTGCGGATCTGTGCGCGGTTCTGGGAAATCTTCTGGACAATGCATTGGAAGCATCGGAACAGGTGACAGAGAAAGAAGAGAGGTTCGTCAAGCTTACGATCCGGCGGATCAATCAGATGGTGGTGATTAAGGTTGAGAACAGTTTCCGCAGAGAACCGGTGCTGGAGAACGGTATCCTTAAGACAACAAAAAACGGGAACACAGCGGGATCAGCAGATGGAGCATCACTCATCGAAACATCAGCAAACGAAGCATCAGGCGGTCTCCACGGATGGGGGCTGAAAAGCGCGCAGACGGCGGCGGAGAAATATGACGGCATGGTGCAGACGTCTTATGAAGAGCATATATTCCGGGCGGTTGTCACAATGTCCTGCCGGGAGGTACAGAGAGACGGGGAACAGGAATATAAATGAGGCGGATAAATGAAATAAATAACAGATCGGAAGAAAACTGCTGGCTGATAATGGCAGAGGAGCATAAAGAAGTATTACGAAAATACTAACCTATGCCAAGTGAACGGGAAATATGAAACCTCTATGTGAATGGACGAACCATTTGCATAGAGGTTTTCTTTTGCTTCTTAAAATTTTTCAGCGTCCGCAGGACGTGCAGCCGTCACCGAAGGGGACGATCTTGGGGGCTTGGGGGCTATCCCTCAACAAGCGTTTTGGCGGGTAGAAAACCCGCCAAAATCGCAAACATGTACATGTTTGCATTGCTTGCCAATTTGTGAAAACTGCCTATGAATATAGCTGAATTTCTAATTGCTTTGAAGCAATACCCGAACTGTTTGCGGTGTTTCTCCAAACTTCTGCTGAAAAGCATGATAAAAGTTCGATACCCCGTGATAACCAACTGCTTTTGCAATCTCGCTTGTATTCAGATCGCTCTTTTCTAAAAGCTCCAAAGCACGCTCCATTCGCAGCGTCCGAATATATTCCCCAACGCTTTTGCCCTCTGTGAGCTGAAATGCCTTTTGGAGCTTGTTTTTGTTAAGCGCAACCCTTTTGCTAAGTTCAAGAATTGTGGGAACACTGTCGATGTTTTCTTTAATCAATCGCTTTGCCTGTAAAACGGCTGCAATTTCATCTTCACTTAGGTAAACAGGCGGAGCGGAGGTATATTTCTGTACCAAATCCAACAGATACCCCGCAGCGGCTAATCCCTGGCCTCGCATCCAAAGCCGAAACGCTTCTCCCGTAAGAGGGCACTTTTCAATGCGCTGGTAGATGGACAACAGCTCTGGCGAATGAAGCTCGTTGAAGGCAAGAGAGCGTTTGGCATCTTCCCAAAAGCTATCGTAGAGAGCTACGTTATTCTCACGAAAAAAAGATTCCTGAAAATAGATTCCCCGGAACCGGAGACGCTGCCCGCCGGATATTTTCATAAAAAGGGGAACCGGCGAATTGAAAACATAACAGTCTATGCCGTTGCGGGATTCCCGCACTTTTGCTTTCCGGTTGTAGCTAACCACTTGCCCTTCTTCCGTGAAGCTAATCCCTATATATCTCTGTTGAATCTGCGAACGGATCACCATGTCCTTTGGATATACAACATCAACTGAAGCCACGCAAAATCCCCGTAAATCTCCCCAAAAATGGACATGAGAAGTCTTATCAAAAAAGGTGAACGCAGTGCAGTTCCCGATTTCTTTCCGCTCGGCCCCCAAAGAGCCGTAAAACAACACGGTTTCATCTACATTGTGGATCGTAATCATATAGCAGTTACCTCTATGCCGAAATGGCACATATCTTTCTGTTTTGGCACGATTTTTGGGTTAGTAAAAACTAACTATCGATGTAAAGTATAACAAAAAAACCGCATAAAATCAAGGGTTTTCTCAACATGACCGAACAATCGCTGTGTGTTTTAGGCACCGTCAGGCCGCTTGACGGAAAGCAAGAGTTGTTGTATATTATCCGTTGGTTAGCGCGAGCTAACCAACGGATAATCATTTGTCTTTCCGAACAGTGAATCTGAAAGGCAGAGAAAGGAGAACTATGAAAGAAACAAAGAAAAACGCTGTCATGCGGGTATTTCAAACCGCACAGTGCAGTTCAGCACGATATATCATTGGCGTAGCCTGCTCCTCTGTCAGCATATTGCTGTCAGGCATTCCATTCTATGCGATCTACCGAATTGTTCGTATCTTTCTGGAAGCGTCCTTAAACAATACGACCGTAGACATGTCTGCTGCATGGCTGTGGGCGGGAATTACATTGGCAAGTATTGTCGTTGGCATAGTGCTTTCAATTATCGGCAGCTTTATTTGCCACTCCTGTGCCTTTCATGCGCTCTATGGTTTGCGTATGAGGATTCTAAATCACATGGGCAGGCTGAATCTGGGCTTCTTCACGGGTGGACAGTCCGGCGCGGTGCAAAAGACCATGAACGATAACATAGAAAAAATGGAAAATATTATTGCTCACGATGTATCAAACCTTATAGGAGCCAGTCTTTTGCTGGTTTCGCTGTCGGTGCTGCTGTTTTCCATCAATGTGCCGCTTGCCTTGACGATTATTGCCGCATTGGTGCTTGCGTTTATCATTCAATTTTCGGCTTTTGGAGGAAAACGGGGGCAGAAGATTTGGACAGATCTCAACCGTTCCTCTACAGAATTGGACGCAGCGTTTTCAGAGTATGTGTCCGGGATGGAAGAAGAAAAAATCTTTGGAAAGCCGGAGACCGCAGCTTTACGGCTAACTAACCTGATAGAAAAAAACCGAAAAAGCCTAATGGCCTACCTGAAACGGGTTACGCCTATTTACGGAGCCTACAAAACGATCACGCTCTCTGTGCTGGCTTTCCTTTTAGCTGTGGGATGTGTCCTGCTGTATCTGAATCCCGGCAATCACGGCTTGATGATGGAATTGTTGATGTTTTTAATTGTAGGACCGGCAGTCATCAGCCCATTGATGGAATTGGTAGAGTTTGGCGCAGACCTTCGGAATCTGGCTGTACGGATGGATCAGATTGAGGGCGTTATGAAAATGGAACCGATAACGGAAGGCGCGTGCGATACCCCGCCGGTTTCTGCTGAGCTTAGCTTTCAGGATGTGAGTTTTTCCTACCAAAAAGCGGCTGATCCTTTGCGGCGCATGGCACTGGAGCATGTCACAATGCACATTCCGGCTGGTTCTTTCGCAGCTTTAGTCGGACCGTCGGGCGGTGGAAAATCCACAGCCGGGCAACTGCTGGCAAGATTTTGGGATGTGGAAAGCGGAAGTATCTCGATTGGTGGAAAGGATATACGGGACTATTCCACCAAGGCGCTTATGAATACGGTTGCCTTTGTATTTCAAGATACTTACATATTCGCTGAAAGTGTGTACGACAACATCGCCATGCACCAAAATGTAACTCAAGAAGCAGTTGAGTATGCTGCAAAGGCTGCACGCTGCCACGATTTTATTCAGGCATTGCCGAAAGGCTATCACACTAAATTAGGCGACGGCGGTCACAAATTATCCGGTGGAGAAGCGCAGCGCATTGCCATTGCAAGAGCGATTCTGAAAAATACCCCGATTGTCGTACTGGATGAAGCGATGGCTTTTACGGATGCAGAAAACGAGCTTGCATTGCGGGAAGGTATGGCAGAATTACTGAAAGGAAAAACAGTTCTGATGATCGCACATCGCCTCTACTCCATCCAAGATGCGGATATGATTTTCGTTTTAGAAAACGGACGGCTGAAAGAAAGCGGGACGCACAAAGACTTGATTCAAAAGCATGGCCTGTATGCCCATCTGTGGGACATTCAGAATGAAACCGAAAGTTGGCGGATGAAAGGAGGGGCAGTATATGTTTCAGATAATCCGGCAATTCACCTTCCATAGACCGAAGGAAATCATTCAGCCCACCGTATGGCTGTTTCTTTCGCAGGCGTGCAGTATGCTTCCAGCAATTCTGGCGTATATGGCAATCTATACGCTGGGGCAGGCTTTTGTGCCGCCTTACACATTGGATTTGCAGTTTCTTATCACGCTTGCTGCCATAGGTTTGGGATATATCCTGCTTCAATACGCAATAGAGCTGGTTTCCTATTATTTCACTTACGGGCGCGCCTACAGTGATACGGCAAAAAAACGTGTGGCATATATCCAAAAGCTACGCCGCCAGCCGTTGGGTTTTTTTTCTTCTAAAGAATCGGGGGAGCTGATTAGTTCCTTCGCCAATGATTTTTCAAATGTGGAATACACGCTCTGCTACTGGCTGCCCTATCCCATTGGCGTTGGGGCGCTACTGGCAATTTCCATTGTATGGATCTGTCTGTATGACTGGCGAATGGGAGTCGCCATGTTTGGTATGCTGCCGGTTTGCGCGGCGCTTATGTTCGGAATTGCCAGAATCAAAGAAAAACACAGTCGGCAGGTCATGGAGGCAAAAACCCATGCAGCTACACAAATCAATGAATATCTTCATGGTATGAAAGACCTGAAGGCATACCACCGTACAGGAGACGGCTTTCATTCTTTGGAAACGGCTATGCGGAAATTGCGGGATGAATCGCTGAAAGAAGAAGCAGTGGCAGGCAGCTTGTCCACCTTATGTTCTTCTTTGGTAAAGTTCATTGTTCCCGTTACGGCTGCAGTTGGGCTTTATCTGCTGATCGGGGGCACACTGTCTGTTTTAGATATTGCAGGCTTTCTCGTTTTAGCGACCAAACTGGTAGAAGCGGAGTTGATGGTTGTCACCAGCATATCCGCGTTGCGCGGGATGCTTCCTTCCGGCGAGCGGTTAGACAAGGTGATGACAACAGACGATCCGACGGGGGAACAACAGATAGAAACCGGAAATTCCTACTCCTTTGAGAATGTTTCTTTTCATTACGCAAAAGGGCAAGAAATTATCCAAGGTGTTTCCTTTGATACGCCTTCCGGTTTGCTGACTGCATTGGTAGGACCATCAGGAAGCGGAAAGTCCACCCTGCTTCGCCTGATGGCGCGGTTTTGGGATTATCAGACCGGGCATATCTGGATGGATGGCAAAGACATTCGTGAAGTTCAAACGGACAGTCTGCTTTCCAACATTTCTATGGTCATGCAGAACGCCTATTTATTCCGTGGAACCATTCGGGATAATCTTTGTTTTGGCAATGAGAGCATTACGGAAGAACAGATGATAAAGGCGTGTAAGCAAGCTCGCTGCCATGATTTTATCTCTGCCCTGCCGGAAGGATATGACACGATTGTTGGCGAAGGAGGCGCAATGCTCTCCGGTGGTGAGCGCCAGAGGATTTCTCTTGCCAGATCATTCTTAAAAGATGTACCGATTCTTCTGCTGGACGAACCAACCGCCTCTTTGGATGCGGATAATGAGGCAATGGTGCAGAAAGCGCTGGATGAGATTTCCAAAGAGCGCACGGTCATTATGATTGCGCACCGATTAAAAACAGTACGCAGCGCCGATCAAATCCTCGTATTGCAGGATGGGAAGATCGTAGAGAAAGGCACCCATAACCAGCTTATAGGGCAAAAAGGATTATATGCCCGACTGTGGGGGCTGCAAAGCCAAGCTGGAGATTATACATTCAAACAATCTTAGGAGGAAAATCAATGAACAAAACAAAGTTTCTGAATCTCAAAGAGCTTGTAATTGTACTTTTACTGGCCTGCGTAGAAACAGCCATCGCGCTTGTAACCACTATGCCGTTTGCTGCAAATTTGCAGCTTGTCTATTTTCTCGCGCCCGGCCTCGCAGGTTTAATTAACGGTATCATCTACGTCCTGCTTGTAAAGAAGTGCCCGAAAATCGGCACGCAGTTTATCATCCCAATGATTTATGGTCTGTACTTCCTGTTTACGGGCAGCGTTTATGTATTCGCGTTCTTCGCAATTCTGGCGGTTGTAAACGAACTCATTATGCTGGGCGGCGGGTATCAGAGCAAAATCCGTCCGGCCATCCCTCATGCGCTTACATGGATGCTCAACGCAATGGGCAGCACACTGACCATGCTGCTGTTCCGCGATAGTTTGGTACAAAGCTATGTGGCTATGGGCATGGACGCCGCCAGTGCAGATGCCGCTATCGCATCTCTGGAAGGATTCTGGCTTGCCCCACAGAATATTGCAATCGCCTTAGTTGCCGCCGCAGCTTTGTCGATTGCCGGATATGCGCTGGGCATGAAAATGCTGGGCAAACACTTTAAGCCTGCTGGAGTTGCGTAATGGAAAAACGAAAGCAGAGCTATTTCCGGCCAGACCCCCGCACATGGTTGCTGCTCTGCCTGCTGGGGATTGCCTCGATCCTGCTGGTTCACTCTGAAATCGGAGGATTGTGCCTGTTTCTGGGGTGCCTGCTGATCCATCTCTTGTCGGGAAACGCGAATAAGATCCTGCCTTATATGCTGTATTACATTGTCTTCTATGGGATCGGCTGGGCAGGTGTAAGGCTGCTGGACAGCAGTGTGGGCTTTTCTGTGAGTTCCATGCTGTCCAGTATTGGAATTGTCGGGAGGAAAATATTGATTCCGTTGTCCTTTGCCACCGCCCTTGCCAGAGAACCTACCGGCTCTCTGATGGCGGCTTTGCAGGCCATGCGTTTTCCAAAGGCTGTCGGGATAGCGGCCTCGGTGGTTCTGCGATTTTTCCCAACGATTTCCGGGGAATATCGAGCTATCCGTTCTTCACAGCGGTTTAGAGGAATTGGGGTAGGTGTGGTTCACACGCTTACCCATCTTCCTTCTACAGTAGAATATATCTTAATCCCGCTGATTTTGAGGACGACAAAGGTGGCAGAAGAACTATCCGCGTCTATGACGGTGCGCGGCGTGCGTTTTTCCGGTGAAACCATCAGTTACCGCCCCATCCATTTTAGCCGGAAGGACGGCGCTCTTTGCGTATTTATGGTGTTGATTGCCAGTGCGGTTTTTGTGCTGGAGAAAGGAGGGATTTTGTGATCGAGTTAAAGAATATTTCCTTCTCCTATGCGAACAACTGTGAGGACAGCCAACTGCGCCACATTGATTTGACGGTTAAGAAGGGCGAACTGATTATTCTGGCGGGCAAAAGCGGCTGCGGTAAAACAACTTTGACAAGGGTTCTCAACGGGCTTTGTCCGCAGTTTTATCCGGGAAACCTTACAGGCAGCTATTCTCTGGATGGACAGGACGCGCTTAAAATACCAATTCATCAGTTAGGTACGATGGTGGGAAGTGTATTCCAAGACCCGCGCAGCCAATTTTTCACTACTAATACGACCGACGAGATTGCGTTGGGCATGGAGAATATTCCATTGGCGCGCACTGTCATGCGGGAACGGATAGAGACAGTATGCGCACAGATGAACATTGACCGGCTGCTCGACCGGAGAATATTCCCGCTGTCCAGCGGAGAAAAGCAGCTTATCGCTATCGCATCCATTTGTGCTATGGGATCCAAAGTAATCGTGATGGACGAACCTTCCGCAAATCTGGACAGCGACGCTATGGTGCGGTTGGGTACGCTGCTCTACCGGTTGAAAGCGGCCGGGCATACCATTATCCTTTCAGAACACCGTTTTCACTATGTAAGGGATTCCTTTGACCGGCTTATTTTTATGGAAGATGGTGCAATTTCTGCTATTTACGACCATAATGAAGCGTTACGGTTGAAAAGAGAGCAGCTTCGCAACATGGGGTTGCGTCCCTTTCAGGCACCGGCTTTTCAAGTGGGCGGTGCGTTTCAGTCAAAGCCGGAGGATACCTTGCAGGTTTCTGAAATCTCCTGTATGTTGGATGGGCAGCAGATTTTAGAAGAAGTTTCTTTTACGGCGAGAAACGGAAAAATCCTCGCTATTGCGGGACCGAATGGCGCTGGAAAGTCTACTCTGTGCCGGACAATCACTGGCTTATACCGGACGATGGGAACGGTGCAGATTGACGGGGAATATCTGAAACGAAAGCAGCGCACAAACCATTCTTTTTTTGTGCAGCAGGATTCCGATTACCAGCTTTATGCTCCGACGGTTTTAGATGAGTTTTGGATTGGAAAAAAAGAAACTCCTGCTCTAAAAGAGACCGCTTTGGCGAGATTAAATGAAATGGGGCTGGACGCTTTTCATAACCGGCACCCAGCCTCGCTCTCTGGCGGCCAGAAGCAGCGACTGCTTTTGGCGATTGCGGTAGCCAGCAACAGAAACCTTCTTGTATTTGACGAACCGACAAGCGGACTGGATGGGTACAATATGCGGTTGACGGTGCAGCTTTTCAAACAGCTCGCAAAGGAGGGCAAGTGCGTTCTTCTGATTACACATGACATGGATTTAATTGCCGAAGCCGCTGACTGCGTTCTATACCTCGAACAAGGAAAAGTGCGTTACCATCGCAATGTGCTGCGAAAAGTATAGAAAAAGGAGGGGTGCCAATGGCTTTGACATCAGCGATGGAGGATTATTTAGAAGCTGTATTTATGCTCCAGAAACAAAATGGCTATGTCCGCTGCGTGGATGTTGCAAAACAGTTGAGGGTAAAAAAGCCTTCTGTAAGCCGGGCAGTCAAGGAACTATCCAGATCCGACCATCTTGTTAAAAATGCTGATGGCACACTCTCCCTCACAGAAACAGGATTGCAGCTTGCCGAACAGATTTACGAAAAGCATCGTTTTTTTACAGAACGGCTTATAGCAGCTGGTGTGGATCCCAAAACTGCGGAACAAGATGCCTGCGGAATTGAACATGTAATCAGCTCAGAGTCTTTTCAAAAGTTAAAGAAGGTATTTGATGACGGTTAGGTGGTGGTGATATGGGAAATTAGCTGTATTTGATTTAGCTGAAACCGGCAGGCAAATTGGTGAAAAGTTGTTTACCCTTCTTTCCGCGGATCAGCAGCGGGAGCTGGCGCAGTTTGTCCTTGAAAGGACTACAGGCTGCATCAATTTTACTGATGTACCATATCAAACCATCTTCCGTGGCAAATATTCTATCCCCCAGAAGATGAACCATCCCCTAACAGAAACACGATCTGGAGATTTGTACTTCTGTTTAGAGCAAAGACTTGTTACAATCCGGGAGCAGCCGATAGAATTGACCGTCAAGGAATTTGAAATCTTCTCGCTGCTTATCTTAAATCCGAAGCGGGTATTTACCTATGAAATGCTTATGGAATTAGTATGGGAAGAAGATTACACTTACTATTCCCGCAAAGCAGTCAATAACCATGTGAGCAATCTGCGGAGGAAGCTAAAGATCGCTCCTAACCTGCCAGACTATGTGAAAAGCGTCTACGGTATCGGCTATAAGTTTGAAGCAAAAGGTGCGACAGCGTTGTATGTATGCTGTCGCACCTTTTTAATCATCTTTTTTACAAACCAAACAAAGCCAATCTTTTTGGTTTTGGTCTACCTCGATTTTTGAAAACCCAGCATTTTCCAATTCTTTCTCAATCTGCTCGGAAGTATAAATTGTCATGCCGTGGATTATATCTGTCCATTTTTCGTCCTTTGTATTTTTTCCATTGGATTCATTGCATA
>DWVZ01000055.1 GCA_019119975.1 Candidatus Blautia merdavium | reverse complement strand
ATATGCCCCGTTTCTGCAATATCTGTTTCCATACCGGCAAATATCCGGAGTCCTTCCCGAGTGATAAGCGTATCCTGATCTCTCTGGCACCGGCTTTGGATGTACTCATATAAACGTTCAAACTGAAGAGTATTAAAATGTTCCGTGAGACAGATGGCATCCAGTCCCGCATTTTTGGCTTCTTTTAAGAGCCAGTCTGTATAAACGCCGGAAAAGGGCAGTTTCTTTGCCAGTTTTCCGTGGGTGTGAAAATCTATATCCATAACTTTCCTTCTTTCTATAAAATTTCTGCCAGCAGTACAAACAGTCCTATCCAAATAATGGAACCTGCAAGAAACAGAAGATCCTTTTCCGTTATCTTCAAAGCCGAAAGCTTCATTTTGCGCACCTCTTTATTCATTGCTCCATAACGGTAGCCTTTAATTTCCAGAGCTTCCACCGTGGTCCTGGAACGTTTCGCCGTATTGAGCATCAGAGGGTAAAAGGCTTGCATGATCATTTTGATCTGATAGATGAGATATCTTACCTTTCCTCCGACTGTACTGCTCTGAGGCGCATACCCCCGCAGACGGAAAGAAAGCAGTACATTCTGAAACTCTTCCATTAGCATGGGCAGCATCCGATAAGCATAGGAAATGGAAAAGGAAAGCCGTTCCGGACATCCAAACCACAAGAGTCCGTTTGAAAGCCTGTCAGGATCCAGCCCGGAAAACACAGTAACAGATGCCAGAGATACAGTGGCAACCTTCAGGGTCAGGACCAGCAGAGGAAGGACTGTCTGGGTATTTCCTCCAAAAAGCAGCGATACCACAAACAAATATCCAGTCTGAGAAAACACTCCCACGCCAAACAGGAACAGGACCAGTCCTGCCACCTTTGCCATCACTGTGGTCACTGCTACAAGAAGAAAACATCCGGTTAAAAATACCAGATCCTGGGTAAACCAGGGCACCAGACCGAAGAACACATACCAGACGAGAAGCAGGCGGGGATCCAGCCTGGCAATCCGTGTGTCATCATTTCCATATGCATTTTTCAGCACCTGGTTTCTTAAGAAATCCATAGATATTTTATCCAGGACACTGTCTGATAATTTTTTCATGACTTTTTCCATTTTATCTCCCTCCAAATGCCTGCACAAATTCCTGGACCGTATAACAGTAAGCCCTCGGATCCAGCATCTGCCCCATGGTAAAAATCTCCGGAGGGCGAATGCCTGCTGTTTCGGTTATCTGCCGATCCCCGAAGATCTCATTTGCGGTACCGTCTGCCAGAAGCTTTCCCTGGCACAAGACAAGGATCCTGTCCGCCCACTGGCAGACCAGCTGCATATCATGAGTAGCGATCATAACTGTTTTTGTAATCTCTTTCATGTCGTCTAAAGTTTTTATGATTTCTTTCCTGGTGGCAATGTCCAGATTGGCGGTGGGTTCATCCAGCAGCAGGATTTCCGGCTGCAAAGCCACACCGATGGCAAGGCTGGCACGGCGCATCTGTCCTCCGGATAGGAGTCTTCCATCCCGGTCCGAAATCTCGCTTAGCCGGAACCGCTTCAGCAGCTGTTCGGTCCGCTCTTTCCAGTTTTCTATGTTTCTCGTTTTCATGGCAAAGGCAATATCTTCCCAAATCGAATCTTTGATAAACATATCCTCCGGATTCTGGCAGACCAGAGAAACAAAAGAAGACAGATTTTCCGGTTTCACATCTGCGGTACACATTCCCCCGACCAGGACTTCGCCGGCAGAAGGCTTCAGGATACCGGTCATCAGCTTCATAAGCGTAGACTTTCCTGCTCCGTTGGAACCGATCAGGGCTATTTTTTCTCCCTGGTGAAGATCCAGGTCAAAGGCATCAAAGATCCTTTTCGGCTCTCCTTTCACCGAACGATAGGAGACAGAAACGTTCCGGAAAGAAACCAGGGTTTCTCCGCAAGCTCTCTCTGCTTTCCTTTGCGGTTCCTGTCCGTGAAAGGAAATATTCTGAAACCATTCCTTACCTGCTGCTACTGTAGAGGGAAGTCCGGCGGCTTCTTCCAGTTTTTTCTGCTTTTTCAGGGCATAGGCAGCCAGCGTCACTTGAGGGGGATAAACATTGGACTGCTGCAGCTCCTCCACCCGTTCCAGAGCTTCAGAGGCTGGCAGCTTCCACTGTACCTTTCCGTCTTTCAGCAGCAGCACATGTCTGCAGTAATCTGCAATATACTCCGTATGATGTTCGATCACAATGATCGTTTTCTGATACTTTTCATTGAGTTCCTTTAAGGTTTCATAAATCTTATCGGCATGTAAAGGATCCAGCTGGGCAATGGGTTCGTCCAGGATCAGCACATCCGGCTGGAGGGAAACTGCCCCGGCAAGTGCCAGAAGATGTGTCTGCCCGCCGGAAAGCTGCCAGACGTAATCCTTCTCCCTGCCGGTAAGCCCGCACTGTCTGAGTGCCTCCCTTCCCCTTTCCAGATAATCTTTCTTTGCATAATTCATACAGGCATAGGATGCATCATCCAATACAGTAGGACGCACGATCTGATTTTCAAAATCCTGGTATACATAGCCTACTTTCTGCGCCAGACTGCCAATATCCATCTCCCTGGTGTCTCTTCCCTGCACCCGCACCTGTCCGCTTAATTCCCCTGTGATGAAATGCGGGATCAGACCATTCATCAGTTTGCACAAGGTAGACTTTCCGCATCCGTTATTGCCGGTAATGGCAAGGAAATCTCCCTTTTCGATTTCCAAAGTCACATGATCTAAAACGGGAGCCAACGCTCCCGGATAAGTATAAGTCAGATCTTCGATTTCAATTACGTTCATGTCTTTTCACTTTCTATACATTTTCTACAGATTTATTTATGCCTGCCCGTTTCTTGATCACAAGGAAGAGGACAGCTATGATCAAAGCCGCTGTGATCATGCCCGCTGCCAATGCTCCCCTGCTCTCCGCCCAGGCAGCTTCCCAGTCGATCAGAGGCAATCCGCTCTCCGCGAGCATTTCCGCTCCTACTGCTGCTGCAAAGGCAGCCACAGAACAGACGATCACCTTTCCATTAATGCCTTCCAGTGCTGTTTTTTCTGTTCTGGGACTTATCCCCAGCAGAGGCTCAATCTTCCCATAAAGCTTCGGAACCAAAAACAGCGCCGGCAGCATACAGAACAAGATGCCCGAGAATAAAATGTCATTAAGACAGGCAAATCCCTCTGTAACAAATACACTTTGCGGAAGTCCCGGAACTGCCTCAAAATCCTGCACGGCAAACTGCACCTTCAGAATATCCACAATCATTCCCAGAATCAGCTGAACGCTGGTGCCTGTCATGGCAGCGATTCCTGTCATTTTTCTGTTTCGGGGATTTCTCACCATACGCCCTGCAAGGTAAACACCAATAGTTACTGTGATAAATTTTTCCAGCTCTCCCAGTCCTCCGAACTGCCCCAGCATGATCTCGCTGAAGACCAGCTCTCCTGTAGCAGCCCCCAGCGCTGCTGACATGGGATCAAACAGCATCGCCAGCACCAATGGAATAAAGAGAAAATATTCCACCGAAAACTCCACAATTCCCACCTGAAATTTAGGAATCAATTCCGTAAATAAAGTTGCCAGCCCGTACAGGGACATAGTCAGCACAAAAACCATAAGCTTCTGTGACTGATTCATGGTCTGTTTTTTTGTCATTTCCAAATCCTCCTGATTTTTATAATCTTATTTCTTACTGATCCTGATTATAAAAGAGGAATATAAACTTTACTATCGTGTTCACGTAAAATGAAAGTTAATTTTCATTTTTCTTTATTTGGAATTATTTTTTTCATTTTTGAAATCTTTTCAGAGATCTTTTTGCCCAGCCGGTCCGGATCAGATCTGCTCCTCTCTCAGCTTTCCATAAACACAAAGGTTATAAATCTGCTCTCCTTTCACTACTGCATTTTTCATAATTCCTTCCAGACAAAAGCCGTTCTTTTCCAGGACTCTGCGGGAGGCAAGATTGGGCTCGTAGACAAGCGCGGTAATGCGCAGAAGATCCAGCTCTTCAAAGGCAATCCGGCAGATCTGGCTGACTGCCTGGGTCATGATCCCCCTGGACCACTGTTCTGTCTGCAGCACATAGCCCAGCTCTGCGTCTTTGCGGTGCACATCACTCTTTTTTTCCACGCTGATATTTCCCACGATCTCTCCGTCAGCCACCACTGCGCAGAACACACCGTCCTTTCCGTCCTTCTCCCGGACCATCTCCAGCCACCACTGGGCATCCTCCAGAGTATAAGGATCCGGCATTCTCTCTGCCAGGTATCTTCTGTCTGCGCTGCTGCAGATTTTCTGCAGGCTCTCCCTGTCTTCCATGGTCCATTTCTTCAATTCTGTCTTCATCTGTTTTCTCCTTTCCTGCAGGCATTCTTTGTGCTGCCGCAATAAAATTAGGAACAGTATAGCAAGTCCGCCTTTCTTATGCAAGAAAATTCCTTCTGCTGTCACAGTGCAATATTCTGAAAGCGCCTGCACCTTTCGCTGTCTTCCTCTCTCCTTTCTTTGTAACTGGTATGGTTGTATTTTCAAAAACTGGTTATTTTAAAACTACCATTTATCTTTTATAATAACGGAAACTTTATTTTAGGAGGAATTGCCATGTACGATATGATGACCCCCGGACCTACGCAGGTACGGGAAAATGTTATGGCGGCAAGAAGCAGAAAATTTCAGAATCCGGATCAGGATGCCGCTTTTACAGAATATTATAAAGAGACCTGCGATCTTTACAGCAGCCTTCTTCATACCAACAATGAATCTCTGATCCTGGACGGTGAGGGAATCCTGGGACTGGAAGCTGCCTGCGCTTCCCTGACTGAGCCCGGCGACCGGGTCCTTGTACTGGACAACGGACTCTATGGCGCAGGCTTTCAGGATTTTGTAAAGCTCTACGGCGGAACTCCGGTTTTGTATACCAGAGATTATGACCGTCCCCTCTCCTGTGAGGATCTGGAAGAATTTCTCAAAAAAGACCATGATTTTAAATATGCAACTGTGGTCCACTGCGATACCCCCAGCGGTATGCTCAATGACATTTCCAGACTCTGCCCCCTGCTGAAATCCTGGGGCATTCTCACAGTAGTTGACTCGGTGTCTGCCATGTTCGGAGAGGAGGTACGGGTGGACGACTGGCAGATTGACCTTCTCTGCGGCGGATCTCAGAAAGCCATATCTGCCCCTCCGGGACTGACTCTGGTCACAGTAAGCAGCGATGCCAAGAAAGCAATGGAGCAGCGCAGGACTCCCATCGCTTCCTTTTATGCCAATCTCCTGACGTTTAAGGGCTACTATGAGGCAAAATGGTTCCCTTACACCATGCCTGCCAGCGATATCTATGGACTTAGAACCGCTTTGGAAAACATCCAGGCAGACCCGGATATTTTAAAACGCCACCAGGAAACCGCGGAAATGACACGACAGGCGCTTATCTCCATGGGACTGCGCCTTTATCCTAAGGAAGGCTATTCCAATACCGTCACGGTTTTTGAAGTGCCGGAAGGCTTTACTGCCTCTCAGATCCTGGATGAGATGCTGGAAAAGCACAATCTTTTGCTTGCCGGCTCCTTCGGCTGTTTCGCAGGAAAGCTGATCCGTATCGGACATATGGGCGAAAACGCGTATAAGGAAAAAGCAGAACAGGTCCTGCAGGCGCTGCAGGAGGTGCTGGGGAAGTAAAGTGAAGGCACCAATAAAGTGCAAAAAATCCAGGAAGAATTTCCCATATACGGGGTTCTCCCTGGATTAGTGTCCTATGGAGCAAGAGGGATCGTTCCATCGTCCTGTTTTTTGCAGTGCCTTCCTTTTTCAGGAATGGAGTGTTCTGTAAGGTTTTGCTCGAAAAATTTCTTTTGCCTTTTCACTGACCTTTGCTTCCATACTGGAATAATTCCGGATGATATCAAATTTAATCTGTCTGCGGTTTCGTCTCTCTTTTCTCAAATTCAGCCACCTCTTTGCTTTTGATACAGACAGGATACTACAGAATCATCAGATCTTTATGATAATCTCATGAAATGTATGTAAAACTTTTCCTAAATTGGCTGAATTTTCTGTTTTATAAAAACATATTCCGTCTCTGTCGATCTTTTTTCAGAAAACTGATAGCCCAGATGGGAAAACCCTCGGATTTCTCCTGGTTCCTCTATTTGTTTTTCTGCCAGCCACCGGACCATCTCGCCCCGAGCCATCTTTGCCTGGGTTGCTTTGACTTTCACTTTTCCCTGCACCAGCTCCCCGAAAATGCAGGTCAGGATCTTCACTCTGCCGTCCTGATATTTTTCCACAGCCCTGCTGTATTCTTTGGAAGCCAGGTTCAGGATCAGATCCTCCCCCTTTGCCAGACTCTCATACAGCTGATTCCCCCAGAATGCATAGAGATCTTTGCCTTCCCGGTTCTCCAGCTTCGCCTGCATTTCCAGGCGGTAGGGAATGACACCGTCCGTGGGGTTTAGGACTCCGTAAAGTCCGGACAGGATCCTCACATGTTTCCTGGCATACTGCCACTGGGTTTCTGTAAAAACCTGAGGCACCATATACTGATACTGGATCCCCTCATAAGCAAGCAGCGCCAAAGTCCGGTTATGCTCCAGATCCAGTTCCCTAAGCCGCTGCAGATTCTCCTGCGCGATCTTGTCGTTACACTGCCACAAAGCCTTCAGTTCCTCTGGGGTCTTCTCTTTTAAAAGCCCCCTTAAATACTTTGCTTCATCCAAAAATTCCGGTCTGTCTGCCAAGAAAGGTTCATCCTGGCGGATTTTCATTTTCTTTGCCGGAGACAAGATGATCTTCATTTTCTACCTCTTTCTGGCGTTTGCCCCTGCTGTCATCGTTTCCGCCTGCCGGCGGCATGCTTTGTTTCCACCTTATTATAACGGCAGGCTAGGGATTTTACAACCGGGGATCCTGCGGCTTCTCCTTTTCCTTTTTTCCTTCTTGCTTCCTGAAAATTTTTCTGCTATTCTGTTTCTGGTACCATGGTCCGGCGCCCTGTCAGCTTTGGCTTTCAGATTGCATCCCGCCATGCCATGCTGCCAGGAAGGATCGAAAACTTATGATAAAAGCAGTTCTTTTTGATATGGACGGTGTCATGTTCGACACGGAAAAATTAATGAAGCAGGGCTGGGAAAAAGCCTGCCGGCAGATGGGGTTTACCCTTACAGAAGAGCATTTCAAATATATGCGGGGAAGCTCCAGAGCCCGCAGCACCCAGCTCTTTGAACAGTGGTTCGGAAAGCGTATCAGCTATGACAAAGGCCGCGCCATCCGCACCCAATACGTCAATGATTACATTGCAAAAAACTCGGTTCCCGTAAAGGAGGGATTAAAGGAACTTCTGCAGTTTCTAAAGGAGCAGCGGATCCCTGCGGCAGTGGCGACCTCCACGCCCCGGATCCAGGCAGAACATTATTGGGAGCTTGCCGGTATTGCCCAGTTCCTGACCGCTTCTGTCTGCGGAGACGAAGTAAAAAACAGCAAACCGGATCCCGAAATTTTTCTGACCGCAGCCCGGAAGCTAAAGGTATCTCCCGGCAGCTGCCTGGTACTGGAGGACAGCATCAATGGACTGAAAGCTGCCTGTGCTGCCGGTGCCGTATCCTGTATGGTGCCGGATCTGACTCCTTACACCGATGACCTTGCCCCAGTGTGCAGCCATGTATGCGCCAGTCTCCTGGAGGTACCGGGGCTGATCCTGGACAGCCGCTCCGAGGAGGGCTGCCTATGAAATCCTATGAACAAAACATGATTCAGGGACCCTCCGGACGGCAGATCTTTTTCTTTGCCCTGCCGCTGATGGTGGGAAATATTTTCCAGCAGGCATACATCCTGGCAGATACGGCTGTGGTCGGACAGGTGGTAGGGGTCAATGCCCTGGCTGCCCTTGGCTCCGTCCTTTTACTGATTTTTTTCTATGAGAAGAACCTGCGGAGGCTCCTTTTACAGACAACAGAAAAAACCGGGGAAGATCTCTGCTCTCTCCGGTTTTTTTCTATAATTTCCCAAAACAGCCGCTTGTCTCGGACCTTACGGCTTTTCCTTCCTGTTCTGTTTTGCCAGTTCCATGATTTCCTGGTATTTTCCTGTAATATACCCGTATCCTTTCCGCTTATGAGGCAGCAGACAGTCGCTGCAGTCCTTGATCCCTTTCTCTGTATACTTAAAATTTCCCCCGCACTGATCACCCAGGGCATACAAGGGACAGTAGCAGAAAAGACAGTTAAAATTCTCCGGGTCGCTGGTCTTATGACAGGGAAAAAATTCACATTCTTTATGACAGAAAAAGGAATAATTTTTCCCTTCCCAATAGGGTTTTTCCTGACTCATGGCAGCCTCCTTTCTTCCAGAATACATGCGGACAGTTTGTCCTGCTGATACGGTTCTTTCCTTTCAAACAGCTCTTCCAAAAGGTTCAGGTTATCGTCAGAGTGTTCGATCTCTCTGGCGCATTGATACGCTGTGCGCACCACATCCTGAAAAGAAAAGTCCCCTTGTTCCAGCCAGATCCCGCAGAGGATTTCCTGGATCCATAAAACCGGAAATACGCTGAGTACTGCCTTGCTGTAGATCCGGTCATCATAGACCGCTCCGCAGAAATAAGTATAGAGAAAGAACATCAGCAGCTGTTCCCCATAACGGTCCCACTCCTCTCTTCTGCCTGCGAGACCGGTGCCAAACTGTTCCCGGATCTCCTGATACCCGGCTTCCCCTTTGTCATACAGCCGGTTCCGGGTATCCGAAAGAAGCCCGCTCCACTCCTCTCGCAATACTTCCAGCTTTTGAAAGTCCTCCAGCATGGCGCACATCTGCTGATACCGGCTGGTCCTCAAAGCCTGGGCTGGCTGTTCTGAGTTCTTTCTTCTGCCTTTCCCGACCGTTTCCCGGCGAAAGGTTTCCAGCTTTTCCTGGAAATCCGTTTCAAAAAGCACCTGTCCATCCAGACTTTCCTGCATACACTGTGCCAGCTTCAGCACCAAGACCATCCTCTCTTCGATAGCAAGTCCCCGGTCCTGGACCGTCTGAAAAAGCAGATCCCTGACCTCCTCCAGCTTCCCAAACAAGAGAAAATCAAACTCTTCAAAATCTTCCGTCTCTTCCTGCTCATCCTGGGTTTCCACAATCCGGTATTTTCCCCAGTTTCCCAGGATTTGCTCCGCTGCTACAGGGCAGGAAAGAGAAAGAGAATACTCCCGGATGCCCTCATACTCCTCTGTATGTCTGGGATAATTCCTGCAGGTCTCACACAGAGCTTCTTCTCCCAGCTCCTGATAAAGGTCGCAGAGATTTTCCCGGTTCAGAAAGCTGCACCGCCCATGATACTGTTCAAAGGCACCCTCTGCCCAGTCAATGGAATTGAGCAGTCGGATGCCGAACTCCCCTTTCACCTTTCCATAACGCTCCAGGGATTCCTCATCAATGAGGATCTGCCAGCCTGCGCAGCAGGTATCCGGGCATCTGCCGGCAATGCAGGCAAACGTATCATAATCATCGGT
>DWVZ01000054.1 GCA_019119975.1 Candidatus Blautia merdavium | reverse complement strand
ATCTCCGCAGGAGCAGGCTTTATCGTAGCGCTGACAGGAGAGATCATGACCATGCCGGGTCTGCCGAAGGTTCCGGCTGCTGAGAGAATCGATGTAGACGAGACAGGAAAGATTTCCGGTCTGTTCTAAATTCAGCGCAGAGAGTCTTAGAGAGAAGACTTTCCAGGATGGCATAAGCATTACAGGGACGCCTCTTTCATAAGCAGGCGTCCCGATACTTTTAAGAATACTCTGGAAGGGATCGATACAATATGTTTAAAGATGAATATAATGCAGTCTGCAATGCCGGCGCAGGCAAAATGAATTTGCTGAAAAAGAACCCGGCGGGA
Organism: Candidatus Blautia merdavium; assembly: GCA_019119975.1. Classification (GTDB taxonomy): domain Bacteria; phylum Bacillota; class Clostridia; order Lachnospirales; family Lachnospiraceae; genus Blautia; species Blautia merdavium. The sequence goes on along the minus strand of DWVZ01000054.1, from coordinate 22,518 downwards.
TATTTTGTCGCCGCGCTGGTTGCGGGGATGTTTATTTCCTTAGGAAGTTTTGTAGCCTTTACCTTAGGCTCTGTGCTTTCTGCGGGAGAAGCGGCTTCCTGGACCAAGGCAGCGCAGGCGTTTGCATTTTCCTCTGCACTGAGTCTGGTAGTAATGGCAGGCGCTGAACTGTTTACCGGCAATAATTTTGTAATGGCAGCGGCAGCTCTCAGGAAAACCGTGAGCTGGGGCGATGCAGCAAAGCTCTGGGCAGTATGCTGGACCGGGAACCTGATCGGTTCGCTGTTATCGGTAGCTGTATTTCAGCTTACAGGACTTCCCAGCGGAGATACGGCAGCCTACTTCGGACAGGTTGCAGCTGCAAAAGTAGGCCTGGATCCTGTAGCCTTGCTGGCAAGAGCAGTGCTCTGCAACATTCTCGTATGCCTGGCTGTATGGTGCGCCACCAAGATGAAGACAGAATCCGGAAAGCTGATCATGATTTTCTGGTGCATTTTTGTGTTCATGGTATCCGGATTTGAACACAGCGTTGCCAACATGAGTGTCATTGGTGTGGCAGTAGCAAATGGAATGGTGGGAATCGGACAGTATTGCTATAATGTAATTCTGGCAACCGTTGGAAATATGGTGGGAGCGATTGTCTTTGTAGCCCTTCCTTATCATATCATTTCAAAGGAAAAATAAGCAGACAGAAGGAAAGAGACAGAAAAGGTGCCGCAAACCATCGGGAACGATGAGAGAACGGCACCTTTGTACTATCATGAAACTGCACAGGAGAGAAGAATGGAAAAAAGCGGAGAGAACTATTCGCTGCTGCTTCTGGCAGGAGGCAGAAGCAGCAGAATGGGCACGGATAAGGGAGAGCTTTTCTACAGAGGCAGAACCTTTATCGAGAATCTGCTGCGAAAGGCAGACAATCTGGGAATTGAAAAAAAATACCTGTCCGGGCATGGGACAAAGCAAAAAGGCGTGCAGGTAGTGCAGGATATTTATCCCAACCGCGGACCTTTGGGAGGACTTCATGCCTGTATGAAGGCAATGGATACCAGATATTGTCTGGTGCTGCCGGTGGATGTGCCCCAGATTCCTCTGGAAGCTTTGCGTACCCTTCTTGATTTTCATAAAAGGCTGGCAGAAAAGGGGGAGCTGGAGCAACCGCTGCTGCTTTCCCATGGCGGCAGGACAGAGCCTCTGATCGGTATTTATCCGTCAGATATCTGGACGGATATTGCGGAAGCCATCCGGGATCATCCGGCGCCGGTGTTCAAGGTACTGGATCAGAGAGGATATCAGACCTTTCCGATAGAAATGAAATCCTGGCAGGCGGAGAATATTAATACATTAGAAACTTATCATATGGTGCTGAAACAGGAAGCAGGAGAACGGAACATGTGGAGAGAGATTACACTGGAACATGCACTGGAGCTTATCCGGGAGCGGGCACACAGGATTCAGGATGTAACAGAACAAAAGATTGACGAGGCAGGAGGCTGCGTACTGGCGGAGGACGTTTTTGCATCTCTGGATAATCCGCCGTTTCCCCGCTCCCCGGTAGACGGATATGCGGTAAGGGCAGAAGATCTTGCCGGTGCTGCAAAGGGAGATCCTGTAAGCCTGAAAGTAGCAGGCTGTATTTATGCGGGAGACGACGGACAGAGCTTTACTGCAGGTCCAGGAGAGGCTTACCGGATCATGACGGGAGCCCCGTTCCCGCAGGGGACTGACACTGCTGTAAGGCAGGAGGACACGGATTACGGGGAAAAAGAGGTCCTGATCTATAAAGAGCAGAAAGCCTGGGATAATTATTGCTTTCAGGGTGAGGATTACCAGAAGGGGCGGCTGCTTTTGAAGAAAGGAACCACGCTTACCTTTGCGGAACAGGGGATTTTGTCAGGGTTGGGTTATACCAGAGTCCGGGTGTACAGAAAACCGGTGGTCCGTATCTTTACCACAGGAGATGAACTGGTCCTGCCGGGAAATCCCCTTCTGCCCGGGAAAATTTATGATTCCAATGGCATCATGACCGGGGAAAGGCTGAAAGAGCTGGGGATTGCTCCCCAGTCTGTGGAGCATGTGGGAGACGATGAGAGACTCCTTGCTGAGAAACTGCTCCATGCCTGCCAGGACGCGGATGTGATCCTTACCACCGGCGGGGTGTCGGTGGGAAAGAAGGACATCCTCCACGGAGCCCTGGAATGCATGGGGGCAGAGAAGGTCTTTTGGAGGATCCGTCTTCAGCCGGGGATGCCTACGATTTTTTCCGTATACGGCAGGACGCTGATCCTTTCTCTTTCCGGGAATCCCTTTGGAGCCATGGCAAATCTGGAACTGCTGGTGCGTCCTATGCTGGAAGCCATGACAGGATCAGAAAGATTTTCCATGGAAAAGAGGGAGGGGATCCTGACTGGGGAATTCCCTAAGAAAAGCCGGGTCCGGCGGTTCGTGCGGGCAGTATACCGGGAGGGTGAGGTGAGTTTTCCGGAGGGCATCTATTCTTCCGGCGCCATCGGAACCCTTCGGGGCTGCAACTGCCTGCTGGATATTCCTGCGGGCACAGACCCTATAAAGAAAGGGGAAAAGGTGACGGTATGGCTGCTGTAAAGAAACCTTACGCGGCGGCAGTCTGCGGTGTGAAAAATTCCGGGAAGACGACGCTTCTGGAAAAACTGGTGAAGGAGCTGATCCGCAGAGGATACCGGGTGGCAGTGGTGAAGCATGACGGACATGAGTTCCAGGCAGACACCAGGGGAACCGATACTTTCCGGATGCAGGAGGCAGGCGCCTATGGAACCTGCATCTTCTCCGGGACCAAATGGATGGCAGTGAAACAGGAGCCTCAGGTCAGCCTGGACACTCTTTTTGCCCTGTTTGAAGAGGCGGACGTGATCCTGGCGGAAGGGCTGAAGGACTCTGCGCTTCCTAAACTGGAGGTGGTGCGAAAGGATATTTCCTCTGAAAGTGTCTGCAATCGGGAAAATCTGCTGGCGCTGGTAACAGACATGGATCTGCAGCTGCCGGGGATCCCTTCGCTGGGACTTGAGGAAGTCGGCAGATGCGCAGATCTGCTGGAGAGGGAAATGTATAAAAAAACAGAGAGATAAATACTGGAAAATAACGGGTTTCTGTTGTCGTACAGAAGCATTGATGTTAAAATATTTTCGAGGATGATTGGGCGTTTTAAGGCAGCAAAAAAGCCAGCGGCGCCCGGAAACAGGAAGACGTGTGACTGTGAGAAAAGGAGGAAGCGGACATGAATCTAAAACAGGTCCAGACAACCTGCCCTTACTGCGGTGCAGGCTGTCAGATCAGCTTTACAGTAGACACAGACGCCAATAAGATCATAGAGGCAGTGCCGGCAAACGGAAGGACCAATGCCGGAACCTTATGCCTGAAGGGACATTACGGATGGGACTATCTGAATGACCCTCAGATCCTGACCAAGCGTCTGAGAAAACCCATGATCCGAAAGGGAGGAAAGAAATCTCCTCTTGTAGAGGTATCCTGGGATGAGGCAATTTCCTACGTTGCCCAAAAACTTACAGAGATAAAGGAGAAATATGGTCCGGATGCCATTATGGGTACAGGCTCAGCCCGCGGAGCGGGAAATGAAGCAAACTATGTAATGCAGAAATTTATGAGAGCATGTATCGGCACCAACAATGTGGACCATTGTGCCCGAATATGACATGCGCCATCGGTAGCGGGTCTACTGTACTCTTTGGGTTCCGGCGCAATGTCTATGGGAATCCCCGAAATTGAAGATTCGGGATGTCTGTTATGTTTCGGCTACAATGGAGCCGATTCGCACCCGATTGTTGCAAGGCGTATCGTACGCGGCAGACAAAAGGGAATGAAAATTATCTGTGTGGATCCCCGTGTGACGGAGACTGCACGTATCTCTGATATCCATCTCCAGCTGAAAGGCGGATCCAATCTTGCTCTGGTCAATGCCATTGCAAATGTGATCTGGAGTGAAGGTCTGGCAGACGAGAACTTTATCAGAGAACATACCAAAGGTTTTGATGAATTTATTGAAGTGATCAAAAAGTATACTCCGGAATACGCGGAGCCGATCACCCACATCCCGGCGGAGGAGATCCGCAGGGCAGCGAGACTGTATGCCACAACTAAGCCGGCAATGATCCTGTACGGTATGGGTGTCTGCCAGTTCTCACAGGCTGTAGATGTGGTGAAGGGGCTGGCGAACCTGGCGCTGATGACAGGCAACTTCGGAGGTCCTGCTATGGGAATCGGCCCGGTGCGGGGACAGAACAACGTACAGGGAGCCTGTGATATGGGCGCATTGCCGAACTCTTATCCCGGCTACCAGAATGTCACGGATCCCAAGGCAAGAGAAAAATTTGAGAAAGCGTGGGGCGTATCCCTTTCTGATCAGGTGGGATGTCCGATCACCCATGTACCGCACCGCATCCTCCATGAGAAGGATGAGAAGAAAAGGATCCATGCATATTACATATTCGGCGAAGACCCTGCACAGTCCGATCCGGATCTGGCAGAGGTAAGAGAAGCCCTGGATAAATGTGACTTTGTAGTGATGCAGGATATTTACATGAATAAAACCGGTCTGTACGCAGATGTCATCCTTCCTGCCACCGGCTGGGGAGAAAATGAAGGCGTCTATACCTGCGCGGACCGAGGATTCCAGAGGATCCGCAAGGTGGTAGAACCGGAAGGAGATCTGAAGCCTGACTGGCAGATCATCGCAGAGATCTCCACTGCCATGGGTTATCCTATGCCTTACAAAAATACCGAAGAGATCTGGAATGAACTGATCGATCTGTGTCCGAGCTTTACAGGGGCAACTTATGAGAAGATGGAGAAATACGGCTGTGTTCAGTGGCCCTGCCGTGATAAATCCATGGAGGATAAGGGAACTCCGTATCTGCATAAAGGCGGCAATTTTGCCACAGCAGACCATAAGGCGCTGTTTTACGGCACGGAGTGGAGACCTCCTATTGAAAAGGAAAATGACCAGTACCCCATGACACTTTCCACTGTCCGTGAGGTAGGACATTATTCCGTAAGAACTATGACAGGAAACTGCCGTACCCTGCGCAATCTGGAGGATGAACCGGGATGGGTACAGATGAATACAGGAGACTGTAAGCGTCTGGGACTGAAGAAGGGCGAGCTTGTGAAGATCCTGTCCAAGAGGGGCTACTGCATCACCAGATGTCTGCCCACAGACCGTGTAACTCCCGGCGCTACCTATATGACCTATCAGTGGTGGGTAGGCGCCTGCAACGAGCTTACCATTGCAGAACTGGATCCTGTCAGCAATACACCGGAGTACAAATACTGTGCCTGCCGGGTAGAAAAGATTGAAGACCAGGAGTGGGCAGAACGCCACGTCCAGGAGCTGTATGAGGATATCCGCACCCAGATGGGAATTGATACCGGAAAGGGGGCGAAGGCATGAATTATTTCGTAAAAGGCAATCCGGATCTGTGCATTGGCTGCCGGACCTGTATGATCGGCTGTGTAGTAGCCCATGAAGGCAAGCGCATTTTTGAGATCGATCCGGATTCGTATACCTTCAATCCAAAGCTGCATATGGTGAAGACGGCAGTGTTAAGTGTTCCGGTACAGTGCAAGCATTGTGAGAATCCTGCCTGTATGGCTGTCTGTCCTGTATCGGCGATTTCCCAGCAGGAGCACTGCGTGATCATTGACACCGGCAAGTGCATGGGCTGTAAATCCTGTATGGATGCCTGCCCCTTCGGAGCGATCGACATGGTTCCTGTAGCCGGGAAGTATCAGGCAGACGGCAGTGAGAAAAAAGTTGCCAATAAATGTGACCTGTGCAGCGGTATCCCGGGAGGACCGGCTTGTGTGCGGGTTTGTCCCACAGAGGCGCTGACACTGGTGACGGAAGAGGAACTGGAGGAGTCTGCTGAGAATAAGAGGAAAAAAGCGGCGCTGAGCGCTTTTTCTGAAAATTATCCCCAGGAGTAAAAGCCAAGGCTGAGTAGGAGGCTGTTATGAGAAAAGAATTAGGGTCTTTCGTGTTGGGAGACAGTACGAAATGTACCGGCTGCAAAGCCTGTGAGGTGGCATGCTTTACAGTACACAGCCGGCAGCACAATCCGGTCGGGAAGACCGTCGGGACCGTTACGGTCCCGGTGACTCCCCGATTATATCTTACAAAATTTGAAAAAGGCTGCATGCCTGTTCAGTGCAAGCACTGTGAAGATGCGCCCTGTCTGAACGCCTGCACCAAAGGCGCTATCAGCCGCATCGACTGCCAGGTCATTGTAGATCCGGAAAGATGCATCGGCTGCAAGGACTGTATGCAGGCATGTCCTTTTGGAGCTATCGCCCTTCTGCCCTATGCCAAAGACGGGCATGTGGTAGCCCAGGCGATGTCACCGGAACCCCAGGTCTTTGCTTCTAAATGTGATCTGTGCCAGGGCATTGAAGGCGGACCGGCATGTGTCAGAGTCTGTCCCCATGAGGCATTGCGGATCGTAGATCCGGAGGCAGAGCGGGAAGAGAAGAATATCCGTGCGGCGCAGGCGCTGCTCTTGACCAAAAACTGGAGATAAGGGAGGACGAAAGCATGATAGTTGCCATTGACAAAAATCTTTGTACCGGCTGCCGTGAGTGCGCTGAGGTCTGTCCTGCCTATGCCATTGTAGGAGAGCAGGGTCAGCCCCAGACCATTGATGAAAGCCGCTGTGTTATGTGCGGACAATGTGTACAGAAATGTAAATCTTATGTTTCAATCCTGACACACGGGAAGGAAGCATATGAAAAAGTGAGAAAAGAAAGAAACATTCCGGACAGTGTCCGGGAGCCTTTATTCGCAGCCCATGCAGTATGCAATCTGGATAAGGTGAAAGCGGCTGTTGCGGATCCGGAAAAATTTACCGTAGTTCAGTGTGCTCCGGCAGTCCGGGTAGCCATTGCAGAAGAATTCGGGGCAGAGCTGGGAAGCCTGACTCCGGGCAAGCTTGCCGCAGCTCTTCGCGCACTGGGCTTTGACCGGATCTATGATACCAATTTCCCGGCGGACTTAACTATTATGGAAGAAGGGACAGAGCTGGTAAAAAGGGTGACAGAGGGCGGCGTGCTGCCTATGTTTACTTCCTGCTGTCCTGCCTGGGTGAAATTCCTGGAGAACAATTATCCGGAATTGAAGGATCATCTGTCTACGGCAAAGAGTCCCCAGCAGATGGGCGGAGCAGTCTTTAAGAGTTATGGCGCTTCTTTAGAGAAGCTGGACGGCTCCAAAATCTACAGCGTGGCAGTCATGCCTTGTACCTGCAAGGAATTCGAGTGTGAACGTCCGGAGATGCGGGACAGCGGTTATCAGGACGTAGATGTAGCCATTACGACCAGAGATCTGGCATGGCTCATTAAAGAGCAGGGAATTGACTGGAACAGCCTGGAGGAGGAAGCATTTGACCAGCCTCTGGGAGAATATACCGGAGCCGGTACGATCTTCGGTGTTACCGGCGGTGTTATGGAAGCGGCAATCCGCACAGGTTATGAACTGGTGACAGGAGAGCCGATTCCGGAGGTGGAAGTGACAGCAGTTAGAGGAACTGAGGGATTCCGCACCTCCAGGATCAAAGTGGGAGATTTGGAACTGAAAGTAGGCGTGGTCACAGGACTGAAAAATGTGATCCCTGTGCTGGAGGCAGTGAAAAGCGGTGTGCTGAATCTGGATTTCATCGAGGTCATGACCTGTCCTGCAGGCTGCATCAGCGGCGGCGGACAGCCGAAGCTTCTGATGGATACAGACCGGGAAGAGGCTTACCGTACCAGGAGGGAAGCAACCTTTGCCCATGACAGGCAGCTTCCTTATCGGAAATCCCATGAAAATCCTGCCATTAAGAAGATTTACGAAGAATTTCTGGAAGAGCCCAACAGCCATATCGCCCATCACCTTTTACATACGACCTATTGCATAGAGCGGTAGCGGGATGAACAGGGGAGCAGTGCAATCAGCGGGTTGCACTGCTCTTTTCGCTTAGAAAACAGCACGGCAGAATGCTTTTGGGAAGGCAGCAGGTAAGGAGAGAAAAATGAGACATGTAATTATCGGTACGGCAGGTCATGTGGACCATGGAAAAACCTGCCTGATCAAAGCCCTGACAGGAATTGATACAGACCGTCTGAAGGAAGAAAAAAAGAGGGGGATCACCATAGAGCTGGGCTTTGCCTATCTGGATTTCCCGGACGGAGGACGCGCCGGGATCATCGACGTGCCCGGGCATGAGAAATTTGTGAAAAATATGCTGGCAGGCGCAGGCGGTATGGATGTGGCAGTGCTGGTGGTGGCAGCGGATGAAGGCGTTATGCCCCAGACCGTGGAGCACCTGGACATCCTGTCCATCCTGGGGATCCGGACCGGAGTGGTCGTTATCACAAAGACCGATCTGGTGGAACCGGAATTTCTGGACTTGGTCCGGGAGGACGTGGCAGAACTCATCCGGGGAACCTTTCTGGAAGGCGCTCCTATCCTGCCTGTGTCCGTATATAAAAACCAGGGACTGGATGCCCTGAAGGAAACCCTGGCGCAGATCTGCAGTTCACTCCCCAGGCGGGAAGAGCATGGCGAATTCCGCCTGCCTGTGGACCGGGTATTTACCCTGAAAGGCTTTGGTACCATAGTTACAGGAACGCTCATGGAAGGGAAGCTGAAGAAGGACCAGGAGGCTGTGCTGTACCCGGAGAATGCGGCAGTGAAGGTCAGAAGCATTCAGGTGCACGGCGCTTCCAGGGATACGGCTTATGCAGGAGAGCGGGCAGCCGTGAACATTCCGGACAGGAAAAAGGAGGAGATCTCCAGAGGGGATATCCTGGCGTTAAAAGGCAGTATGGATCCCTCCTATATGCTGGATATCCGGGCAGAGGCGCTGAAGCACGCAGAGCGCAGCATTGTCAGCGGAAGCCGGGTCCATGTGTACCACGGGACCAGGGAACTGCTGGGCAAGATCATCCTGATGGACAGAGCTGAGCTGAAGCCGGGAGAATCCTGCTATGCCCAGCTTCGTCTGGAGGAGATTACCGCGGCGAAAAAGTGGGACCGCTGTGTCCTGCGGTTTTATTCGCCTGCCCAGACCATCGGAGGCGGGGTGATCCTGGATGCCTGTCCTCCGAAAAGGCGGAGAAATACGCCCAGTGTACTGGAAAAATTCCGGATCAAGGAATCCGGCAGCCCAGTGGAAATGCTGGAGCTGGCAGTGCTGGAAAGCTGGGGAAGATTTGACGATGTAACAGAGATTGCCAGAAGATATTCCCTGAACCGGTCCTCCGCGAAAAAGCTGGCAGACAGCCTTTGCCAGGAGAAAAAGCTCTTCTGTCTTGGCGGGCAGTGTTATATCCATAAAGAGGAATTGAGTTATTACCGGAGAAAAACAGAGGCTTTTCTGAAAAGATTCCACGAAGATTATCCGCTCAAGGAAGGAATGGCGCTGGAAGAGGCGAGAAGCCGTCTGGGACTGGCAAAAAGCAGCGACGCGGACCGGATCTTAGCAGTTCTGGAACAGCAGAAGGTGATCAAGATCCAGAATGGGGTTGTCAGCCGAAAGAAATTCCAGGTAGTTGTGAAGGAAGACGAGACAGCTATGATGCAGGAAATCCTCCAGTATTATCTGGAGGCGGGATATGCGCCCTTGACGACAGCTCTTTATACAGAGGAGCACAGGAAGCAGAAACGGTTTCCGGCAGTGCTGACTTCTCTGCTGAATAAAAGGCAGCTGATCCGTTTGGACGGACAGTACTGTATTCACAGAGCGTATTACGACAAGGCAAAGGATGTGTTCCGGGATATGGCATCACAGGGAGAGGCAGTGGTCCTCGGACAGTACCGGGACCGGCTGGGGTGCTCCAGGAAGGTTGCGGTGGCGCTTTTGGAACATTTTGATAAGACCGGATTTACCAGGAAGACAGAAGAGGGAAGGATTCTGAAATAATGGAAAGAAACAGACAGGGAAACAGGATGGAAAGCAAAGAATATTACAGAAAAATACCGAAAGTGGACAAGATCTTAGCCAAGCCCCAGGTGGCACAGTTGGAGACGCTTTATGGAAAAGCCTGTGTTTTGGAAGCCGTCCAGGAAGAGCTGGGGAATCTGCGCGCTTTGGCAGGCGAGGGAAGGATAGAAGACATGGAGGTCTGTCTTGCGGCTCTGGAAGAGCGCATCGGGAAGAGGGCTGAAGAGAAGCAGCAGTTTTCCCTGAAACCGGTGCTCAATGCTACCGGGATCCTCCTTCATACGAATCTGGGCAGGGCGCCTCTGGGGCAGTATCAGACAGATGCCATGGTTCAGGCGGCAAGGGGCTACTGCAATTTGGAATATAACCTGCAGGAGGGAACACGGGGGAAACGGGCAGTCCATTACGCAGAGGAGATCACCCGGGTCACAGGCGCGGAGGCGGCAGTGGCAGTGAATAATAATGCGGCGGCAGTGACCCTGATGCTCTCCGCTTTGGCGAAGGGAAAAGAAGTCATTGTTTCCAGAGGAGAGATGATCGAGATCGGCGGACATTTCCGCATTCCGGAAGTCATGGAACAAAGCGGCGCAGTCCTTCGGGAAACCGGCTGTACCAACAGGACCAGGATCTCCGATTACGAAAAAGCGATCAATGAAAACACAGGAGCCCTTTTAAAGGTTCACACCAGCAATTACAGGATTTTAGGATTTACAGAAGAAGTAACGGTGCAGGAACTGGCAGCACTGGGAAAGAAATACCAGCTTCCGGTGCTGGTAGATCTGGGAAGCGGAGTCCTGCAGAATCTGGAGGAATACGGGCTTGCCCACGAACCCTCCGTGCAGGAAACCCTGGCGCAGGGGGCGGACGTGGTGAGCTTTTCCGGAGATAAGCTTCTGGGAGGTCCCCAGGCAGGGATCCTGGCAGGAAAGAAGGCATACATCAAAGAGATGGAGACCCATCCGCTGATGCGGGCGCTGCGTCTGGATAAATGTCTCACCGCAGCGCTGGCAGCCACCTTCCGTGCATACCGGGACAAAGAGCAGGCACGCAGACAGATTCCGGTACTTTCTATGCTGTCCAGGACACGGGAGGAGCTGAAACGGCAGGCGGAAGAGATTGCGGATGCAGTAAAAGATGCAGCAGCCGGCGCAGAAATCCGGGCAGAAGAAAGTACAGGCAGAATGGGCGGCGGTTCCCTTCCGGGAGAAGATATCCCAAGCTATGCTGTGACAGTAGCGCCGCGGACAGAATCCTGTGAACATTTGATGATGCGGCTGAGAAGTCTTCCGGTGCCGGTGATCGCTTATATCCGGGAGGAACGGATCTTTCTGGATATGCGGACCATTATGCCGGAGGAAAAGGAACTGCTGATACGGGAATTGAAGATGTGTCTGACAGACAGAGAAAAAGAGATATAGCAATAGAAAGATAAAAGATCTTTTTGGCGGGCGCCTGTGAGAATCGAACTCACCCAGGGCGCAGTTAACGTCCAACACAGGTTTTGAAGACCAGGGGGCACACCAGTTACCCTTCGACGCCCGTATTATGGTAAGAAATAAATCTGTTTCATTATACCAGAGGAGCTAAGGAAAAGCAATGGGAGAGAGTAAAACAAAAGTAATTGTAGATGCAGGCAGGCTGGACTGCCGGGGGCTTCATCCTTTCCGGGACCAGGTGGCAGCAGAGCGGAAGTTTTTGATAAAGACTTCAGAGGGACACTGCCTTCCGGTCAGGTGTACGCCCCAGGATCTGGAAGAGCTGGCGCTGGGACAGCTTTTTTATCGCGGCTGCATTCAAAACGCCCGGCAGATAAAGGAAATAGAAATCGTTCCGGAGGCAGGAGAAATCCGGGTGCAGATGGAAGCACATTGCCCGGCAGGAGAGGAAATGCTGCGGACGCAGGAAGAAAGCAGCAGGCAGGAGATACCGGAGGAAGGGATGCAGATACAGGGAGACACAGGAGAGATGCTCCGGCAGACATCCCCCGAGGAAATTGGGGGACTGTTTCAGGCAGCAGAGGAAATCTTTTTCAATCCGGGTCCCCTTTTTGTGGAAACTGGGTGCGCCCATGCCTGTGTGCTGTATCGTGCAGGAGAAGTCCTCTGCAAAAGGGAGGACATCGGAAGGCACAATGCGTTGGATAAAGTCATCGGCTATGCTCTGAAGGAGCAGCTGGATTTGAAGCAGACAGCAGTCTTTACCACCGGAAGGGTCTCCGGAGACTATATGGAAAAAATCATCAGAAGCGGAATCCCTACAGTGGTTTCCAGAGCTGCCGTTACTGACGAGGCGCTGAGACTGGCGCGGACGCATAAGGTAGTCTTGTATGGATTTGTAAGAAAGGGAGCGGGGAATCAATATGCCCCTGAGCTATAAAAAGGAAATGCCTCTCTGCGGCAGTACGGCTGGTGCGCTGTGCTGCCGCAGAGGGGCATATTTTCTTTTGCCGGACATAAACTGTAGGAAGGCAGGGAAAAGAGAAAGAGCAAAGGTGTATGGAAGATCAGAAACTGGAAAACCTTTTAAATCTGGCTCTGGACGCTTCCCCATCTGAACGGGAAAGATCCCTTCAGTTAGATGTGGGGTATGATCCGGAGGAAAATACCTGGGATCTGATCCTGCGGTATTCCGGTGATCTGGAACAGCTGCTGGGACCCGGGATCCGGACTGTGCGGCTGTTGAATCATTTTGCTATTGCCACGGTGCCGGAAAGCCAGATTGAGAGACTTTCCGAGATTCCGGAAATTGAATACATTGAAAAACCCAAGAACTTGTTCTTTGCAGTAAACCAGGGGAAAAGCGCTTCCTGTATGAGCGCGGTGCAGAGTGAATTTTCGCCGTTGGGAATGCCGCTGACCGGCAAAGGCGTGCTGGTAGCGTGCGTGGACTCGGGTATTGATTACGCGCACCCGGATTTCTGTAATGCGGATGGGACAACCAGGATCCTGAGACTGTGGGATCAGACCATTCCCGGAAATCCGCCCCAGGGTTATCAGATCGGAACAGAATATACCCGGGAGCAGATCAATGAAGCGCTGCGAAGTTCTGACCGGCAGGAGCGGGAACGGCTGGTTCCCAGCAGGGATTTAAGCGGTCACGGCACCGGAGTCATGGGCATTGCGGCAGGAAACGGCGCGGCTTCTGAAGGGGTGTACAGAGGTGTGGCATATGAAAGTCCGCTGATGGTGGTGAAGCTGGGCAATCCCAGACCCGGAGGCTTTCCCAGGACTACGGAGCTGATGCAGGGCATTGACTATGTGGTGCGCCAGGCAGTGTCCATGGGGATGCCGGTGGCATTAAACCTCAGTTTTGGAAACAATTACGGTTCTCACAGCGGGGAATCGCTGCTGGAAACTTACCTTGACGGAGCGGCGGCAGTGGGGAGAAACGTCATCTGTATCGGCACTGGAAATGAAGGCAGCGAAGCCCTCCACACCCGGGAAACTGTCCGGGAGCTTACAGAGGTGGAGCTTGGAGTGGATCAATATGAGACTGGCATGAATGTGCAGATCTGGAAGCAATATGTGGATCAGATGGAGGTGGCGCTGGTCCATCCGGGCGGGCAGCAGGCAGGACCTTTTCAGGAAATACTGGGACCGCAGCGGTTTGTCCTGGGTTCGACAGAGATTCTGATCTATTACGGGAAGCCGGCACCCTTCAGCCTTTCCCAGGAAATCTATATAGAGTTCCTGCCTCAGAACCGCTACCTTGACAGCGGGACCTGGCGCATCCGTCTGATTCCCCGGAAAATCGTCAATGGGACCGTAGATCTGTGGCTTCCCGGCGGAGGCGTATTGGGAGAAGGTACAAAGTTTCTTTTCCCAAATGTGCAGACGACCATGACCATTCCGTCTACAGCAAGAAAAGCCATTTCCGTAGGCGCTTACAATTCCAGGCTGCTTTCCTATGCGGACTTTTCCGGCAGAGGATTTACCAGGGTGACCAATGAGGTGAAGCCGGATCTGGCGGCGCCGGGGGTGGAGATTACCACAGCGGCGCCGGGCGGCGGATACGGGGTGCGGACCGGGACATCTTTCGCCGCGCCTTTTGTCACAGGTGGGGCGGCGCTGATGATGCAGTGGGGGATTGTGGAGAGAAATGACCCCTTTTTATACGGAGAAAAGGTGAAAGCCTATCTGCGCAGGGGCGCCAGGAGGCTTTCGGGGGTGGAATATCCCAATCCGGAGTCAGGATATGGTTTTTTCTGCTTAAGAGACAGCTTTCCAGTGTGAGGCTGCGAGAAAGGGAAGAGGATAAAACGGAAAGGAAAAAAATCTGATTTCATGCAGTTGGCAAAAAGGAACTTGGACGTTGGCAGAAGGTGAATGGATGAAGAAGAGCGGGAGGCAAGAACGGCAGATTCCAGGAAGTCTGAGAAAAATTAGAGATTGTCAGAAGGAAAGATTCTGAGTATAATCAGAGGGAAGAAAAAACAAAGGAGAAAGAGAGCTATGGGAAAGACACTGAAACGCCTTGCGGGGTATTACAAACCCTACAAAGGATTGTTTTTTTCTGACATGTTCTTTGCGATCCTGGGAGCTGCCATTACCCTGGTAATCCCTTTGATCGTAAGGTACATCACCACGAACATTGTGCAGATGCCTGCGGACCGCGCCACCGGCATGATCCTGAAGCTGGGGATTTTTATGATCGCCCTGGTGCTGGTGGAGGCATTCTGCAACTTTTATATTGCTTATTATGGGCATATTATGGGAGCGCGCATTGAACGGGATATGCGAAATGAAATTTTCAGCCATTATCAGAAGCTGTCCTTTGCCTTTTTTGATAATCAGAAGGTGGGACATCTGCTGTCCCGCATCACAGCGGATCTGTTTGATATCAGCGAATTGCTCCACCACGGACCAGAGGATCTGGTGATCTCTGTTATCAAATTTGCCGGAACCTTTGTGATCCTGATGTTCATCAATGTGAAGCTGGGGCTGGCAGCCTTTGTCCTGGTGCCCTTCCTGGTGGTCTACGCGGTGATCTTTAACCGGAAGATGAAGAATGCGTTCCGGGAAAACCGTGCCAGGATCGCGGATATCAATACCCAGATCGAAGACAGCCTTTCCGGCATCCGGGTGGTAAAATCCTTTGCCAATGAAAAAGAGGAGATGAAGAAGTTCCGCCGGGGCAACGACCGGTTTGTGGATGCGAAAAAGCTTAGCTACAAATACATGGGCGGCTACAACTCCGGTATGGGAGCCTTTACCACCCTGATCACGATTTTTGTCCTTCTGGCAGGAGCGTATTTCCTGACAAAGGGAGAGATGCCGGTGGAAGACCTGGTGACGGTGCTTCTGTACATTAATAACTTCACAGATCCGGTGAAGAAGCTGATCACCTTTACCGAGCAGTTCCAGAACGGCTACAGCGGCTACAGCCGTTTCCTGGAGATCATGGCGATCGCGCCGGATATCAAGGACGCGCCGGACGCTGCGGAGCTGGAGGAGGTAAAGGGAGAGATTGCCTTTGAAGATGTGTCCTTTGGCTATGAAGAAAGCCAGGAAAAGGTGCTGGATCATGTAAACCTGAAAGTGAAGGCGGGAGAATACGTGGCGCTGGTGGGAAGCTCCGGCGCAGGCAAGACCACGCTCTGCAGCCTGATCCCCAGATTTTATGACGTGACCGGGGGACGGGTGCTGCTGGATGGACAGGATATCCGGAAGATCCGGCTCAACAGCCTGAGAAACCACATCGGCATTGTGCAGCAGGACGTGTACCTCTTTGCCGGCACGGTTATGGAAAATATCCGTTACGGAAAGCCGGATGCTACGGATGAGGAAGTCCTGCGGGCTGCCAAGGCGGCAAATGCCCATGAATTCATCATGGAGCTGGAGCACGGCTATGATACGGATATCGGGCAGAGAGGCGTCAAGCTGTCCGGCGGACAGAAGCAGAGGCTGTCCATTGCCAGAGTGTTCCTGAAAAATCCGCCGATCCTGATCTTCGATGAAGCCACTTCCGCTTTGGATAATGAAAGCGAGAAGATCGTGCAGCAGTCTCTGGAGGAGCTGGCAAAGGACAGAACCACTTTTGTCATTGCCCACAGACTTTCCACCATCCGCAAAGCCCAGAGGATCCTGGTACTTACGGACGACGGCATCGCGGAAGAGGGAACTCATGAGGAACTGCTGAAAAAGGGCGGTATTTACAGCAGCCTGTATCAGCTGTCGTTTGCCTGAGAAGATACGATATTTTAACACGTTGCCTTTGTAAAGAAAAGAGAGTATAATGGACGAAAAGCGGAAAAGAAAGGACGGAAACAGCATGATAGCAGATAAAATGGCGGATCTGGTGAAGAACAGTTCCGCGATCAGAGCAATGTTTGAGGAAGGAAAGAAATTGGCAGAGCAGTACGGGGCAGAAAATGTCTATGATTTCAGCCTGGGAAATCCCAATGTGCCTGCGCCGGCAGAGGTGAAGGAAGCCATTATACAGGAGCTGGAAAAGGAAGATCCGGTGGTGCTCCACGGTTATATGAGCAACAGCGGGTACGAAGAGGTAAGAAAGGCAGTGGCAGAGTCCCTCAATGAGAGATTTCAGACTTCTTTCCATGAAGAAAACATTGTCATGACCGTGGGAGCGGCAGGGGGACTGAATGTGATCCTGAAGACCCTTTTAAATCCGGGGGATGAGGTGCTGGTGATCGCGCCGTATTTCGGAGAATACAATTCCTATGTGGCAAATTATGAGGGGAAGGTCGTGGTAGTGAGTCCGGATACCGAGACGTTCCAGCCCAATTTAAAAGAGATGGGAGAAAAGATCACAGCCAGGACCAAGGCGGTGATCGTGAATTCGCCCAACAATCCTACCGGAGTGATCTACTCAGAGGAAACCATAGAGCGCATGGCAGCGCTGTTAAGGAAAAAGCAGGAGGAATTCGGCACGGATATTTACCTGATCTCAGATGAGCCCTACCGGGAACTTGCCTATGACGGGGCAGAGGTGCCGTACCTGACCAAGTATTATGAAAACACCCTTGTGGGATATTCGTTCAGTAAGTCCCTTTCCCTTCCGGGAGAGCGCATCGGTTATCTGGTAATCCCCGATGAGGCGGCAGATGCTGCTGAGATTCAGGCGGGAGCCAATGTGGCTACCAGGATCCTGGGATTTGTCAATGCGCCTTCCCTGATGCAGAAGGCAGTGGCGAAGTGTCTGGGTGCAAAAGCAGACGTACCCTATTATGACAGGAACCGTGAAGCCATCTACGAGGGGCTCAAATCTCTGGGATTTTCCTGTATTAAGCCTCAGGGCGCCTTCTATCTCTTTGTGAAGTCTCCGGTGGAGGATGAGAAGCTTTTCTGTGAAGCAGCCAAGAAGCACCGGATCCTTCTTGTCCCAGGGTCTTCCTTTGCCTGCCCGGGCTATATCAGGATCGCCTACTGTGTAGCTTATGAAACCATCCAAAACGCTATGCCGGGATTTCGGGCGCTGGCAGAAGAGTTTAAGCTGATATAGAGGCAATGACAGACGAAAGACAAAACTTATCACATACATAGGACGAAAGAGAACAGGCAGCAGACAGTGCGCGGAAAGCATTTATGACCATACAAGCGGAGAAAGGAATTCACTTTATGGATAAGCAGGAATTTTTAAGATTATTAGAAGACGCGCTGAGGGGAGAACAGACCGAGGCAGAGATCAGAGGACATATACAATATTATAATGCCTATATTGAGGAAGAAATGAGAAAAGGAAAAACAGAGGAGCAGGTGACCTCTGCCCTGGGCGATCCCAGACTGATCGCCAGGACGATACTGGAAGCCTCCGGACACCGGGGAGGCGCCGGAGGGGAGACTTACTATGAAGCCCATGAGGAAACTCAGAGACAGGAGCAGGTAAAACAGGCGGCAGGACGGCTTACAGAAAGAGGAAGACATTGGCTGAGAGTCGCGGCGGTGATCGGTGTGGTCCTGCTGGTTCTGTGGTTTCTCGCGGCAGTGGTAAGTTTTCTTCTGCCCATTGTGCTGCCGGTGGCTGCGGTGCTGTTTTTGCTGTCTTATTTTCGGAAGAGGTAAGGGATGGAGAGTGTGTGAGGGAAATCCTCGGAGGATTGAGGAGGCTTATTTCAGATAGAAAGAGAACCACCCGACAGGGGAGCTGCCGGGTGGTCCGAGGGGAGTATAAATAATTAAATAAGGGGTTATAATGTAAAAAAAATTTTTGAAGGGTAAATTCTTTTTACATAACACATTATAATATAAAAGTAAAAAAAAAGCAATAATATTATTTTTTTATTAATAGTGTTAAAATTTGCTGGATTTATTTTTGCCGCCGGGGAATATTTTCTGCCGCAGTCAGAGATACTAGAACTGTAATAAAAATTGTTTATTCAGGAGGTAATCACAATGGCGAAAAACAGCGGCAGTGAAAACAGCAAAAACAAATCCGCATCCAACAGCAGGAACACTTATGCAGAAAATTGCGGAAGCAGAAATATGCAGAACAGCAGCTCTCAGAACAACAGCTCACAGAATGCTCAGAATAGCTATTCTCAGAATTCCCAGAGCAACCGTTCCCAGAACGCTCAGAACAGCGGCTCCCAGAACAGCGTAAGTTCTAAGAATAAAAATTCAAATTCAACATCCAGAAACAGCTCCAAGTCTGCATACGACTACGAATAAAGGACAGCAAAGATTCAGACAGAGCTCAGCAAGAGAAGCTTCGGCAGCCGCCGGAGCTTCTTTTTACGGGAAAGGCAGAAAACAAGGAAAGAAAATCTGTATATACTAAAAGAAAAAGGATAATGCATATGGTCAGTATTGAGACAATATCTGCAGATGAGCTGGATGAGTATCTGGGCAGGAAAGATGCAGTGATCATAGATCTGAGGGAGCGGGAAGCTTTTGAGAAAAGCCATTTTAAAACCGCGGTCAACATCCCTTATGAGGAGCTGGAAACCAGCAGGAGCCTTCCAAAGAGGAAGACCCTGATCCTTTACTGTGAGAGAGGAGGAAGCAGTCTCTTTGCCGCCAGGACACTGATGAAAAAGGGCTACCGTGTCAAATCTGTGGTAGGCGGAATTCGCTGTTACCAAGGTTCTAACTTGTATTTTTCCACAGAGCATAGTAGAATGAAAGAAACTTGAAAATAAAGGAGACAAAAGAGAATGAAATATATGTTTGCATCCGATATCCACGGCTCTGCCTATTATTGTGAGAAAATGCTGGAGGCATATGAAGCAGAGAAGGCAGACCGCCTGATCCTTCTGGGGGATCTGCTTTACCACGGACCCCGCAACGACCTGCCCAGGGACTATGCGCCCAAAAAGGTCATTGCCATGCTCAACGAGTATAAAGACCAGCTCTATGTCGTGCGAGGCAACTGCGACGCGGAAGTGGACCAGATGGTACTGCAGTTCCCCATTATGGCAGATTACTGTGTGATCCTGGATGGCAGCAGGACCATCTATGCCAGCCACGGTCATGTCTATAATGAAGAAAATCTGCCGCCTTTGAAAAACGGAGATATCTTTATCCATGGTCATACCCATGTACTCCGGGCAGAAAAGAAAGAAAACTATACCATTTTAAATCCGGGCTCTGTATCCATTCCCAAAGAAGGCAACATTCCTACCTATGCTGTCCTGGAGAACGGATTGTTCAGCATCCGCGGATTTGAAGGGGAAATTGTGAAGGAGTTACAGCTTTCATGAGGAAATTTGAACTGATCGCACCCTGCCATTTTGGAATGGAGGCAGTGCTGAAACGGGAAATACAGGATTTAGGATATGAGATCAGCGAAGTGGAGGATGGGAAAGTTACCTTCTGGGGCGATGAAGAGGCTGTGGCAAGAGCCAATATCTTTCTGCGGACTACAGAGCGTGTGCTGATCAAAGTGGCGAAGATCCGCGCAGAGACCTTTGAGGAACTGTTTGATAAGACAAAGGCGCTTCCCTGGGAGGAGTATATTCCCCAGGACGGACGGTTCTGGGTGGCAAAAGCCAATTCTGTAAAGAGTAAATTATTCAGCCCTTCTGACATTCAGTCCATTATGAAGAAAGCCGTGGTGGAAAGGCTGAAATCCGTGTATCATCTGGAATGGTTCCAGGAGGACGGTCCCAGCTATCCCATCCGCGTCGCATTCTTAAAAGATGTGGCAACCATTGGCATCGACACTACAGGACCGTCCTTACATAAGAGAGGCTATCGGAAGCTGACCAGCAAGGCGCCGATCACAGAGACTCTGGCTGCCGGACTTTTGATGCTGACTCCCTGGAATAAGGACCGGATCCTGGTGGATCCTTTCTGCGGAAGCGGCACTTTCCCCATAGAAGCTGCCATGATGGCGGCAAAGATCGCGCCGGGCATGAACCGCAGCTTTTTATCAGAAGAATGGAAAAATCTCATTCCCAGGAAACACTGGTATTATGCACATGATGAAGCCCGGGAGCAGGTAAATCTGGAGATCGAGACAGATATCCAGGGCTACGACCTGGACGGGGAGATCGTGAAGGCGGCAAGGGAAAATGCCAGGCTTGCAGGCGTGGAGAAACTGATCCATTTCCAGCAGAGGGACGTAAAAGATCTGAATCATCCGAAAAAATACGGGTTCCTCATCTCAAATCCTCCCTATGGAGAGCGCATCGAGGAGAAGAAAAATCTGCCGGCTCTGTATCAGACCATAGGAGATAGCTTCGGCAGGCTGGATTCCTGGTCCATGTATCTGATCACAGCTTACAGTGATGCGGAGCGTTATATCGGAAGAAAAGCGGACAAGAACAGAAAATTATATAACGGAATGATGAAAACTTATTTCTATCAGTTCCTGGGTCCCAAACCACCCAGGAAAAAGCACCTGCAGGAGGAAAAGGAGAGTAAGGGAGAACAATGAAACGATTGATTTTCGCTACAGGAAACAAAGATAAAATGAAAGAGATCCGGGAGATCTTAGGCAGTCTTCCCGTAGAAATCCTGTCCATGAAAGAGGCAGGCATCCAGGCAGAGATTGAAGAAGACGGAAAAAGCTTTGAGGAAAATGCCCTGATCAAAGCCCGTGCTGTATGCAGGCTTGCGGGAGAGATGGTCCTGGCAGATGATTCCGGACTGGAAATTGATTATCTCAACGGGGAGCCGGGAATTTATTCTGCCAGATATATGGGGGAAGATACCTCTTATAGGATCAAAAATCAAAATCTTATGGACCGGCTGTCAGGCGTTCCGGATGAAAAACGGACTGCCAGATTTGTCTGCGCCATCGCAGCAGCTTTCCCGGACGGAAGGGAGTATGTGGTGCGGGGAACCATAGAGGGCAGGATCGGCTATGAGGAAAGAGGAGAAAACGGCTTTGGATATGATCCCATTTTCTATCTGCCGGACAGAGATGTCAGTACAGCCCAGCTTTCCCGGGAAGAAAAGAACAGCATCAGCCACAGGGGAAATGCACTGAAAAAGATGAAGGAACTTTTAGAAAAAGAAGATTTATTGTAAAAGAGGGAGAATTTCGCAGTATGAAGATACTGATTGTCAGCGATACGCATGGACATGAGAGGAATTTGGAGAAAGTGCTGGAGCGGGTCAGCCCTATTGACCAGCTGATCCATTTGGGGGATGTGGAAGGTCATGAAGATTATATCGAGGTGCTGGCTGAGTGTCCGGTGCATATGGTAAGCGGGAATAATGATTTCTTTTCCGACCTGCCAAGAGAAGAGGAGTTCTGGCTGGGAAAATATCATGTCCTGATCACCCATGGACATTATTACGGAGTATCCATGGGCACGGAAAGGCTTAAAGAGGAGGCTGCGGCAAGAAAGATAGATATTGCCATGTACGGACACACCCACCGCCCGGAGATTGATCTGACGGAGGGGGTAACGGTGCTGAATCCGGGAAGCATCTCTTATCCAAGACAGTGGGGAAGGAAACCCAGCTATCTCATCATGGAAATTGACCGGGATGGAGAAGCGCATTATACGATCAATTATTTAGAGGATTAATGGTCAGACAGTGTAAAAAGACCGGTAATAAAAAGGGTTTATGGAAAATTTAGTCTTGTAATCGAGATGGAAAATAAGCCCGAAAACAGAAAAATAAAAAATATGTAAAAAAACAGTTGACTTTTGAGAAACGGTATGGTATATTTAATTGCGTCGCCGGGAGAGGACGCCTGGCAGGCGAGAAAAAACACCACGGGGTGTGGCTCAGCTTGGCTAGAGCGCCTGGTTTGGGACCAGGAGGTCGCAGGTTCGAATCCTGTCACCCCGACTGTTTCAGAATAATCCCGTGCGGGTGTAGTTCAGTGGTAGAACACCAGCCTTCCAAGCTGGATATGTGGGTTCGATTCCCATCACCCGCTTCATCAGAGAAATCTGATGTGAGTTGTGTTTGTAGCTCAGCTGGATAGAGCAACGGCCTTCTAAGCCGTGGGTCGGGGGTTCGAATCCCTCCAAGCACGTTGCACTGAGAAGTGCAGAGAATATGTGGTGGGTATAGCGCAGTTGGTTAGCGCGCCAGATTGTGGCTCTGGAGGCCAAGGGTTCGAATCCCTTTATCCACCTTAGCCGTAAGGCGGTCTTGGGCTATCGCCAAGCGGTAAGGCACAGGACTTTGAC
>DWVZ01000053.1 GCA_019119975.1 Candidatus Blautia merdavium | reverse complement strand
TGGGAGAAGCCGTAGTGGTTAATGCTAAGACAGAGCACGAAGAGATGGCAGTGAAATTTGTGGATTACCTTTTCCAGATGGATAGTATGGAATATTGGTATGAAGCAGGACTGATTCCTTCTGTAAAGGATGTGGATTATAGCACTTATGAATTGAGTGAGCTGTTTAAAAATGTAGTAGATGAAATCAACAGTTCAGAGAATTTAGGTGAAAACATAGACGTATTAATGCCTCCAAAGGTAAATGATGTGACAAAAAATTATATTCAGCAGCTGATTGCAGGCAAGATTGACGGACAGTCCTGTATGGAACAGGAACAGCAGGCATTTGAAGAAGAAATTGAAGCTGGAAATTATTCTGTAGAATAGAAAGAAAGGGCTGCGGAGGTTTCGCAGCCCTTTTATGCACGGGGGTGTTGTATTTGGACAGAAAAAGAAAAATAAAAAACTGGATGGGGTGTTTTGCATTTGTGGCTCCGGCATTGTTCTTCTATTGCCTGTTCTTGGTAGGTCCTATTTTTTCCACTGTGAAGATCAGTCTGAATGAATGGAATGGCGCATCCCCTTATATGAAGTGGGTGGGACTTGACAATTATATCCGTGTATTCCGGGATCCCATTTTTTATAAAGCGCTGGGAAACAATATCATTTGGATTTTATTCACAATTTTTATTCCGGTTCTCTTGGGGCTGATTTTTGCTGTGATTCTTACCAATAAATGGGTAAAAGGGAAATTTTTATACAGACTTACTTATTTCATGCCAAATGTGGTTTCACTTGTAGCAGTAGGAATTGTATGGGGCTGGATATATAACCCGGAATTCGGTGTCATGGGAAAAATGTTCCGTGCACTGGGGCTGGACAGTCTGGCTTCCATTGACTATCTGGGGGATGAAAAGCTGGTTATCTGGTTTCTGCTGATTGCAGGAAGCTGGACCTGCTACGGATTTAATATGGTGGTTTTCCTTGCCGGGCTGCAGGGAATTGACAGCAGCTATCTGGAAGTGGCGCGGCTGGAAGGCGCCAATCCTGTGCAGAAATTTTTCTATGTGATTGTACCGCTGATTAAAGGGACCATTGTGCTCTTGGTATCCAACTCACTGATCGGTTCCTTTAAGGTATTCGACCTGATTTATGTCATGACAAAGGGCGGACCCTACCATTCTTCTGAGGTGATTTCTACTTATATGTATAATTCCGCTTTCAACATGAACGATTACGGATATGGATCTGCTCTTGCGGTAGTATTGGCGGTTATTATAGCAGTCTGCTCAGGAATTTTTATGAAACTGACCGACAGGGATAATACGTAAGGGGGAAGCAGTATGAGGCACAGTTCATTTATCAGGAAAAAAATTGGACATATTTTCATATATGCAGTATTGATACTCTTTGTGTTTATTTCCATACTGCCGATTTTCTGGATGTGGCTTGCAGCGCTCAAGCCCTTTGACCCTGCAGTCAATGATCCTTTTGCTTTGCCGGACTCCATTACATTTGAGTATATAAAAGAGGCGTGGACCACCGGAAAGATGAGTACATATATGAGGAACAGCATTCTGGTTGCTGTGCCCAGAGTGGCAGTCGTGCTCCTGCTGGCATCACTGGCGGGATATGCCTTTGGAAAATTGAAATGGAAAGGCAGAAATATGATTTTTACCTTTATCCTTGTGGGAATGATGATTCCTATTAATGCCATGATCATTCCGCTGTATTACAACATTCAGCAGTTGGGGATGATCAATACGCTGCAGGCGATGATACTGCCTTATTTCGGTTTATCTATGCCTTTTGCATGCTTTATGATGCGGTCCTTTTTCAGGGAACTGCCGGACGAGCTGGTGGAGTCAGCTACGATAGACGGAGCAGGGAAATTCCGTACATGGCTTTATGTCATGCTGCCGCTTACCAAACCGGCGCTGACTTCATTGCTGATCTTTGAGTTTATGTGGTCCTGGAACGATTATCTGCTTCCCATGCTGATGGTATACGATGATCAATACAGGACACTCCCATTAGGACTTATGTATTTCCAGGGGGAATATACCATGAATACTTCTCTGATCGCAGCAGGGGTGACAATCTGTACGGTTCCAATCCTGATCGTATATTCTATTTTCCAGAGAAGCTTTGTGAACGGGATCACGGCAGGCGCAGTAAAAGGATAAAAGTTTGAAACAACAGTAGGGAGGTTTTTAGCAATGAGTGTAAGAATCGCAGTATTAGGAGCCGGTAATATGGGCAGAGGGCATGGGAAAAGGCTGGAAGCAGTAGGCGCCCGGATTGTGGCTGTTTGTGACCGCAGTGCAGCGGCAAGACAGAAATTCAAGGAAGAAATGAAAGAGACGGATATCAAAGAGTATTGGGATTTTGACGAAATGCTGGAAAAGGAAGCGTTTGAAGGTCTCTTCATCTGTCTGCCGCCTTTTGCCCAGGACGGTCAGTTTGAGAAAGCAGCAAAAAGAGGCAAACATATTTTTATTGAGAAGCCCATTGCTCTGGATACAGAAACCGGTAAGAGAATGGTAAAGACAGCACAGGAAAACGGAATTATCACACGTGTCGGATTTCATATGCGCCAGGGAGAGGCTGTAAAAAAATTAAAACAACTGATAGAGTCGGGAAAAACAGGCAGACCAGTTCTTTTCTACGGACATTATGCCTGCAATTCCCTCCATACGCCCTGGTGGATCCAGGTGGACCTGTGCGGCGGTCAGATTTTTGAACAGGCGATCCATCTTTATGATATGTGCAGATATCTGATCGGTGAACCGAAATCTGTAACAGGCATTATGAACAATTTGTGCCATGGGAATACAGCCCGCTATACAGTGGAAGATGTCAGCGCCTCTGTTTCCTTGTTTGGGAACGGTGCGGCAGCATCTATTACAGCCAATAACTGTGAAATTCCAGGCATATGGAAAGGAAGCTTCAAGGCGGTTTACGAGCATGTCACGGTTGAGTTTGAAGACCATAATCATGCGGTGTTTACTTATACAGACAGAGAACAGCCGGAGACAGAGGAGGTTTCATCAGAGGCAGATGCCTATGAGGATGAGGTTAGAGAATTCCTGATGTGTATCGAGAATAGAAAAGATACTTCCTGCAATATTACAGAAGGATATAAGAGTCTCTGCTTTGTAGAGGCAGTGGTAGAATCCGCAAATATGGACGGGATAAAAACAGCAGTTAAAAAATAAAGGAGAGAAGGGGAAGCAGCTATGAAACAGTTATTGTTGGGCAAAGAGGGAATGCCGATACTGGAAGCTTATGAAGATCAGCCTGTACCGAAAGGATATGTGAGAGTTCAGTCTGAGTACGGAGCTCCAAAACATGGAACAGAGTGGCAAGGGGAGGGAAAGATCCCTATGCAAAGGTTTATTATGATGAACAAACGCATATTTTCAGGAAAAGGGAGAAAGAGCTGGTCAATGAAGGCAAATCAGGACTTGGAAATATGTTTGTGGGAAAAATTACGGAGTTAGGAGAAGGCGTGGAAAACCTGCAGCTGGGACAGAGGGTTGCCGGGTATGGAAATCTGAGGAATACGCATACTGTAAAGGCAGAGGAGCTTTTGATCATGCCGGAAAGTATGAGCTGGAAAGAGGCTGTATGCTATGATCCCCTGCAGTTTGCACTTGGCGGCATTCGGGACGGTCATGTCCGCGTAGGCGACAGAGTGCTGATCTCAGGTCTGGGAGCGATCGGGCTCATGGCTGCGCAGGCTGCAAAGCTGGCAGGAGCGTCTATGGTAGCAGTCAGCGATCCCATCGAGAAGCGAAGAAAAGCAGCGCTGGACAATGGCGCAGACTTAGCATTTGATCCGCGAAAGGAAGATTTCGGACTCATTCTGCGAGATCTCACAGACGGTATCGGTGTGGATGTGGTAATTGAGACCAGCGGTAATTATAAAGCTGTGGAGCAGGGCATCCGGGCGCTGGCTTACGGAGGAAATTTTGCCATGGTAGGATGGCTTGGAGAATGCCGCATTCCCATTAATCTCGGGTATGAGGGACATTTCAACCAGTGCCATTTCTACTTTTCCAGGGCGTGCAGCGAGCCAAACAATGATTATCCCCGCTGGAGTTTTGACAGAATCTGCCGGACAGCATGGGACATGCTTTGTAAGGGAAGCTTCCGCTGTGACAATCTTGTGGATCCGGTAGTGGAGTTTGAAGAATGCCATAAGAGTTATGAACGTTACATTATCAATCATCCTGAAGAAAGTGTGAAGATGGGAGTCTGCTTTCAGAAATAAGGAGAGACATTTCTTTTAGAAACTGTGTATGGCGAAAGGAGGAAGCGGCAGGGTGAGTGAATGGTTGAAGCCATTGATTCAAAGAGCTTTTCTGGAGATTCTGGATTATGACTATCAGGTGAGGACAGAGATGAATCAGAGAAACAGAGAACTGCCCTGCTGCGTCATGTCCTATTTGAAAAAGGGAGAAGCGCTTTTACGGATTGAAGGGAAAGAATATTTCTGTAAGGCAGGGGACGCGATTTTTGTCCCGCCTTATGTGGTGCATGATCATATTAAAACATCCAAGCAGGAAGCAGTATTTCTTTGGTGGCATTTTAATTTCAGGACTGCATACAATATGGATGTGCTCAATCTTTTAAAGCTTCCTTACCGGGTGCATATGGAAAACTATGCGGAATTTGAAAAAAAGTTTTTTGCCTATATGGAAGCAATTCAAAACGAAAGAACCATTGCGGATATGATTTATAAAAATGCCAAAGCGCTGGAAGTGCTCGCCTGCATTTTTGACAGCTTTCTTCAATGTCAGAAGACCCAGATGGCACCGGATATCCCCAATATTTTTATTGATATCTTTAACGATATTTCCGAAAAGCCGAGAGCGGATATGACATTGGGAAAGCTGGGAGAGAAGTACCATATGAATCCCACCTATATATCTAATAAATTTAAGGAATATTTTGGTATTTCGCCTATTGTGCTGCAGAAAAATATGCTTTTTGAGCGGGCGAAGGATTATCTGGTGTCCTCCTCTATGAGTATCAGTGAAATCGCAGACGAATTGTGCTTTAGTGATCATGCAGTATTTACCCGTTTTTTTACAGAAAAAGCAGGAATCTCCCCTAAAAAATACAGAAATACAAGCTCCTGATGCTATACAAAAAAAGCAGAAACAGGCGTACCCGCGCAGTCAGACCCTGCGCAGGCACGCCTGTTTTGTCTTATCTTTAGAAATCGCTTATTAAATCGTATCAATCAGATCACACCCACTGACAATCTTATTCCAAAGATTTTCCCGCAGAGACTGATCCGGACGATGGGGATACCGGTTCTCAATGGTCCAGTAGGGCAGCCGCTCCTGCTCCAGCTCTTCCAGACAGGAAACCCGCTGTTCAAGCCAGGCATTTAACCGGCGCCTGCAGCTTTCCAGCCGCGCTGAAACGCCGCCCAGTTTAATATCCAGGAGCTCATAGCCAAAGGGTTTGGAATCCTTCATCCACAGTTTTTCCCGCAGCAGACGCAGATTCCACAGATTTTCAGCAATCCTGGGGATAACCGTATCGGAAATTCCTCTTAATGTGGATAAATCCTTGCTGTCATAGGCTGCTTTGATGCGGATGCCCAGATCTGCCTTGTCTGCCAGAACCAGCGCCAATGTCTCATAGAAAGCAAAGAAATCGGCATATTTGGCTGAGGTTTCCCGGCAGGGACCGATCTGCGCTGCCAGCCGGGAATAATAAGTATGGGTGTCTACGCCCTGGATATGGTAATCAAAGATGCCCAGCAGAGGATCCTGATACAGCAGATATTTAGACGGATTGTCCGCGGACTGGTTCTCACCGATCCCGGTAAAAAGGGAATCAAAAGCATCCAGCTGATAAAAATCCTCATAGCGTCCGCCAATGCAGTCCTCAAAGAGCTGTTCCAGTTCCTTCTGATTCAGATGTTCCCGGAAGCAGAGCTGGGCAAATGCTGCAAGCCCGGGATAGATGGCGTCTATGGGGGTCTCTGCTCCATTGTCCAGCCAGCCGGTGGCAAAGACATGGGAGATCTGCTGCTCCCGGCATGTCTCCAGAGCTGCCCCGGTGCAGCGGATGGCTTTTCCGTAATTGGGCGCGATTCCGTTCCAGTTCCAGATGCCTCCGGCAAAGATGACTTTGGAAGAAAGTTCTTTGTGCACCCGGAGCATATTCCGGGAAAGCTGCTTGTCCGCGTTATAGTAATCCCAGTAGACCAGACCAAGATCCGGATCCGGCTTTTCCCAGTGGGAAGTGTCGGGGTTTTCAGCAATATCATAATAGGTGCTGCCAGTATTGGAAGTGATATACATATCGCTCCACATCATAGGCTCCCAGCCCAGTTTCCGGCAGATTTCCAATACCCGCAGACTGTGCTCCTTTACCAGAAGGGCACTTTTTTTATACCCGTTTTCTTTCAGATAGTTTCCCAGCCCCAGGGAGACTGCCTCGTCCATACCGATATGGATCTGTCTGGTGGTAAAGCAGGTCTTTAAAGAATCCAGGAGTGTTTCGATGAAGGCGTAGACCTTTTCAGATCCTACCTTCAGAATGTCGGCGCTGTCCTTTAGCTCTGCTCCCATAGGCCATTTCAGGGCATTGTGAAGATGGGCAAGGGTCTGGATACAGGGGACCAGCTCCACGCCGAAAAGCTGGGCATAGCGGTCAAGTTCCCGCAGTTCTTCCTGGGAATATCCGCCCCGGTAGGCGCCGAAATAGGGAAGTCCGGGCACCTGGTAAGTGTCTTCCGTGTACAGAAGGAGCTGGTTCATACCCAGCTTTGCCAGGATGCGGATGAGCGATTTGACAGTTTCCACAGATGCCACAGAATTTCTGGAGCAGTCCAGCATGAAGCCGTTCTGTTCAAAGGCAGGCTGCTCCTGGATGCAGAGATCCTCCAGGGGATGGCACAGGATCCTGTTCAGGCAGCGGAAAAAATGGGCAGGCGTATTGCAGGAAATCCTGCAGTGGCTGCCTTCTTTTTGTACGGAGAGTGTGCCGGGTAAAGCGGATTCCAGCCGGATATCCAGAGCATAGGGCTGCTCTTTGCATTCATCCAGCAGGATCTGGATGCCTTCCTGTACGGAAGCGAGTATGCCGGTATCGCCGGAAAAGGTAAGATTCATGGTCTTTCAACTCCTTTCGCTCAAGCTTCATCTTCCCCGTGAGAGCGGAAGAATTTTTTCTGGTATCGGTAGTAATAAATCAAAAACAGCACTGCGGTGAGCGCCCAGGAGACCGGATAGCTGAGCAGAATGCTGGTGATTCCCGGCGCAAGAGGCACCACGAAGAAGATCCAGAGGATCCTCAGGACACATACACCGCCGCAGGTCATCAGCATAGGCGCCAGTACATTGCCCATACCCCGCAGTGCGCTGGAAAGAATCTCAATGAAGATAAACAGCACATAGGAAGGGGCGATCACATAGACGATCTGCATACCGATCCGAATCACCTCAGGGTCTGTGGTGAACAGACGGAATAAGAACTGCCCCAGACCCAGAAGGAGCGCGCTTACCAGGAGGGAAGCAATGAAGTCCAGAAGCAGACATACCTTTACACTTTTTTTCATGCGGCTGTATTTTCCTGCGCCGTAATTCTGCCCGATAAAGGTTACGATGGACACACTGAAAGCGCCGGAGATCATCCAGTAGACAGCATCGATCTTCCCAAAAGCGGTGTAGGCTGCCATAGTAGCAGTACCCAGACTGTTTAATGAGGTCTGGATGAGCACGTTGGAAATATTGTACATGACGGACTGGATTCCGGCAGGCAGTCCGATGGTAATGATGGATATCAGCAGGAATTTATGAAAGCGGATCTGTCTGGGAACCAGACGGTACATATCCGTAGAGCGCAGCAGCACCAGGATCACCAGGACTGCGCTGACCGCCTGGGAGACCACTGTAGCGATGGCGGCGCCTGCCACACCCATATGAAAGAACACCACCAGCACAATATCCAGAAAGATGTTAATAAAGCAGCATACGATCAAAAAATATAAAGGCCGTTTGGAGTCCCCGGCAGCCCTCAGTATGGCAGAGCCTACATTGTAGATAAAAACGAAAAGGATCCCGGCAAAATAAATAGACAGATAAGTCCGGGAATCTGCCATTACGTTATCCGGCGTCTTCATCAGACGGAGCATGCCGGGTGTGGCGGCAATGCCGATGACGGAGGTGAGAATTCCGCCTGCTAAAGACAGAGCCGCTGCTGTGTGGAGCGTATCATTTAAATCCTTCTTATTCTTGGCGCCGTAATATCTGGCGATGATAACGGTTGCGCCGGAGGCGAGACCTACGAAAAAGTTTACGATAAGATTGGCGATCTGTCCGGTGGAACCGCCCACTGCGGCAAGGGCTTCCGTGCCTACAAACCGTCCTACCACCACTGCGTCAGCGGTATTGTACAGCTGCTGAAACAGGGTTCCCAGCATGATGGGAAAGAAGAAGATCAGGAGCTGTTTCCAGATAACGCCTTCGGTTATCTGATTCACAGAAGTGTCAGCTTGTTTCATGATAAAATACCCCCAAAAAAATAAATTTCTACAATCATATATATCATAGCTGTTCCCAATTGTCGATATGGAAAATGAAAAAGATATTTTATGATTATTTTACTCTTTTTTGTCTGATTTCATGGTATTATGAAAAAAAAGAAAACAGGGGAGAAAAGGTATGGATCTGAGGATACGCACAGCAGACCCCACCGGGAATATCACCGTCTTTGTCCTGGACAAGGTCAGAAGAGAGGACTATGCACAGATCGCGGCACAGCTGCTGGAAAAAGAGGAGCTCCATGCGGAGCAGGTGGGATTTATTGAAGAAAAAGAAGACGGAACATGGCGCATGCAGATGATGGGCGGAGAATTCTGCGGGAATGCTTCCAGGAGCTTTGGATACCTGAAGAGTCTGTTAGATGAGAAACATCCGGAGAAAGTGCCTGTGGAGGTCAGCGGTTCAGACAGGATCCTGACCGCGGAGGTGGATCTGGAGAAAGGGACTAGCAGGATCCAGATGCCCCTTCCGCTTAAAGTGTGCAGGGTACAGACGGAGGAGGGCGAGAGCTATCCTTTGGTGGAGTTCGACGGAATCTGCCATGTCATTGTTTTCTCAGAGCCGGAGCCTGTGAAAACACCGGGGATCATACAGGCAGCGCTGCGCCGGGTTTCCTGCGATGCCTGCGGAGTGATGTATGTGAAAGGGGACAGTATGATACCTGCCGTATATGTGAAGGAGACAGATTCCCTTATATGGGAAAGCAGCTGCGGAAGCGGTACTATGGGAACCGCCGTCTGTCTGTCCGAGGGGAAGGCAGATGGGATTTATACCTATCAGCTGCGGCAGCCCGGAGGAACCATAGAGGCAGTGGTTTACAGACAAGGGGGAAAGGTAACAGAATGTAAAATGGGAGGTGCAGTTTCCATCTCAGAAGAAATCTGCACAGAGATATCATGGAAAGGTTGACGAGACAATGAAAGCAAGCCGATTGAGAAATCCATATGTTGCGGTTATGAGGGAGGGGGCTTTATCTTACGGGGGAAGCCAGTCATGGAGTGAGAACGCCATGATCCAGAAATACGGCTGCGGTGTGGCGGCAGGCACGGATCTGCTGCTGTATCTGAGTCTGTATAAGGAATCTTGTGCTTCATCCCTGCTGGGGAAAATGACAGAAGGCAGCGGAATTCTGGAAACAGAACAGTATCTGGAATGTGCCAAAAAGATGAGGCATAGTTATTTTCCGGTGATCCCTTATTTTGGAATGCCGGGCTGGCTTCTCTGTGCAGGCATCAATCGCTATTTCCAGTGTGCGAAGATTCCTCTGAAGGCATCCTTCGGGGTACTGGGAAGGAATATCTGGAACAGGATCAGTGCCATGCTGGCCCACGACATTCCGGTGATCCTGGCAGTGGGACCGAATTTTCCCATTCCCTGGAAACGCCACAAGCTGGCGCTCTATGAGAAAAACGGAAAAGGGCAGTACCTTCCGGCAGCCGAGATCTGCGCCCATTTTGTCACAGTGACGGGAATGGACGAAGTCTACATGAAAGTCTCCTCCTGGGGCAGGGAGTATTATATCGACCGGGAAGAATTTGTGGGATATGTGAGAAAATACAGCAGTTTTCTGGTCAGCAATGTGTGTTATATACGAAAAAGGTAAAATCCGCATAAAAAAGACATTTGTCCGGCAAAGGGGGATTGACAAAGCTGGGAATGCTGTTATAATTAATAGCGTTGTGAAAAAAACTGCATATTGTGCCAATAGAAGGCTGCAGGAAAGAGGCTCTATGCCCACCGAAGGAGTAATACTCTCAGGGGTTTGAAAAAACAGGGACTGCAGCTGGATGGCTCTCTGGAGAATCCCGCCAGCGGGTGCCGAAGGTGAAAGCAGAAGATCTGCGAATCTCTCAGGCAAAAGGACAGTGAAGTAAGATGCAGCCGGCAGCGGCTGTGTATAAACGCAGTTGCGCTTATAGGCAAAGAATACTTTCAGTCCATGGGAAAAGTCCCATGGATTTTTTTTACGCAGGTTCTGTCTGCGCAGGAAGATGCCGCGATACCGCAGTTGTATACCGATATCCTTGCCGGACGGCAGAGGTCTCCGAAAAAGCAATATGACAGCGAAATAGGGAAGAGGGAGACAAAAGAAAATGGAGATTATTTCATCAATTGTTGAGAACGTCAATAAGGTTTTGTGGGATTACGCACTGCTGATCCTGCTGCTGGGCACAGGTATTTTCTATACCTTTCACCTGAAATTCATCCAGATCCGGAAGTTCGGGATAGGTATGAAGAAAATGTTCGGCGGTTTTTCCCTGCATGGGAAAAGCGGAGAGAACGGTCTGAGTTCCTTCCAGGCTTTGTCTACCGCCATTGCAGCGCAGGTCGGTACGGGAAATATTGCCGGAGCCGCTACTGCCATTGCTTCCGGAGGACCGGGGGCGATCTTCTGGATGTGGGTCAGCGCCTTTTTCGGCATGGCTACCATCTACGCGGAGGCTGTTATGGCGCAGCATACCAGAAAGAAAGTCAACGGCGTTATTGTTGGCGGTCCGGTGAATTATATCAAATACTTATTTAAAGGAAAATTCGGAACCTTCCTGGCAGGATTTTTCTCTGTGGCTATTATCCTTGCCTTAGGCTTTATGGGAAATATGGTACAGTCCAATTCTATAGGAAGTTCTTTTGAAAATGCCTTTGGCATAAAACCTGTCATCGTGGGATGCTTTGTGGCGCTGGTAGCTGCCTTTATCTTCCTTGGAGGCATTAACCGCATTGCCAGAGTGACAGAGAAAGTGGTGCCGCTGATGGCGCTGATCTACATCGTAGGATGCCTGATCATTCTGTTTATGAACGGACAGGGCGTAGTGAAGGCTTTTCATGATATCTTTGTGGCAGCTTTCAATCCGTCAGCAGTCCTGGGCGGCGCCCTGGGTGTTACGGTACAGAAGGCAATGCGTTTCGGTGTGGCGCGAGGTCTGTTTTCCAATGAAGCCGGTATGGGTTCCACGCCTCATGCGCATGCTACCGCTGACGTGAAGCACCCGGCGGATCAGGGCATCATTGCCATGATGGGCGTATTTATTGATACCTTTATTATCCTTACACTGACGGCGCTGGTGATCCTTTCTACAGGGGCGCTGTCCAGCGGAGCGACGGGATCCGCTCTGGCACAGATTGCTTTTGATTCCGCCTTTGGTTCCTTTGGGGAAATTTTTATTGCCATCTGTATGCTGTTTTTTGCCTTTACCACCATTATAGGCTGGTATTATTTCGGGGAGATTAATGTGCGGCACCTGTTCGGAGATAAGATGGTTAAAGTCTATACCATCCTTGTAGTGGTATTTGTGCTGGTAGGTTCTGCGCTGAAAGTAGACCTGGTGTGGAACATGTCCGATATGTTCAACGGACTTATGGTAATCCCCAACCTGATCGCCATCCTGGCTTCTATCAAAGTAGTGAAGAAACTCAGCCGGGAACACGAAAATATGTGAGAAATAGTCAGGAATTCCTGAATTTCAGCAAAAAACCGATTGCTTTTTCTGTTAGACTGTTTTATATTATGAATTGGTTAAAAATTTCACTAGCAAAAGTGCGGAAATACCGCCCAGGGAGGAAACAGATATGTGTGAAAGAACAGTACGCTTCCGTCACGCAGAAGACATTCGGGATTTTGTCAGAGCAGCCTGCCGCTGTTCCTTTGACATTGACGTGATAAGCGATCGATTGGTGATTGATGCAAAATCTATTTTAGGTGTGCTGAGTCTGGACTGCAATAAGGAACTGAGTGTCAGATACGAAGAAAGAGATCCTCAGTTTGAGAACATTCTGGGAAAATATGCTGTGGTATAAAACAGCGGAAAGTGTTTACAAACACAAAAAGATATGTTAGCATAGCTTGTATAGGAAAACACTGTGACGAAGAGAGTACATGTATCCGGCATTTTACAGAGAAGTCTTTGAACGCTGAGAGAAGACGAATGAAGATATGTGGAAGATGGCTTCTGAGAGGCGCACCGAAGCGTGACTGCACGCCAAGGCTGCGACAGGTTCCGCCTGTTACAGCGGTAAGGTATTCGCATGTACCTGTTGAGGTCTGTATTGTGAGATGCAGATGAACAGAAGTGGTAACACGGGCTGAGCAGAGCTCGTCTTCTTTGGAAAAAGAAGACGGGCTTTTTTAATGCAGGAATGAAAAACAAGGAGGACAGAACATGGATAAGAAAAAATATTATATTACAACTGCCATTGCCTACACATCAGGCAAGCCTCATATCGGAAACACCTATGAGGCAGTGCTGGCAGACAGCATCGCCAGGTTTAAGAGGCAGCAGGGCTATGAGGTCTTCTTCCAGACCGGCACAGACGAGCACGGACAGAAGATCGAGTTAAAAGCAGGAGAAAAAGGCGTTACCTGCAAAGAATTTGTAGACGAAGTAGCAGGGGAGATCAAGAACATCTGGGATATGATGAACACCTCTTACGACAAATTTATCCGCACCACAGACGAGGATCATGAGAAACAGGTACAGAAGATCTTCCGCAAGCTGTATGAAAAAGGCGATATTTACAAGGGATACTATGAAGGCATGTACTGTACGCCCTGTGAATCTTTCTTTACAGAATCCCAGCTGGTGGACGGCAAATGCCCGGACTGCGGACGCCCCGTAACCCCGGCAAAGGAAGAAGCTTACTTCTTTAAAATGAGCAAATACGCGCCCAGACTGATCGAGTATATTAATGAGCATCCGGAGTTCATCCAGCCGGTTTCCAGGAAAAATGAGATGATGAACAATTTCCTGCTTCCGGGACTGCAGGATCTGTGTGTATCCAGAACATCTTTTAAATGGGGAATCCCGGTAGACTTTGATCCCAAGCATGTGATTTATGTATGGCTGGATGCTTTGACCAACTACATTACAGGTATTGGCTATGACTGTGACGGAGATTCTTCTGCCCAGTTTGAAAAGCTGTGGCCGGCGGACCTGCATCTGATCGGAAAGGATATCATCCGTTTCCATACCATTTACTGGCCCATCTTCCTTATGGCGCTGGATCTGCCTCTGCCCAAGCAGGTGTTCGGACATCCCTGGCTTTTACAGGGAGACGGCAAGATGAGCAAATCCAAGGGAAATGTCATCTACGCAGACCAGCTGGTGGATTTCTTCGGCGTGGACGCAGTGCGTTATTTCGTGCTTCATGAAATGCCTTTTGAAAATGACGGTGTCATCACCTGGGAACTGATGGTGGAGAGACTGAACTCGGAGCTTGCCAACACCCTTGGCAATCTGGTCAACAGGACCATCTCCATGTCCAACAAATACTTTGGCGGTGAAGTGAAGTCCACAGGCGTGTGCGAACCGGTAGATGAAGACTTAAAGGCAGTGGTCCTGGGCACCAGGAAGAAAGTAGAGGACAAGATGGAGGAACTGCGTGTGGCAGACGCCATTACCGAGATCTTCACCCTGTTCAAACGCTGCAACAAATACATCGACGAGACCATGCCCTGGGCGCTGGCAAAAGAAGAGGACAAGAAAGACCGTCTGGCAGAAGTCCTTTACAATCTGGTGGAAGGCATCTGCATCGGCGCTTCCCTGCTGGAATCCTTTATGCCTGAGACCACAGAGAGGATCCTGGCACAGTTAAACGCCGGCAGACGCAGCTATGAAGAGCTGGAAACCTTTGGTCTGTATCCGTCAGGAAACCATGTGACAGACAAGCCGGAGATCCTTTTTGCCCGTCTGGATGTCAAGGAGATCATGGAAAAGGTAGAGGCAATGCGGGAAGCCGAGGCTGAGGACAATGCGCAGGAGGAGACAAAAGAGGATGCTCCTGTCATCGACATTGAAGCGAAACCGGAAGTGACCTTTGACGACTTTATGAAGATGCAGTTCCAGGTAGGAGAGATCATTGCCTGTGAGGAAGTGAAGAAATCCAAAAAGCTTCTCTGTTCTCAGGTGAAGATCGGAAGCCAGGTAAAGCAGATCGTCTCAGGCATCAAATCCAACTATAAGCCGGAAGACATGGTAGGAAAGAAAGTCATGGTCCTGGTGAATCTGAAACCTGCCAAACTGGCAGGAGTAGTCTCGGAAGGCATGATCCTGTGCGCAGAGGGAGAAGATGGAAAGCTTGCTCTGATGACCCCGGATAAAGAGGTGCCCGCAGGCGCAGAAATTTGTTAAGAATTGGCAAAAGCGGTTGACAGAACGGTTTCTCTTGAGTATAATTAGTCCTCGTAAAAGGGAGTAACTGGCACTGAGAAGTGGTTGCGATATCGTCAATCCCGACAGGTTCTGCCTGTCCGTATCGTGATGAAATAGTGAGACTTTTATTGCATAGAAG
>DWVZ01000052.1 GCA_019119975.1 Candidatus Blautia merdavium | reverse complement strand
GTATTCTCGCTGTTCTGTGCCTCCTGCTGTGCCATCTCCTCGTTGCTGATATACAGAACAACGGTAGTTCCTTTTTCTACTTCCTCTCCTCCCACAGGTCCCTGGTCAAAGACTTCGCCGTAACCGACAGTCCGTGGATTCTCCACTTTCTGTTCGGAGCTGACCTGAAGTCCGGCATCTCTCAGCGCTGCCTCAGCATCTTCCTGAGTCCAGCCGATCACATTGGGCACTGTGGTTTTTCCGGCGCCTACGCTGACCTGAAGTGTCACTTCGGTGCCAGCCGCTACAGTCTCGCCTTCTCCCGGGCTTAAGGAAACTACATTTCCGATAGCAACGGTATCACTCTGTGTGGATTCTACTTTTGCAACTAATCCCAAAGCGCTCAGCTGAGCGCTGACCTCATTCTGAGGCTGACCGATCAGCCCTGAGGGAATCAGCACAGTATTGGTAGTCTCAGGAGTATCTGACTCTGCCGGACCGCTGCTGAAGTATACGGTCACCACACTGTTCTTCTCCACCTGTGTGTTCGTCTGCGGATCCTGTCTTACCACTTTTCCTGCTTCCACAGTATCAGAGGCTTCTTCTCCGCCTTTCTGATATCCCAGGTTAAAGCTGTTCAGGCTGTCCTTGACCTGATCCTCTGTCATATTGGAAAGATCCGGGACAGCTACCAGATCTTCATCGGTATTGGCGCTGCCCTCTGTCTGGGTTTCCTCTTTGTTGTCACTGCCGGAACCGATCAGTCCGGCTGCGGAAGCAACGAAATAGATCAGGATGCAGATAATGATTCCGCCGATCACCAGTCCTGCGATGGTCATAACCTTTTCCACAGAGGTGTTTCCGCCCCGGTCGTCGTCATCCTCATCGTCGTCATCGTCTTCTTCCTCATATCTGCGGTTCTTTCTTCTGGGACGGGATTCATATTCTTCCCCGTAGTCCTCATCCTCGTCGTCGTCCTCATCGTCCTCCGGCTCTGTATACAGAGGTCTGACTGGTTCTGTATAAGAATCCCTGCCGGTGCTTCCATGGATCTCCTTCATCTCCTCCGGAGTGATCATGATCGTCTGGGCATGATTGCTCAGAGGGGAAAGATTGACAAAGTTGCCGTTGGGCTCAATGAGGGAATGCTTTAAGTCATTGATCAGCTC
Source organism: Candidatus Blautia merdavium (assembly GCA_019119975.1). GTDB lineage: Bacteria > Bacillota > Clostridia > Lachnospirales > Lachnospiraceae > Blautia > Blautia merdavium. Next base: position 62,781 of record DWVZ01000052.1, on the reverse strand, counting down.
TGCCAGGGTATTGTATCTGCGGTCCGGGCTTTTCTGTGTACACTTGATGATAATCTCCTCTAAGCTGTGCGGAAGCTCCGGCGCGTACTGGGACGGAGGAACCATCTCGTCCTGGAGATGCTTGATAGCGATTGCTACCGTGGTGTCTCCGTCAAAGGGCACCCTGCCTGTGACCATCTCATACATGGTGATCCCCAAAGAGTAGATATCACTCTTATAATCGCTGTAGCCGCCTCTCACCTGCTCCGGTGAGCTGTAATGCACCGAACCCATGGCATTGGTGCTGATGGTATTGGAAGAAGCCACTCTGGCAATACCAAAGTCTGTCACCTTCACTTTACCGTCTGTTGAGATTATAATATTCTGAGGCTTGATATCCCTGTGCACAATATTTCTGTTATGTGCTGCCTCCAGACCCATGGAAACCTGGATGGCAATGCTGGTCGCCTCTTTTACTGTCAGTTTTCCTTTTCTGGAAATATATTCCTTTAAAGTAATTCCTTCCACCAGCTCCATGATAATATAATTGGCGCCCTGATCCTCCCCTACGTCAAATACATTTACCACATTGGGGTGTGCCAGCCCTGCGGCTGCCTGCGCCTCTCTCTGGAACTTGCGGATAAAATTCGTATCTGCGCTGAACTCCGGCTTCAGCACCTTCATTGCCACAAAGCGGTTCAGCTTATGGTCTTTTGCCTTATACACGTCCGCCATTCCGCCGGAACCGATACGGCCTACGACCTCATATCTTCCACCTATCATTACTCCCACATTTAACATCTTTCCACCTCTTTTGTTTCCGGCAGTACCAGGACTACCGCAATGTTATCCTTGCCGCCGTTTTCATTCGCCAGGGATATCAGGCGCATGCCCGTCTCCCTTAAATCTCTGCTTGTATTTGCAATTCTCCAGATTTCTTCATCCGACACCATATTGGATAAACCGTCTGAGCAAAGCAGCAGCAGGCTGTTTTCCTTTAAATGAATGTCGAAAAAGTCAATGTCCACACGTTCTCCGATCCCCACCACTCGGGTGATGATATTTTTGTCCGGATGTGTTTTGGCATCTTCCTTTGTAAGCAAACCCCTTCTTACCATCTCCTGCACCAGGGAATGGTCCTTTGTGATCTGAAGAATCTTGTCTTCCATGAGATATAGTCTGCTGTCTCCCACATTGGCAACATAGGCATAATCTTCGACAACTGTGACAACCACCATGGTGGTGCCCATTCCCGTCATTTCCTCATGTGCCTTTGCTTCCTCCAACACTTTCCGGTTGGCATTTTCCACTGCGTTGCGGATAATGGTCACCGGGTTTCGATTTGTATCGTCTTTTATAGTCTGCAGCAGCGTCTGGACTGCGAAGCTGGAGGCAAAATCCCCAGCCTTATGGCCTCCCATGCCGTCTGCAACAACGAAAAGATTCGGCAGATTTCCCACAGGCTCCTCAGAAGCAAAAACATAATCCTGATTCACCTGACGTTTCTGTCCCACATCTGTAACAGAATATGATTTCATCTTATGCGTCCTCTTTCTTACTGATATATCTTTTTCTTAGCTGTCCACAGGCCCCGTCTATATCCCGACCCATTTCTCTTCTAATAGTAACATTAATCTGATATTTTTCAAGTTTATTTTGAAATTTCTCTATAACTTTTTTGTCCGATTGTACAAAATCCCGTTCTTTTATGGGGTTTACGGGGATCAGGTTCACATGGCAGTGCAGCCCCCGCAAAATCTTTGCCAGCTGATCCGCGTCCTCCTGGGAGTCATTTTTGCCGCCTACCAGGCTGTATTCAAAGGTCAGCCTTCTTCCTGTCTGATCGAAATAATTTCTGCAGGCATCCAGGACCTCGCCGATGGAGTACTTTTTAGCTATGGGCATCAGCGTTTCTCTCTTCTCCTGGGTGGAGGCATGCAGAGAGATTGCCAGGGTGATCTGAAGCTTCTCCTGCGCCAGGTCGTACATGCGGGGAACGATGCCGCAGGTGGAGACCGTGATGTTTCTCTGGCTGATATTCAGACCGTTTTCATCGCTCAGCATATGAAGGAACCGGAGCAGGTTATCGTAGTTATCCAGCGGTTCTCCGGTGCCCATGACCACCACATTGGAAACCCGTTCCCCGGAAAGCCGCTGGATCTTATAGATCTGGTCTAGCATTTCCGAGGGGCTTAAATTCCTGGTCCAGCCTCCGATGGCAGAGGCACAGAACCGGCATCCCATCCGGCATCCTACCTGAGAAGAAATGCACACACTGTTTCCGTGCTTATATTTCATCAGCACGCTTTCCACCACATTGCCGTCGTCCAGGGCAAACAGATACTTCTGGGTCCCGTCTATTTTCGAAGTCTGGATTTCCAGAGGTTTTAAAGAAACCAGCCGGCAGTTTTCCTGCAGTTTTTCTCTGAACGCTTTGGAGAGACTGGTCATCTCCTCATAATCAAAGACAAGTTTTTTATGCATCCATTCGTAAAGCTGCTTCCCCCGGAAGGGTTTTTCCCCCAGGGAGACTGCCAGGGCTTTTAGTTCCTCCGGGCTTAAGGATTTGATATCTGTCTTTTCCATTTATTTCTTCCTCTTAAATCTGGCAATAAAAAATCCGTCGCAGGCATGTACGCCCGGCAGCAGCTGCAGATATCCTTCTCTGGTCTCCCTGCTTCTTAATTCCTCACAGAGGAAGGGATCCAGGCTGTCCAGTTCATAGGGAAAATGCTCGGCAAACCACCGCACATTGTCTGTGTTCTCCTCCCGGGTCAGGGTGCAGGTGCTGTAGATCAGCGTTCCGCCCGGCTTTACATAAGTGGCAGCCTGCTCCAGGATCTTTCTTTGCAGCGCCGCAAGATCCGCTACAGCCCCCGGGCTGGTATTGTACTTGATATCTGCCTTCCTTCCGATGACGCCCCATCCGGAACAGGGCACGTCCGCGATAAGGATATCTGCCTTTTCCAGCGACCGGGGATCCAGTGCAGAAGCATCCATGACAGATACCTTCACATTGTCCAGGTGCTGCCTGCTGGCATTGTCCAGGATCAGCTCGGTTTTGTATTCGCTGATGTCCCGGGCGTCCACGGTGCCGGTGCCGTGCATCTTATCCGCAATGCACAGCGCCTTCCCTCCCGGCGCCGCGCACAGATCTATGACATAGTCGCCCGCCTTAGGATCCGCGGCGTCTGCAACCAGCATGGAACTTACATCCTGAACCTGGATCTTTCCTTCCCGGAAAGCCGCAAGGGCAGGCAGATGATCATAATTTTTCAAATAATAAGCGTCCCTGGCATAAGGAGCTTCTTCCACTTCCACCTTCTGCCTTCTCAGGCTCTCCAGCACCTCTTCTTTGCTGACGCCGGACTCCCGGATCCTGACTGTGGTGCGTTTTTCCTCCAGAAATGCTTCAAAAATCTTCTCCGCAGTCTCAAATCCAAACCGCTCCACAAATTCCCGGACCAGCCAGACCGGCACGGAATAGATCACGGACAGGTACTCTTCCGGCTGATCCTTCCCCGGAAACTGCACGCTGCTGTATTCTCTGGCGATCTTTCTCAGCACGCCGTTGACAAAGCCTGCCAGGTTATAGAACCCTCTCTTGCGCGCCAGCTTCACTGCTTCGTTGCACACAGCACTGTCCGGCACCCGGTCCATATATAAAAGCTGGTATACGCTGTTTCTTAAAAGCTCCCGGATCACAGGCTTCATCTTTTCCGTGGGAACTGTGGAAAACTGGTCGATGATGTAATCCAAACGGAGCCGGTACTCCAGGGTCCCCTCACAGACTCTGGCAATAAACGCCCGCTCCTGCTTTTCCAGGTACTGGTACTTTTCCAGTGTATCGCGCAGGACCAGATGGCTGTATTCTCCTGTTTTGGAAATCTCCAGCAGGATCTCCAGGATCAGTTCCCTGAGATTAATCTTATTTATCATAATGTTTTGTCCTTTGTATCCTTACCTAATACTTCTCCCTGTGAAACGGCAGCGCCCCGCAGAAAAGCTGCGGTATCCATCCGTTTCTTGCCTTCCAGCTGAAGCTCCAGCACCTGCAGCATTCCCGCTCCGGTCTGGACCAGAAAACGGTCGGAAAGAACCTGCGTCACGGTCCCGGGAGCTTCTTTGCTGTTTTCTTCTGTAATCTCCGCCGTCCAGATCTTCAGATTCTTTCCCTGAAGCCTGGTGTAGGCGCTGGGCCATGGATTTAATCCCCGGATCAGCTGTTCGATCTGCTTTGCAGACTTTGTCCAGTCGATCTTTCCCATTTTCTTATCAATCATGCCTGCGTAAGCGGTGGTGCTTTCCTTGGGCTGAGGCATGCGCACGGCTTTCCCTGCCTCCAGATCAGCCAGCACCTTGACGCACAGTTTGGCTCCTGCCTCGCTTAATTTGTCAAAAAGGCTTCCTCCGGTCTCATCCGGATCCAGCGGCACGGTTACCGTATCGATCATATCCCCGGTATCCAGTCCCTGATCCATCTGCATAATGGTCACGCCGGATTCTTTCTCTCCGTTGATCACTGCCCACTGGATAGGAGCTGCTCCCCGGTAAGCGGGAAGAAGGGAAGCGTGGACATTGATGCAGCCGTATTTGGGCATGTCCAGGATCTCTCTGGTAATGATCTGTCCGAATGCAGCTACCACGATCACATCGGGAGCAATGTCCCGCAGAGTTTCTGTAAAGGCTTCTTCTCTTACCTTTTTCGGCTGGTATACCGGGATGCCGTATTTCTGCGCGGTTTCCTTTACCGGTGTAGGCAGCAGGGTCTTTCCTCTGCCCTTAGGCTTATCCGTCTGCGTCACCACCGCCGCCACCTGATGACCTGCCTTGATCAGTTCCTCCAAAGTCCCCACAGCAAAATCCGGGGTTCCCATAAAGACTACTCTCATTCATCGTCCTCCTCATAATTGGTCCTGCGCAGTTCACCCTCCACCAGTTCGGTGTACATCCTGCCGTGCAAATGGTCAGTCTCATGGCAGATGGCACGGGCTAAGAGCTCGGTTCCTTCCAGGATATATTCTTCCATATTTTCGTTATAGGCTTTTACCTTCACATAATTGGGGCGTGTGACGGTCCCGGACATGCCCGGCAGGCTCAGGCATCCCTCATCCCCGGTCTGAGAACCGGAGGTCTCCAGGATTTCCGGATTGATCAGCACATACGGATCCTCACCCGTCACGTCGATGACAACAATCTGCTTTAAAATTCCCACCTGGGGAGCCGCAAGCCCTACGCCGTAAGCATCATACATGGTGTCCATCATGTCGTCGATCAGCTCCCGGATCTTGGGAGTCATCTTCTCTACCCTTCTGCACTCCTTCGTTAAAATTGCGTCTCCCTGTATTCTGATTTGTCTAAGTGCCATAATTTTCTCCCTTTCTGTTCTTTTTGCTTTTTCTGCTGTATTTTTATACGTTAAAGTCAAATTGTATTGTCATCTTCTGGAACCCGCTGTTTACAGCGATGTAGCGTTCCAGAGAGTTTTTTATCCTGACAAGCAGTTCCCGGTCCGGATGACGCATATAGATCACCATCCGGTACACGTCCTGTATCCGGGATACCGGCTCCGGCGCGGGACCGATCAGGATCAGATCTCCTTTTTTATAAATACTTTCCACATATCTGCGGCAGTATTCCATTCCTTTTTCCAGAAGCTCCGGATCCCGGCAGGTTCCCCTGACTGCCGCCATGGCAGCTGCCGGAGGGTAATCCATCAGCATACGGTATCCGATCTCTGCCTCATAAAAGGCTTCATAATCCTGACTGGCTGCCGTCTGTATACTGTAATGGTCCGGGCGGTAAGTCTGTATCACTGCCTCTCCCGGTTTCTCTCCTCTGCCTGCCCTGCCCTCTGCCTGCAAAAGAAGCTGGAAGGTTTTCTCCGCTGCCCGGTAGTCCTCCGAAAAAAGGGACAGATCCGCAGCCAGGATCCCCACCAGGGTCACATTGGGAAAATCATGTCCCTTAACGATCATCTGAGTGCCGATGAGAATATCCGCCTCTCCTTCTGCAAACGCCGTCAGGATCTTTTCATGGTCGTCCTTTCTCCTGGTAGTATCTGCGTCCATGCGCAGTACCCGCACACCGGGAAAGCTTTTCTGCACCAGCGTCTCGATCTGCTGGGTCCCTGCCTTAAATCCGCCGATGTAGGGAGACCCGCAGGAAGGACATGCCTGGACCTGGGGCGTCTCATAGCCGCAGTAATGGCAGATGAGCTTTCCATTTCTATGGGCAGTCAGGGACACGTCGCAGTGGGGGCATTTCATCACATGCCCGCAGCTGCGGCAGCTGACAAAGCCGCTGTAGCCCCTCCGGTTCAAAAAGAGGATCACCTGTTCTTTTTTCCCAAGCCGCTGCCGGATCTTTTCCGTCAGACTGCTGCTGAAGATGGACCGGTTCCCTGTCTTCATCTCTTCTCTTAAATCTACTATAGAGACCGCAGGCAGCGCCCGCTCTTCATAGCGGCTTTCCAGCTGCAGCAGCTTGTAGGTGCCGTTTTTTCCTTTGTAATAGCTTTCTACACTGGGCGACGCCGAGCCCATGACGACAAACGCGTCTTCCATGCGCGCCCGCTCCAGGGCAGTCTCCCTGGCATGGTAGCAGGGCGTCTTTTCACTTTTATAAGAGTCCTCATGTTCTTCATCGATCAGGATCAGTCCCAGATTGGGGAAAGGGGTGAACAGGGCAGACCGGGGTCCGATGACAATGGATACCTCCCCCTTTTTCGCCCGTTCAAACTGGTCGTAGCGCTCCCCCTGGGAAAGCCTGGAATTGATCAGGGACACACAGTCCCCGAACCGGCTGTAGAACCGGGAAACATTCTGATAGGTCAGGGCGATTTCCGGGATCAGCACGATCACCTGCCGTCCCTGCTTCAAAACCTGATCGATCAATTCCATATAAACCTGGGTCTTTCCGCTTCCTGTGACGCCCCGGATCAGGCAGGGACGGGGATGCTCCTGCTGCCACTCCCGGAAGATCTCTTCTGTCACAGCCCTCTGTGCGGGAGAAAGCTGAAAAACTGTCCTTTGTACCTGCAGCCCTTCAAAAGGGTTGCGGTAGCAGCGCTGCCTTCGCACTGTAAGGATCCCTTTCTCTTCCATTCCCCGCAAAAGGGCGGCGCTGATCTTCTGTTCTTTTACTGTCTTTGTATAGTCCAGGGTCTCCTCTTCCAAAAGCGCCTCCAAAAGACGCAGCTTCGCTGTATAATGTTTTCTTTCGTACTCCTCTGCCAGCTGCGCTGCCTCTTCCCTGGAGAGTTTCAGGCAGATCTGCCTTTTCTCCTTTTCCGCTGCCTTCTCCTTGACGGGAAGCACGGTCTTTAACGCCTGGTTCATGGTGGATCCGTAATTTCTGGCAATCCACGCAGCCAGCTGGATCAGATGGGACTCAATGGGGATCCCCTGCTCCTCCAGAGCTTTGATAGGTTTGATCCTTTGGGGATCGATCTTCGCTTCCTCAGAGATTCCTATAATATATCCGGTCAGCTCCCGGCTGCCGTTTCCAAAGGGGATCCGCACCTTGGTGCCGATGCCTGCCCGCTCTGCCAGCTGTTCCGGAATCTCATACTGGAAGGTTTTATCCAGCTTTTCCTGTGAAATGTCTACAATAATATCTGCATAAAGTCGGCTCATTTATCTTCTTTTATCTTCTTCCAGGATCTCACGGATCAGCACCCGCTCATCCATGGGATATTTTTTGCCTTTGATCTCCTGATAATCCTCATGCCCTTTTCCTGCAAGGACAATGATATCTCCCGGCTGTCCGTGGTGGATGGCATAGGCAATGGCTTCTTTTCGGTCAATGATCTCTACATATTTGCCCTCCGTTCTGCCGATGCCGGTCTTAATGTCGTCAATGATCGCCTGGGGCTCCTCATTTCTTGGATTATCGGAGGTAATGATGGTCAGGTCTGCCAGCTTCCCTGAGACCTCTCCCATCTCATATCTGCGCAGCTTGGAACGGTTTCCGCCGCAGCCGAAAAGACATACCAGACGGTTGGGCTGGTATTCCTTCAAGGTAGTCAGCAGGCTTTCCAGGCTCATGGCATTGTGGGCGTAATCGATCATCAGGGTAAATTCATCAGAAACCTTTACCATTTCGATCCTGCCCTTGACCTTAGCATTTTTCAGCGCCTTCTGGATATTTTCTCTGGTCACGCCGAAATGACGGCATACAGCAATGGCAGTCAGAGAATTATACACGCTGAATTTACCCGGCAGGTCGATCTCTACCGGAAAATCCATCAGACCTCTCACATCATAGGCAATGCCCAGGGTTCCCTTTCCGGTCACCAGCCTGGTGTTCTCTGCGCGCAGGTCTGCTTTTTCAGAAAATCCGAAGGTTTCCACCTGACAGGTATGGCCTTCCAGAAGTTTCTCCAAATGTTCGTCATCCGCATTGAAAATCCCGGTTTTACACTGCCGAAACAGCAGGGATTTGCAGTGGAGATAATCGTCGAAATCCTTGTGCTCATTGGGACCGATGTGGTCCGGCTCAATGTTGGTGAAGATTCCGATGTCAAAGGTGAAGCCTGCGGTCCGGTGGAGCATCAGTCCCTGGGAAGAGACCTCCATGACTACACTGTCGCAGCCTTCCTTTACCATCTCTGCAAAATACTGCTGCACCAGATAAGACTCTGGGGTGGTATTCGCCGCCGGGATGGTCCGGTCTCCGATAATGGCTTCAATGGTTCCGATCAGTCCGGTCTTATGTCCGGCATTTTCCAGGATGGATTTTACCAGATAAGTGGTAGTGGTCTTTCCTTTGGTCCCGGTGATGCCCACAGTTTTTAACTTCTCAGCCGGATAATCAAACCAGGCGGCTGAGATGTATGCCATGGCAAGGCGGCTGTCCTCTACCTGGATCACGGTCACAGAGTCCGGTACTTCCACCGGGTCCTGGACTACCAGTACACAGGCGCCCTTTTCTGCTACTTCTTTCGCATATACGTGCCCGTCAGAAACAGCTCCCTTGATGCAGAGAAAAAGGGAGTCGGGTCCTGCCTTTCTGGAATCCGACACTACGGCTGCGATTTCTCTGTCCAGAGTGCCCTGTACGCATTTATACTCAAGTTTTTCTAATAAGTCAGTTAATTTTTTCATGATTTTCCCCTTTCTTTTTTATTGGGTAAAATTTGAACCTTACTATTTAGAATACCATACAAAGAGCCGGGGTATCAAGACCCCAGCTCTTTTTTTACCTTGTTTTAGGAGGCTGCCCTCACTTCCTTCTCCACTTCTTTGATCTGCGCGTCTACGTCCTGAAGAAACTTTTCCCACTCTTGTGGATGATCCACATAGTATTTGGGGCAGATCTTGCCTGTCACGTCATAATGGCGGATCACGTCGCTGCTGTCCAGTCCGAAACGCTGGCACAGCCATCCGGTCAGACGGACCAAAGACAGGTAGGTCTCCTGGGTAAACGTCCCTGTTTCATCCTGATGGCAGCACTCAATGGACAGGGTGTCATCGTTCCTGGAATTGGAGGCATAGGCAACCTCTGTGCTGGGGATGCACTGAACGATCTCCCCGTCTATGCCGATGACAAAGTGGCTGCTGACCTTGGTCTCATGGCTGTCTTTCAGTCCGTTGAAATAATCCCGGTTGTTCTGCGCCGTAGATCCCGGATTGGCAGTATAATGCACCACAATGCCGTTGATTTCCTTTAAAGGCGTCCCCGGTCTGGAATATTCATTTACCTCCAGCAGATCCACCGTAAAAGGCGGCGCTCCCACAAAAGAGGCATTGTCTGCGCGCAGCAGGCGCTGCCGGCTCCTCCACTCCGTGAATTTGCCCCCTGCAAACCATACGCTGAGTACGATCAGCACCGAAACACCGAAAAGCAGCAGCACCTTCCGTCTGATCTGTCTGCGTCTTCGCCTTCGTTCCATCCGCCTTCTCTGCCAGTAATTTTCTTCATAGCTGTTCATTTCTGTTTTTTTCATGTTTTATCCCTTTTGTACATCACGGTTTGCTATTTCCCAAATCCTCTGAAAAAGTGTCCTTCTAGTGAAAACGTATCCTTCTGAACCGACTGCCCAGGCAGCGCGAATCCTTCTTTCTGCCAAAATTTATGCCAAAAGGGCTGTTGCCAGCATCAGCAACAGCCCCTCTCTTTTAAATTCCATTATTCATCAATGCTGTAGTTCGGAGCTTCCTTGGTAATGTGAATATCGTGAGGATGAGATTCTTTCAGAGATGCAGCCGTAATCTTTACAAACTTTCCTGTCTCTTTGAGTGTCTCGATATCCTTTGCTCCGCAATAACCCATACCAGAACGAAGACCGCCGATCAGCTGGAATACGGTATCCTCTACATGGCCTTTGTATGCCACGCGTCCTTCCACGCCTTCCGGTACCAGTTTCTTGGCATCTTCCTGGAAGTAACGGTCTTTGCTTCCGTTTTCCATGGCAGCGATGGAGCCCATGCCTCTGTATACCTTGTACTTTCTTCCCTGGTATAACTCGAAGTCTCCCGGGCTTTCGTCGCATCCCGCAAAGATGCTGCCCATCATGCAGACATTGGCACCTGCCGCGATGGCTTTTGTCATATCTCCGGAATACTTAATGCCGCCGTCGGCAATGATCGGAATGCCGTACTCCTTAGCAACCTCATAGCAGTCCATAACTGCTGTGATCTGAGGAACACCGATACCTGCAACCACACGGGTGGTACAGATGGATCCCGGTCCGATTCCTACTTTTACCGCATCCACGCCGGCTTCGATCAGCGCTTTGGTAGCTTCTCCTGTCGCCACGTTTCCTGCGATCAGCTGCAGATCCGGGTATTTCTCCTTGATCTCCTTGACTGTCCTGATAATGTTGGCAGAATGACCATGGGCGGAGTCTACGACTACCACGTCCACATGGGCATTTACCAGCGCATCGATCCTTGCCATAATGTTGGAGGTGATGCCTACTGCGGCGCCGCACAGAAGTCTTCCCTGCTCATCTTTTGCAGACAGCGGATATTTGATCTGTTTTTCAATATCCTTGATGGTGATCAGACCTTTTAAGTTAAAATTCTCATCTACGATGGGAAGTTTTTCTTTTCTGGATTTTGCCAGGATTTTCTTAGCTTCTTCCAGGGTCACGCCTTCTCTGGCTGTTACCAGTTCTTCAGAAGTCATGCATTCTTTGATTTTTTTGGAGAAATCTTCCTCGAATTTCAGGTCGCGGTTGGTAATGATGCCTACCAGCTTCTTTCCCTCTGTGATAGGCACGCCTGAAATGCGGAATTTTGCCATAAGATCATTGGCATCAGCAAGCGTATGCTCCGGTGATAAATAAAACGGGTCTGTGATAACGCCGTTTTCTGAACGTTTTACCTTATCCACCTCGTCCGCCTGCGCTTCGATCGACATGTTTTTATGAATGATACCGATACCGCCCTGTCTCGCCATGGCGATCGCCATGCGGTGCTCGGTTACGGTATCCATACCTGCGCTCATCATCGGAATATTCAGTCTTACTTTTTTTGTCAGCCATGTTGATAATTCAACCTGATTCGGAATTACTTCTGAGTACGCCGGTACCAGCAGCACATCGTCAAAAGTAATGCCTTCGCCAATAATCTTACCCATCTTGGTTCTCCCTTCGTTTTGCTTATTGTTCACTAATATAACAAATTACGACAAAACTGTCAATCCACAAAAACTTTTCTTGGACAGCTCTTTTCTATGTTGCTGATCAGTTCCTGATCCGGCTCCAGAAGGACTTTATAGACTTCTTTCTCTCCTGAAATGATCATGGCAAAAATTTTATGTTCCGGATTTCCTGAGGAAAAATCCAGCACTTTCAGATTGGTATTGTGGTTCTGGTAATCCAGTCTGTGGGATTTCACCGGAGCCATAATGTCCATCTTTGCCAGGTCGAAGGTATGCATTCTCTTTCTCTTTGCCTTGGAAGCGATCCGGTCAATGTCCAGCTCTCCGTTTACAAATACGTACTCATATTCCAGATCCAGATTGGGGAGTACGAAATACGCCGCGATGCCAAGGCCAAGTACCACAATCCAGGCAAGAGGCGTCATGACCAGACCTGCCGCTACCGCGATCACGATCAGCGCGATCATCAGTATCTTGATTGCCTTGTCCTTAAGAGTCTGCTCTTTCTTTACGAGCAGTTCTGAGTACAAGTCGTTCATTTTGATTTCCTCCTATGTTGTTCCTTTTTCCGTTATCTGATAAACAGTGTAGCACAAAAAAAAGGCAGTTGCAAGAAGGGAAGCCAGCCGTCCTCCAAAAGCTGCTGCTGTGCTCCTGCCATATAGGGAGGAAGCATTCCCCTGCCTTCTTTATGCAGAAAAGGAGACGGTCTCTCATTTTCTAAGAAATCGTCTCCTGCCTGCAGAAATCCTCCTCCAAAGCGCTTCCTTGCTTTGGATCAGATCCCTTTCTTTCTATTACATCATGCCGCCCATTCCTGCGCCGCCTGCCGGCATAGCCGGTGTATCTTCTTTAATGGTAGATACCACTGCTTCTGTTGTCAGCAGAGTGCCTGCAACGCTTGTTGCGTTCTGCAGCGCGCTTCTGGTAACCTTTGCAGGATCCAGGATTCCTTTTTTCACCATGTCTACATATTCTTCACGTAATGCGTCAAATCCTGTTCCTACTTCAGATTCTCTTACTTTGTTGATGATCACAGAGCCTTCCAGACCTGCGTTTGCTGCAATATGGAAAAGAGGAGCTTCCAGAGCTTTTAATACAACTTTTGCGCCTGTCTTTTCATCGCCTTCCAGAGCTTCCACTGTCTTGGCAACTTCCTTGGAAGCGTGGATATAAGCAGAACCGCCGCCTGCGATGATGCCTTCTTCTACTGCTGCTCTGGTAGCGTTTAATGCGTCTTCCATACGCAGTTTTGCTTCTTTCATTTCTGTCTCTGTTGCAGCGCCTACACGGATAACAGCAACGCCGCCTGCCAGTTTTGCAAGTCTTTCCTGTAATTTTTCTTTATCGAATTCAGATGTTGTCTCAGCAATCTGGTGCTTGATCTGTGCCACACGTGCGTCGATCTCTTCTTTTGCGCCCATACCGTCTACAATGACTGTACTTTCTTTCTGAACTTTCACAGATTTCGCACGTCCTAACTGCTCCATGGTAGTGTCTTTTAATTCCAGACCCAGTTCATCGGAGATGACTGTACCGTTTGTCAGGATCGCGATATCTTTTAACATTTCTTTTCTTCTGTCGCCGTAGCCCGGTGCTTTTACTGCGCATACAGAGAAGGTTCCTCTTAATTTGTTGACGATCAGAGTGGTCAGAGCTTCGCCTTCGATATCCTCTGCGATGATCAGGAGTTTTGCTCCTGTCTTCACGATCTGCTCCAGAAGGGGCAGAAGATCCTGGATGTTGGAGATCTTCTTATCTGTGATCAGGATATAAGGATCGTCCAGAACAGCTTCCATCTTATCCATATCCGTTGCCATATATGCGGAGATATAGCCGCGGTCAAACTGCATACCTTCTACCAGGTCCAGTTCTGTCTTCATTGTCTTGGATTCTTCGATGGTGATAACGCCGTCTTTGCTTACTTTTTCCATGGCTTCTGCAACCATTTCTCCTACTTCGTCATCGCCTGCGGAGATTGCTGCAACTCTTGCGATCTGGTCTCTGCCTTCAATGTTGGAGCTCATTTTCTGGATCGCGTCTACTGCTGCTTCTGTGGCTTTTTTCATACCTTTTCTTAAAATGATAGGATTCGCGCCTGCTGCCAGGTTTTTCATTCCTTCATGTACCATAGCCTGAGCCAGTACGGTTGCGGTTGTAGTACCGTCGCCTGCTACGTCGTTGGTCTTTGCTGCAACTTCTTTGATCAGCTGTGCGCCCATGTTTTCAAATCCGTCTTCCAGCTCGATTTCTTTTGCGATGGTAACACCGTCGTTGGTGATCAGCGGAGCGCCGAAGGATTTATCCAGGACTACGTTTCTTCCTTTCGGTCCTAAGGTAACTCTGACGGTGTCTGCCAGCTGGTTGACACCGGCTTCTAATGCTGCTCTTGCTTCTGCTCCATATTTGATTTCCTTTGCCATGATGACATTCCTCCTAAACTCTAATCAATCTTTTCTGCTTTCTATTTATTTCACAACTGCCAGGATATCATTCTGCTTTACGATGATATATTCTTCATCGTCCAGCTTCACATCGGTTCCTGCATATTTGGAATAGATGACCTGATCGCCCACAGCAACTTCCATCTTAACCTCTTTGCCGTCAACCACACCGCCTGGTCCTACTGCAACAACTTCTGCCTGCTGCGGTTTTTCCTGTGCCTGACCCGGCAGTACGATGCCTGACTTTGTTGTCTCTTCTGCAACTAACTGTTTTAATACAACCCTGTCTCCTAATGGTACTAATTTCATGATCTATTGCCTCCTTAATGATTTTTTACCTCTTTTGTTTTGTTAGCACTCATTTCATCTGAGTGCTAACCGATAGTCATATATTAGTAAATTTATTTTTTTTTCGCAAGCGGATATAGATATCTATTTCACAGTATTTTTCTTATTTACTCTATTTTTCTTTTATTTTCTCTCATTTTCTTATGTTTTTAGTTTTTATGGAATTTTATAATTTCTTTACAATTCTCTTTTTCGCGGAATCCGGTGACCAAAACGCCTGTTTTGCCCAATGAAAAAGCCGCCTTGCGGCAGCTTTTTTCATTCGCTTCTTTTTTTAACTTTATTTTTTTACCAGCTTCCTCTTTTTGATCTCTTCCAGTTCATCGAAGATCACTTCATTTAAAACCTTGATATAAGTTCCCTTCATGCCGGAGGAGCGGGATTCGATGACGCCTGCGCTCTCGAACTTTCTTAAAGCATTGACAATCACAGAACGGGTAATTCCCACCCGGTCCGCGATCTTGCTGGCTACCAGGATGCCCTCATCGCCGTTTAACTCATCAAATATATGGATGATCGCTTCCAGTTCAGAGAAAGAAAGGGTATTGAACGCTGATTTCACTACCTGGATCTTTCTGTTCTCCTCTGCGTTTTCCTCGTGGACGGAACGCATCATTTCCAGTCCCACTACCGTTGTCCCATACTCACTGACAATAATGTCCTCAATATCATATGGTCTCGCGCTTCTGTACATAAACAGGGTTCCCAGCCGTTCCCCCGCAATATCAATGGGACTGATGATCGCCATATACTGGCTGATATTTTCCTTTTCAAAACCCAATGTCTGAAGATTTACATTTTCTTTTGTGGACAGCACGCCCAACAGTCTTTCGTTCAACAGTTTGTCAATATATCCGCCTACTTCACTGTCAATCAGTTCTGTAATTTCCTCAACTCCGGGGCAAGTACCAACACCCAGCACCTTTCCTTTTCTGCTGATAACCAGAATGTTTGAATCCAGCGTCTCTACCATGACTTCACAGATATCGTTAAACAGCACCTTTGACGCGTGATTATTGTGAAGCAGTTTATTAATTTTTCTGGTCTTATCCAATAATTGTACGCTCATTGCAGACCTCCTCTCTTTTCTTTGCAGTGTCTGGTACCGCCTGCTCCAAATGAAAAGCCAGCGGCTTGTAAACATGTTTTTCGTATTTATACTTTATTTTAACACACAATTATTCTGAAATCAATCTATGGTTTTTCTATTTTCAGTCTTTTTATCTGTTTTCTAATAATTCAGAATTGCTGTCAGAAACACTCTTCCAATTTTCTGTTTTTGCTTTAAAACTCCCCTGCTGCATCGATCTTCTCTGCCTGCTCTATGTTTTTCAAGTCTTCCTCCCATTGATGCAGCTTTCTGGCAGCCTCCGGGTTCTGCTGCTCCAGCCGCTTTTCCAGCTTCTTTCTGCTTTTTCTGAGTTTTTCCAATACTTCCGGATTTTCCTTTTTCAGTGTTTCTTCAATCGTAATCCTTCTCCGCTCCAGAAGGCTCAGCACCAGTTTTCTGTTTCCGGAAAGGCTCTGCGGCAGTTCATCCACATGCAGCTCGATCCTTCTCAATACCTCGTCTTCATCAATGGCGCCTAAATGCTTCCAGGCATCTGCCTGTTCCGGTATTCCCGCTTCTGCCAGCCGTTCCATATCCGGCAGCCTGCGGATAGATTCCATGATGCGGCGGACCTTCTGCTCAATCTTTTCCACTGCCTCATCTCCAAACGCCCAGGCAAATTCCTCCAGAGTATCCTCCTGCTCTGCCAGAAGGGTTCCTGTCTGGCTCTGATCCTCTCCCTCCTCCAGGGGATACGGGCGTTTCTCCATACCATAGGCAGAAAGGGCAGCTGTGATGGTTCTGCGGATCTGTCCCTGTTCGATCATTTCTCCCATGCCCAGACGGCGCAGTTTCTCGTTCATCGATGCCGGATGTTCAGTAAAGTAAAACTGGATTTCTTTTTTCTCCAGCGCATCTGCTGCCGCTGCCAGACCGTCCGCCGCCGTAATATCTATATCCGTCACAGCTGCCGCATCTACAATGACACACTTTGTATTCTCTTTCACACTGTTTTCAATATCCTGCTGGAAAATTTTAATATTAGCAAAAAACAGATTTTCACTGAATTTATAAATTACTACGCCATCAATGGGACGGGCAGAATGATTTCTTTTCAGATCATAAAATCCATCCCTGCCGGGTACGATTCCCAGAAAAGTCCGCGCCGGATCTGTAGCTTTCAGGATCACCTCCACAAAGGAAAGCAGGATCCCGATCAGGATGCCGTACACACTGCCCAGCAGCAGTACGCCCCCGCATGCAGCCGCAAAAATATAAAATTCATTTCTGCTGATGCGAAAGAGCCGCTTTGCCAGACGCAGCTCCACCACATTGGTCAGGGCTGCGATCACGATAGCTGTCAGCACGGGCACCGGCAGACTTCCGATAAATCCGGTGCCGAACAGCAGAAGGAGCAGCATAGACAGTCCTGCCGTAAGGCTCACCGCCTGGGTCTTCCCTCCGTACTGCTCATTCATCACAGTTCTGGAGATGCTTCCGTTGACCGGACAGGTTCCTGTAAACGCCGCTGCCAGATTGCCCATAGCGCAGGCAAGGATCTCCCGGTTATCCTGGATCTTATAATGATTTTTAGAAGCAAAGTTGTTCTCTGCCAAAAGCGTCTCTGCCATGACCACCACGGCAATGGTCAGGCTCCTTCCTGCCGCATGGGTGATGTCCACCTGACGAAAGTCGGGCAAAGAAAATCCCGGAAATCCTGGTTCTACCGACGCCAGCAGCTTTACGCCGTAATCCTCCACATGGAACATCCGGGCGGCTGCCACGCCCAGAACCATCAGGACAATGGCTGCCGGAAAACGGGGCGCATATTTTTTCGCAGCCATCAGAAGGAGCAAAGCCCCTGCTCCCAAGGCCGCAGACAGCAGATGGATCTGCTTTACCGCCTCCAGGATATGTTCTGACAGTTCCAAAAGTTCTCCCGTGCCTGAGCTGCTTCCCAGGATCTTAGGGATCTGCATCAAAATAATGGTCAGTGCGATCCCGCTGATAAATCCTCCCATGACAGGCGTGGAAATGTAATTGACGATCTTCCCGGATTTCAGGAAATAAAACACCAGAAGCCACAGCCCGGTAAAGAGCGCCATCATGGGAATGTACTGCATCGCCGCTTCTGACTGCGCCTCGATCCCCAGGGCTGCCAGAGCCGCTCCCACAATAGCTGCCGGGGCGGCATCCACGCCCAGGATAAACTGCGGTGAGCTGGTAAACGCCGCAAAAAACAAAATGGGAAACACCGAACCGTAAAGTCCGTATACCGCCGGCAGCCCTGCCACTTCGGCATAGCCCATGGATATGGGTATGGACACAGCCGCAATAAGAAGCCCTGTGAAAATGTCCTTTGCCAGGTAATTTTTCTGATATCCTCTCAGTGTCTCAAAAAGTAACCACTGCTTCATAAACCTCATCCCCTTTCTGCCTGCCGGGCAGTCTCTTTCCTGCCGGGCGGCAAAAGGCGGCCTGCCTATCTCTTCTGATAGCAGACCGCCTCTTTCTTACTTTTTATGCATTCGCTTCCTGGACCGCCTCTTTTTTTGGCTTGATCATCACATAGCCGCACTGGCTGTCCGCACAGACAAGCTTATTTCCCTTTTCCAGCATATAGCCGCCGCAGGACGGGCATTTCTCCCTAGATGGCTTCTGCCAGGACATAAATTCACACTCCGGATTGTTTTCACAGCCGTAATACAGACGTCCCTTCTTGCTGCGGCGCATGACTACTTCTTTGCCGCACAGCGGGCAGGGCACACCGATCTTTTCCAGATACGGCTTGGTATTCTTGCACTCCGGGAATCCGGGACATGCCAGGAATTTTCCGTGAGGTCCATACTTGATCACCATGTTCCGTCCGCAAAGCTCACAGACCACATCGGTGACCTCATCCTCGATCTTCACCTGCTCCAGCTCTTTCTGGGCAGTCTGGACTGCCTCATCCAGATCCGGATAGAAATTGCGGATCACGGTTTTCCATGCAACCTTTCCTTCTCCCACACAGTCTAAAAGCTCTTCCATGGTGGCAGTAAAGTGCACATCCACAATGCTGGGGAAGGAATGCTTCATGATGTGGTTTACCACTTCTCCCAGCTCTGTCATATACAGGTTCTTATTCTCCTTTGCCACATACCTTCTGGCAATGATGGTCGTAATGGTAGGCGCGTAGGTACTGGGACGCCCGATTCCCAGCTCTTCCAGCGTCTTAACCAAAGACGCTTCCGTATAATGTGCCGGGGGCTGGGTAAAGTGCTGCTGGTTTTTAAATCCGTTCAGACTGATCTTCGTTTGTTCATCCAGACTTTTGACCAGAAGCTGGTTCTCTGCTTTTTCTTCCTCTTCCTGGATGTATACTGCCATAAATCCGTCAAATTTCAGCTTGGA
This sequence comes from Candidatus Blautia merdavium, assembly GCA_019119975.1. Classification (GTDB taxonomy): domain Bacteria; phylum Bacillota; class Clostridia; order Lachnospirales; family Lachnospiraceae; genus Blautia; species Blautia merdavium. The sequence goes on along the minus strand of DWVZ01000052.1, from coordinate 43,956 downwards.
AGCCGCTACGGTAAAGTAATACTCCCCTCCCTGGATCTTCACGGAGGTGGTCTCATACTTGGCAGGCTGCATGCGGCTTGCGGCAAACCGCTTCCAGATCAGCTGATACAGACGGTACTGGTCTCTGCTGAGAGACTCCTTGATGGACAAAGGCGTCCTGGCAATATCGGTAGGGCGGATGGCTTCATGGGCATCCTGGATATTTTTCTTTTTATCTCCGGCGGTTTCTGCCGCGGCTGCGTACTCTGCGCCGTACTGCCCGGTAATGTACTCTCTGGCTGCCGCGTCTGCTTCCTCTGAGATACGGGTGGAGTCTGTACGCAGATAGGTGATGATACCTACCGTGCCGCTGCCTTTGATGTCAACGCCTTCATACAGCTGCTGTGCCAGCCTCATGGTTTTCTGAGTGGAAAAGTTCAGCACCTTGGAGGCTTCCTGCTGAAGGGTACTGGTAGTAAAAGGAAGCGGAACTTTCTTGGTCCTCTCACCTTTTTTCACCTCGGCGATCTGGTAGGATGCGCCTTCCAGGTCTTTTAAGATTTTGTCCAGTTCCTCCTTGGAACGGATGCTGATTTTCTTGTTCTTTGTCCCATAAAATTTTGCTGTCAGAGGTTTCTTCTCTCCCTCCACAGCAAACTCTCCGTCTAAGGTCCAGTATTCTTCCGGGATAAAGCTGTTGATCTCCGCTTCCCGGTCTCCAATGATGCGCAGCGCTACTGACTGCACACGCCCTGCGCTTAATCCTCTTTTGACTTTCTCCCATAAAAGCGGGCTGATGCGGTATCCCACCATACGGTCCAGGATACGTCTCGCCTGCTGGGCATCCACCAGGTCCATGTTAATGTCCCGCGCCTGTTTAATAGAAGCTTTTACGGCGGTCTTGGTGATCTCGTTAAAGGTGATCCTCCGCATTTTCTTCTCATCCAGCTTCAGCGCATAGGACAGATGCCAGGATATGGCTTCTCCCTCCCGGTCCGGGTCAGTTGCCAGATAGACTTTATCTGCTTTTTTCGCCGCTTTCCTTAAAGCTGCTAGAATCTCTCCTTTTCCCCGGATAGTAATATATTTTGGTTCATAATCATGCTCTACATCAACGCCCAGCTGACTTTTCGGCAAATCTCTCACATGTCCGTTGGAAGCCATAACTTCATAGCTGCTTCCCAAAAACTTTTTAATGGTCTTTACTTTTGCCGGTGACTCTACAATCACTAGATATTTCGCCATGGTCAACCTCCTGCTCTGGCATAGTAATTTTTCACAGGCTCCTCTACAAGCCCTTCTAATTCTAATTTCAGCAGAATCTCCATTATCTGTTTCATTTCCAGAGGTACTGCCTGAAAGATTTCTTCTATATTTTTAGGTTGTAAATCCAGACAACTATACACCATTTCTTCCTGGCTTGCAAGTCTTATCTGGGAATTTGAAGGGAAATCTTTCTTGGAAAACCTCTGTATTTTTAATTCATCCAGCAGAATATCCACGCAGTAAGCCACGCCTGCACCGTCTGCGATCAGTTTGTTGCACCCTTCGCTGAGCAGGTCGCCCACTCTTCCCGGAAGGGCGTACACCGGCTTGCCCTGGTCTGTGGCAAAGCCAGCAGTGATCAGGGAACCGCTTCTCTCCTTCGCCTCGATGACCAGCACCAGATCTGCCAGCCCGCTGATGATCCGGTTCCTTCTCGGAAAATTCCGCCCGTAAGGAGGCGTGCCGGGCTCAAACTCAGAGAGAAGTCCTCCTGTTTCCCAGATTTTCATATATTCCTGCCGGTTCTGAACCGGATAGCAGATATCCACACCGCAGCCCAGAACCGCAAAGGTTTTTCCTCCTGCGTCCAGCGCCCCTTTGTGGGCGCTTCTGTCTATCCCTCTGGCAAGGCCGCTGATGATCTGCACACCGCAGTCTGCCAGTTCCCTGGCAAAGAGGTACGCCTGCTTTTCCCCGTAGCGGCTGCAGTTCCTGGCGCCCACGATGGCGGCTGACGGCAGATGATCTTCTGGGAGACTGCCTCTTACATACAGTTTTTTGGGCATATCCCCGTAAGGCCGCAGCCGTCTGGGATAACGGTCATCCTTGCAGGTACATTCCCAGGTTGCATTTTTCTGATCCATACGCTTCCCTGCCTCCTCTCCTTTTTCATTCTGCTGGTTTCCTGTTTTGCTGGTTTCTCTTCCTTCCGGATTCCTGTTTCTTTCTGCCAGCTTTCTTTTCTACCAGATCCTGTTCCTTCCTGCCAGCTTACTTTCTCTGCCAGTTTCTGTTCTTTCTTGCAAGGTTTCCTTCCCTCAACCTAACTTCTAAAGCAACTTTTCCACACGCCTGTCCTACTTCCAGTATTTCCTATCCATGGTTCTTAAGAAAACCGCCTCGCTGATGTGCTCTTCCCGGATTTCTTCCTTTGCCTCCAGATCCGCGATGGTCCTGGCTGTTTTTAAAATCTTATGATAGGCACGCATACTGAGATTCATTTTTTCATAGGCTTTTTTCAGCAGTTTTCTCCCATTTTCGCTGACCGGGCAGTAATGGTCCAGCATCCGCGCCGGAATGGCGCTGTTAAACCTTATGGAAGTGCCTGCATAGCGCCTTCTCTGGATCTCATGAGCATGGGAAACCGTCACACGGATTTCCTCTGAAGTCTTCCCCCGCTCCTTTTTCAGAAGCCTTTCCAGAGGCACATCCTGGACCTCTGTGCACAGGTCAAACCGATCCAGCAGGGGACCGCTGATCTTTCCCAGATATTTGTGTACCTCCTGTTCGGAGCAGCTGCACCGGTTCCTGTCCGGGTAATAACCGCAGGGGCAGGGATTCATAGCAGCCGTCAGAAGGAAATCTGCAGGAAAGACACAGACTGCCGCAGATCGGGAGATGCAGATCCTGTGCTCCTCCAGGGGCTGCCGCAGGATCTCCAGGGTTCTTCGGGAAAACTCCGGCAGTTCATCCAGAAAGAGGATCCCTCTGTGCGCCAGCGTGATCTCTCCCGGCTTGGGATACCGCCCGCCTCCTGCCATGGACTGGGGTGAAACCGTATGATGAGGGCTTCGGAAAGGACGCTCCTGCATAATCGGGTTTTCCTCTGAAAGCAGTCCTGCCGCGCTGTAGATCCTGGAAACCTCCATACTCTCCTCCCAGGTCATTTCCGGAAAGATCCCCGGGATCCGGCTGGCGATCATAGTCTTTCCCGCTCCCTTTGTCCCGATCAGGAGCAGATTGTGAAAGCCTGACGCGGCAATGACTGCCGCTCTTTTTGCCGCTTCCTGTCCGATGATATCCGAAAAGTCTTGCTCCGCTTTTTTCCGGCTGCGCTCCCATGTGCCCCGCGAAGGGCTTCCTGCGCCCCAGTCTTTTAATCCGGCGTGTTCCTCCAGCTCCTTTAAGCTGCGGATGCCCAGCACAGGGATGTGCCCGGGCGCCTCCGCCTCTTTTCTGTTTTCTTCCGGCACGATGCACAGCCGGTATCCCCTGCGGGCTGCCAGTTCTGCCAGGGGCAGGATGCCCTTTACCGGCTTTAACTGTCCGTTCAGGCTCAGCTCTCCTGCCATGCATACGCCCTGGACTGCCTTCTGATCCAGATAACCGAAGGCACACAGAAGAGCTGCCGCAATGGGCAGGTCAAACCGGGTCCCTTCCTTTCTGATATCTGCCGGGGATAGATTTACTGTGATCCTGCGCGCCGGAAAGGTATAGCCGGTATTTCTGAGGGCAGTCCATACCCTTTCCTGGGCTTCCTTGACCTGGGAGTTCAAATAGCCCACCATAGAAAACATAGGAAGCCCTGTGCTTACATCTGCCTCCACCTCCACAGGGACGCAGTCCACCCCGCAGATAGCGGCTGTGTCTACTTTACTGAACATCTTCTCTTCCTTTCTGCTACATTGTATTTATGGTTCCTCTTCCTTACAGCCAGTAAGGAATTGCCCATCTTGCTGCTTAAACTGCTGTTTTTCAGCCTCTGTACCTGTCCGCCCGGTTCGGGGCTCACAAGAAATATAGTTGGGAATTCTCGGCAGAACTGCCTGGATGATTGAATGATCTATCAGATAAGAAAAGTATAGCGTTTTTTCCCTCAGGATACAAGGAAAAACTCCTTTGATTTTTTCACAAAATCCGTGGGGAAAACTCCCCTTACTTTTGTCTGTTTTTTCTCCTGCTCTTTTGGATTCCCCCGGATATTTTACAGTGGAAAAGCACGAAATCCCTGTTTTCTACATAGACTAGAATTAAAGTCATCTGAGGTAAGCCTGTGAAGACATTTCAAAAGCCCCTGACACCGGAAGAAGAACAGCAGTATCTTCAGGAATACCAACAGGGCAGCCTGGAAGCAAAAAATATTCTCATCGAACGCAATCTCCGTCTGGTCGCGCATATTGTAAAAAAATATCAGGGGACGCCGGAAGACCTGGATGATCTGATCTCCATCGGAACCATAGGACTGATCAAAGCCATTCATACCTTTGACGCCAGCAAATCCAGCCGGCTCTCCACCTATGCGGCGCGCTGCATTGACAATGAGCTGCTCATGCTGCTGCGCTCCAAAAAGAAAACCAGCCGCGAGGTTTCCCTCTATGACCCTATCGGCACGGACAAAGAAGGCAATGAAATCAGTCTTCTGGATGTGATCGAATCCGAACCGGTGGATGTGGTTAAAAACTATTCCCTGAAACAGGATACTGCCCTTCTGTACCAGCTTCTCCCGCAGGTCCTTACCAAACGGGAGCAGGAAATCCTGAAACTCCGCTACGGGCTGTACGGAGAAGAAGAGCTGACTCAGCGGGAAATAGCAAAGCGGCTGAATATCAGCCGCTCTTATGTGTCACGGATTGAAAAGAATGCCCTATTAAAACTGCGGGAATACTTCTGACCAATCCTTCCAGATTAATTTTCTTTTCTTCTGAGAATATCATAGGTTTCCGGTACCTGACTGAATTTCACATACAGGACCTGCTGAGGGTGAGGCGCGCTTTCCTGCTCTTCGCCCTCTTCGTTGAAAATCTTTTCCACCGTCACGGCAACGTTCCTGCCGTCCGGCTTCATGATCTCAATGCTCTCCCCTACAGAAAATTTATTTCTCTGCTCAATCCTGCACAATCCGTCTCTGCACTCTCCTGCGATCCCAAGATAGGTGTACCCTTTTTCATAGGTATTGTTATCATAGATCTGGGAAGTCTCATCGGTCTTTCCATAGAAAAATCCTGTGGTAAACTGCCGGTAGGTGCAGCTTCGGATCTGCTCCCTATACCACTCCATATTTTCCCGGTAGCATTCCGGTGAGCGGAAATAATCGTCGATAGCTTTTCGGTAGGTGCGGGCAACCGTAGCCACATAAAGGGCAGTCTTCATCCGCCCTTCAATCTTCAGGCTGTCGATGCCGCTGGTAAGCACATCCTCCATGTGCTCGATCATACACAGATCCTTGGAATTAAAAATATACGTGCCCCGTTCATTTTCATACACAGGCATATATTCCCCGGGTCTTGACTCTTCCACAATGGCATATTTCCAGCGGCAGGGATGGGTACAGGCGCCCTGGTTGGCGTCTCTCCCTGTAAAATAATTGGAAAGCAGGCATCTGCCGGAATAGGAAATGCACATGGCTCCGTGCACAAAGGTTTCGATCTCCATCTCCTCTGGAATGTGGGCACGGATCTCCCGGATCTCCTCTAAAGAAAGCTCTCTGGCGCTGACTACCCTTTTGGCTCCCAGATTCCACCAGAACAAATAGGTACCGTAATTGGTATTGTTCGCCTGGGTGCTCACATGGAGCTCGATTTCCGGGCAAATCTCCTTTGCGATCATAAAAACGCCCGGATCGGAAATGATCAGTGCATCCGGACCAATCTTCTTTAATTCTTTGAAATATTCCCTGACACCCTCCAAATCCCGGTTGTGCGCCAGGATATTGGCAGTCACATAGACCTTTACGCCCCGCTGATGAGCAAACTCAATTCCCTTCTCCATGTCCTCCATGGAAAAATTCTTTGCCTTTGCCCTCAGCCCGAACGCTTCGCCGCCGATATAAACCGCATCCGCGCCGAATATGACAGCGGTTTTTAAAACTTCCAGGCTGCTTGCCGGAATCAATAATTCTGGTTTACGGACCATAACTGTTCTCCTGTTTCTTAATGCTTAAGGTCACCCCGTCTCCTAAAGGGAGGATTGAGGTTTCCAGCAGTTCATGATGCTTCAGCACATAGAGATACTCTCTCATGCGCTTGTAAATGGTGCGGTTCCTTCTCTCTACCGCAAAATGGGATTCCACCAAGTCTCCGTCCTGCAGCACATTGTCTGACAGCAGGATGCCTCCCGGATTTAAAAGCCGCAGAATCTCCGGCAGAAAGTGGATATACTGTCCCTTTGCCGCATCCATGAAAATAAGGTCAAAGGGCTCCTTTAAGGTTTTTAGGATCTCCCCGGCATCTCCGGGAAGAAGGGTGATCTGGTGCTCTTTCCCTGCCTTTTTGAAATTCTCTCTGGCAATGGGGATCCTCTTTTCATAATTTTCTATGGTGACGATCCGGCAGTCTTCATCCCCGTAGGTACTCATCAGCAGCGCGGAAAATCCCACTGCCGTACCTACCTCTAAGATCCTTTTGGGATGCTTGATCGCAAGCAGGACTTTGAGAAAGCTCTGCATTTCCCTTCGTATGATGGGCACCCTGTTCTCCAGGGCTTCCTGCTCCAGCTGATTTAAAAATTCTGTGTTTCCCCGGTCCAGGGAATTGATATACGTGACCATCCGTTCATCTACAATCACTGTGCCGCACCTTCCCCTGTCTCAGCGCTCGCGTCCGGTTCTGAGCTGCCTTCCGAAGCCCCGGTATCCGGCTGTCCCTCCAGGTTCACCTTTGCCAGAATCTCCATCATCTCATCCGGCGTCATGCCGGTATCCAGGATATAAGTCCCTGCCTGCAGCTTTCCTCTGTAATTTGACAAAAGCTCCTGCACCACAAAGATCTTGGCGTCCTCGATGAGCCCCTTCTTTTCCAGGATCCTTCCTATGTCATACACCGAATCTCCCGCATCCACGACTACAGTAATGTCTCTGACATCATCGCCCTGGTCCATAGGCTCCTGATTAAAGATCGCATATCCGAAATGATAAGACGCTCTGCTGATATAGAGCACAGCGAGAAACACACCAATATAAATCAGTGTCCGCAGGAATCCCTCTGCCACAATAAACTTTTTCTCCTGTTTTCTGACTTCTTTTCCCATGGTGTTCTCCTTATGACAGCTCCGGTACGTCCAGATTAATGCCCTGATGGATGGCTGTGCTGATGCCCTGCAGCTGTTTGCACAGCGCCAGCTCGGTCTCCATAAAGCGGTTGACTTCCGGGATCCGGCACAGCTCTTCCATGCGTTCATCTACATGGTCAATAGCTTCGTATAGATTGATCTCCTCGGATTCTGTCTGGATCCGGTAGTTCAGTACACGCAGCTCGTCGATCTGCTTTTTCAGTTCCGGATTCTGGTTTACAACTTCCAGTGCTTCACAATACTGTTTGTATACGCTGCCGTTTTTGACAGCTGAAATCAGCATCTGCGTACAAGTGTCAATAAAACTCATGTTTTATGCCTCCATAATGATCGGAAGGATCATCGGGCTTCTCTTCGTCCGTTTCCATAAGAATTCTCCTAAAGAATCCTTGATTACATTCTTTATCTTGCCCCAGTCAGTAATGTGCTTGTCCAGGCACACATCAATGGCATCCTCCACAATGATCCTTGCTTCGTCCATCAGATCCTCCGATTCTCTCACATAGACGAATCCCCTGGATACGATATCCGGTCCTGCAAGAAGCCTGCTGCTGTGTCTTTCCAGCGTCAGGACTACGATCATGATGCCGTCCTCTGCCAGATGCTGGCGGTCTCTCAGTACAATGTTTCCTACGTCGCCTACACCCAGACCGTCTACCAGAATCGCTCCGGTACGTACCTTTTCCGTTACTCTCGCAGGCTCTTCCCAGTTCAGTTCCAGCACGTCCCCGGAAGAAAGGATAAAGATATTCTCCTTGGGTATGCCCAGTTCTCTGGCAACTCCCGCCTGGGCTTTCAGATGCCTGTATTCCCCATGGACCGGGATAGCGTATTTGGGTTTTACCAGAGAGTAGATCAGTTTGATCTCTTCCTGGCAGGCATGTCCGGACACATGGGCATCCTGGAAGATCACGTCGGCGCCCTTGCGGCTCAGCTCGTTGATGACCTTAGAGACTGCCTTTTCATTTCCCGGAATGGGATTGGAGCTGAAAATAATGGTATCGTTTGGCTTGATGGTGACTTTTTTGTGGATGTTTGCTGCCATACGGGACAGGGCTGCCATGGATTCTCCCTGGCTTCCTGTGGTGATCAGCACCACCTTGTCATCCGGGTAATTCCGGATCTGGTCGATCTCTATCAGCGTCTTATCCGGGATCTGCAGATAACCAAGCTCTGCCGCCGTCCCAATAACATTGACCATACTCCTGCCTTCCACTGCCACTTTTCTGCCGTATTTGTAAGCAGAGTTGATGATCTGCTGTACACGGTCCACATTGGAGGCAAAGGTCGCGATGATGATCCTGGTGTTTCTGTGTTCTGAAAATATATTGTCAAAGGTTTTTCCCACGGTCCGTTCCGACATGGTAAAGCCTTTTCTTTCCGCGTTGGTACTGTCGCACATCAGTGCCAGCACGCCCTTCCTGCCGATCTCCGCAAACCGCTGCAGATCAATGGCATCGCCGAATACCGGTGTGTAATCCACTTTAAAGTCTCCTGTGTGGATCACGGTTCCTGCCGGAGAATAGATCGCCAGGGCAGATGCATCCTGGATGCTGTGGTTGGTCTTGATAAATTCGATCCGAAAGCAGCCCAGGTTAATGGACTGTCCGTGTTTGATGACTTTTCTCTTCGTGTTTCTTAACAGATTATGCTCTTTTAATTTATTGTCAATGAGCCCTACCGTCAGCTTGGTGGCATAGACGGGCACATTGATCTCTTTTAACACATACGGCAGCGCGCCGATGTGGTCTTCATGTCCGTGGGTGATCACAAAGCCTTTGACTTTGTCAATATTGTCCTTTAAATAAGTGATATCCGGGATTACCAGATCAATTCCCAGCATATCGTCCTCCGGGAAAGAAAGTCCGCAATCCACTACGACAATACTGTCCTCATACTCAAAAGCTGTAATATTCATTCCAATCTGTTCCAGTCCGCCCAATGGAATGATCTTCAATTTTCCGCTATTATTTTTTTTCAATTTTCTTCCTCCAATTATCCATACACGTTCCTATTCAAAATCAATATCGTCCAGCATGGCAGCGAAGACCTTGTAAACCGCGTCGTATTCTGTGTCGTCTTCCACGAATACATAGCAGCCCTCTTCGTCGCCGTCCTCAGAAATGTCTTTTAAAATATATGCCGCGCTTCCGTTCTCTTCGTCATTTTCTTCCGGGTCGATCACCAGAAGGTAGTTGACGCCTCCTACTCTTGTCTGTTCCAGAATCCCGAATTCTAATTCTGTTCCGTCTTCTCCGTCAAAAATTACTGTTTCCATAGTTTCGTCCTTTCTTCTTCATTTTTTCAGGCATACACAGAACCCGGACACACGCCTGCGTTCTCCCGAACTGCCGTCCGGTTCAGGCAGAATTCAAACTGTGCCCGGGTTTGCTTTTGCATCTAAATAGCCCTGCAGGATAAATACAGCGGCTATCATATCCACATATTTACTTCTGTTTTCTCTGCGTACACCGGATTCCATCAGTGTACGGTTTGCCTCCACAGTGGTCAGCCTTTCATCCCACATCACAACGGGCAGCCCCAGCCTGCGTTCCAGCATCTCTTTCAGCTGCAGAGATTTCTCAGCCCGCTCTCCGACCGTATTGTTCATATTCTTAGGAAATCCCAGCACTATTTCCTCTACTTCGTATTCCTTTACCAGTTCCTCCACCCTGCGAAGCGATTTCCGCAGTTTATTCTCTTCCTCTCTGCGGATGATCTCAACCCCCTGGGCAGTAATGCCCAGAGGATCGCTGACAGCAACCCCTATGGTCTTAGAACCATAATCAAGCCCCATGATCCTCATAGGCTCAGTCACGTTTCCAGGATTTGTGCTTAATATACTCTTTCAGGAGTTCCTCCACCAGCTCATCTCTCTCTACTTTCATAATCGTGCTTCTGGCACCTTTATGGCTGGTAATGTACGTAGGATCTCCTGACATGATATATCCTACGATCTGATTCACCGGGTTGTAACCCTTTTCTGTCATTGCGTTATACACCAGATCCAGGACTTCCTTTACACGTACTTCCGGGTCTGTTTTTACTTTAAAATACTGTGTATTTTCTAAATTTGCCATGCTGTTTCACGCCCTTATCTATAAATTCTTTCTTTTTGTTCTTTGTGCTGCACCGGCGTCTGCCGGGGATTTTCTAAATGAGTATACCTCTGCAACTATGATACTATTCTAATATATCTCGTTTGGAAATTCAACCGTTATATTGCGCAAATAAAAACGCCCTCTTCGGCAAAACCTCCTACAATTCCCCTTTTTATCTGATTTTCCAGATTTTTTTCCGACTTTGCAGCAGCCTTTAAATACTCTCTGGTATGTCCGATCCACCAGGTTTCCCCGCCGATTTCGGCAGTCTCCTCAAAGAGGATCTCCACCTCCTGCCCCAGAAATTTTTCCATATACCGCTGTTTGTGTTCCTTTCCCATTGCTATGAGCACGCGGCTTCTTTCTGCCTTCACCTGCTCCGGTACCTGCCCTTCCATGCGGTCCGCTCTGGTACCTTTTCTTCTGGAATATTTGAAAATATGGGTTTCATAGAAATCCGCGGTCTCGATCATCTTTCTGGATGCCTCGAACTCTTCCTCTGTCTCCTGGGGAAATCCCACGATCACGTCTGTGGTCAGGGCAGGATCCTGGAAATAACGGCGCAGGATCCTGCAGCCCTCCAGATATTCCCCGGCTGTGTATCTGCGGTTCATTCTCTTTAAGGTTTCATCGCAGCCGCTCTGCAGGGAAAGATGAAAGTGGGGGCAGATCTTCGGCATCCTGCTGAGGGCTTCTGCAAATTCTTCTGTGATGATGCGGGGTTCCAGGGAGCCCAGACGGATCCTCCTGACTCCTTCTATCTGATGGACTGCCTGGATCAGGGAGAGCAGCGACTCTCCGCAGTCTATGCCGTAGGAGCTTAAATGGATGCCTGTGAGGACGAATTCCTGGTAGCCATTATCAGTAAGCCTCACTACCTCTTCCAGGATTTCTTCTTTTTTCCTGCTGCGCACCCTGCCTCTGACATAGGGAATAATGCAGTAACTGCAGAACTGGTTGCAGCCGTCCTGTACTTTCAGATATGCCCGTGTATGCTCTCCTGTGGAGGACAGCTTCAGGCTTTCATACTCCACCGGCGCATCCAGATCCAGCACATCCTTTGCCTGTCCCTGGTCTTTTCTGTAGTTCTCCAGGATGAACAGCAGATCTTGCTTCCTGTTATTTCCCAGTACGATATCAATGGCGTCATCTACGTTTCCCATGTCTTTTTGTGCCTGTACATAGCAGCCTGCGGCAATGACCACTGCATCCGGATTCATCTTTCTCGCCTTATGGAGCATCTGTCTGGATTTGCGGTCCGCAATGTTCGTCACCGTACAGGTATTGATGATATAGACGTCTGCGCCGGGCGCGAAAGGCACGATCTCATAGCCTGCTCCTGCCAGCATTTCCTGCATGGCTTCCAGTTCATAAGCATTTACTTTGCAGCCCAAATTATGCAATGCTACTCTTTTTTTCATATATTTTTCTTCCTTTTATTTTTTATGTTAAGCGTTTTGACGAATAGTCCTGTGTTTCTTTGTATTTTATTTTTCCCTTTTTCATATTGACTTTTTGTGCCAATAAAGGTAACATTATCCTTGTAGAAAGCAAATAACTTAAAACAAGTAAGGGAGGATTTTTCCAATGAAAACAGTAAAAATTTCACTGAATTCCATTGACAAAGTTAAATCTTTTGTAAATGAGATCACAAAGTTTGATTATGATTTTGACCTGGTATCAGGAAGATACGTCATCGACGCTAAATCCATTATGGGTATCTTTTCCTTAGATTTATCTAAACCGATCGACTTAAACATTCATGCAACAGACGCAGCTTTAGACGAAATTCTGGAAGTATTAAAACCATACTTAGCATAATCGTGTATCTTATACCTCAAGAGGACTGCCGCAGCGAGCGGCGGTTCTTTTTTTCTGCAGGGGACAGCCTGTCTGCCGTCCCCTGTTTTTTACTGGCATAAAATCGTTTCCGCTGTGTCAACCGCTTCTTTTACCATATCTTCGATCTTCTCCTGCAGCTTTTGCTCTGAACGCCGGATAATCTCAATATTGGGCTTGGTCACCGGATGCTTTGCCACAAAGATGGTGCAGCAGTCCTCATAAGGCAGAATGGAAGTTTCATAAGTATTGATCTTATTCGCCACGTCTACGATCTCCTGCTTATCAAACCCAATGACCGGACGGAACACCGGCATGGTGCAGACTTCATTGGTAGCTGCCAGGCTGTGGATGGTCTGGCTTGCCACCTGTCCGATGCTCTCTCCTGTGACCAGAGCCATGCAGCCGTCTGCTTTTGCAAACTGCTCCGCGATCTTCATCATATAACGCCGCATGATAATGGTCAGCTCCTCATGAGGACATTTATCGTAAATGTAAAGCTGGATATCCGTAAAGTTTACCACATGCAGGCGGATAGGACCGCTGTAGCGGGCAACCAGCCTGGCAAGGTCCACCACCTTCTGCTTTGCTCTTTCGCTGGTATAGGGCGGCGCATGGAAATATACTGCGTCGATCTTCACGCCTCTTTTGGCGATCATATAGCCTGCAACCGGGCTGTCAATGCCGCCGGAAAGCAGCAGCATAGCGCTTCCGTTGGTTCCCAGGGGCATACCTCCCGGTCCGGGGATGTTTTCCGAATAGAGATAGATCTTATTGCGGATCTCCACATTGACAAACACATCCGGATGGTGTACATCCACCTTCATATTGGGGCAGGCATCCAGGATCACGCCGCCTAAGGCGCTGCTGACTTCCATGGACTGCATGGGATAACTCTTCTTATTTCTTCTGGTATTGACCTTGAAGGTCAGCTTCCGGTCTCCGTAAACTTTCTTCACATACTCTGCCACTTCCTTTGACAGAGCTTCAAAGCCTTCATCCTCCAGGACAATGGCAGGACAGATGCCATAGATGCCAAAGACTCTTTTCAGTGCTTCTATGGTCTCTTCATAGTCAAATTCGCTCTGGGCATAGACAAAAATCCGCCCCATCTCTTTTACGATCTTAAAAGTACCTTCTACGTCCCGCAGCTGGTATTTGATCTGGTCTACCAGGGCGTCTTCAAAGATGTAGCGGTTCTTGCCTTTAATGGCAATCTCCGCGTATTTGATCAAAAATGCTTTATACATAGGTTTTCCTTTCTCTTCCTCTATTTCCGCGCATATCTGCGGAGCATGGGCAGTACCTTTTTCAGTGCGTCCAGGGTATAGTCCAGCTCCTCTTTGGAAGTAAATTCACTGAAGCTGAACCGCACTGCCGATTCCTTTTGTTCCGGGGAAAGTCCCAGGGCTGCCATGGTAGAGCTGCCGGTCCGCTTATGGCTGGAGCAGGCGCTTCCTGCAGATACGTAGATTCCCATTTCTTCCAAGGTGTGCAGGAGCACTTCGCTGCGTACACCCAGAAAGCTTACATTTAATATGTGCGGCGCTCCCTGTTCCGGTTTGGGTCCGTTGATCTTTACATTTTCTATCTTTCCTAATTCCTGGGCAAAATACAGCTTCAGCTTACGCATCTGCTCCGTATTGGCTTCCAGATCTCTGTAAATCCTCTCTGCCGCAGCGCCCAGTCCTGCGATCCCCGGTACGTTGTCTGTGCCGGAACGCATGCCGCCCTGCTGTCCTCCTCCCAGAATCAGGGGACGGATCTTGGCTTTTTCACTGATGTATAAAAATCCGACGCCTTTGGGTCCGTGGATCTTATGACCGCTGACTGCCAGCAGGTCAATGCCCATTCTCTTAGGATAGATCCTGTATTTGCCATATGCCTGGATAGCATCTACATGATAAAGGGCTGCGGGATTTTTCTCTTTGACAATCTTTCCGATCTCTTCCACCGGAACGACTGCTCCCATTTCATTGTTCACATACATGGTGGATACTAAAATGGTATCCTTTCGCACAGCGGCTCTTAACTGTTCCAGAGAAAGGTTTCCCTCCTCATCCACCGGGATCCTGGTGATCTCATAGCCCTGCTCTTCCAGCCAGGCAAGGGGCGCGGAAACTGCTGAATGTTCAAAGACTGTGGTGATGATATGTTTTCCCTGTCTTTGCTTTGCCATAGCGGTTCCCAGCAGCGCCCAGTTGTCTCCTTCCGTTCCTCCGGAAGTAAAGTAAATCTCCTTTTCCTGTACCTTCAGGGTAGCGGCGATCTTCTTTGCCGCCTCTTTGACATACTTTTCTGCCTCCACGCCTTTTAAATGCATGGCAGAAGGATTTCCGTAATCCTCCATCATGGTCTTTACCACAAGGTCCCGGACCTCCTCATAGCACCGGGTGGTGGCAGAATTATCCAGATATGCTTCCATTTTCTTTATTCCTCCAGTTCAAACATCAGGATGGACAGTACCGTAAGCCCTGCCGTCTCTGTGCGCAGGATCCGCTTTCCCAGGGTGATGGGGCGAGCCCCTGCCAAAGACACTGCCTGGCGGACTTCTTCCTCTTCAAAACCGCCTTCCGGTCCGATGAAGATTCCTACAGACTGTCCCTTCTGGATTCCTCTGATGATCTCTTTTGTCTCTTTCATTCCTTTCGCCAGCTCGTAGGGCATCAGGACCACATCCAGTTTCCCGGCGTATTGGACCGCCTCCCCAAAGCTCATGACGCCGGCGACCTGGGGTACATACATTCGCTTGGACTGCTTTGCCGCGCTTTCGGCGATCGCCTGCCAGCGGACGATTTTCTTTTCTTCTTTTTTCTTGTCCAGCTTTACCACGGAGCGTCTGGATGCCACCGGGACGATCTGGTGGATGCCCAGCTCCACTGCTTTCTGGATGATCAGCTCCATTTTATCGCCTTTGGGAAGTCCCTGGAAAAGGAAGATCCTGGAGGGCAGCTCATAGCCAGCCTCCTGCACGTACATAATGTGGGCAGTGACCTCCTCTTCCTGCATTTCCTGGATATAACAGGTATACTCCAGATTTTCACCGCTGCTGATGAGGATTTCCTCTCCCTGTTTCATGCGCAGCACATTTTTGATGTGGTTCACATCACTGCCGCAGATCCGGATTTCCTTCTCCCCAATCTGGGAAGGCTCTACAAAAAAACGATACATGGCAGTTCCTCAGTTCTTTCTGGCAGTCACAGAAACCCATTCTCCCTGATGGGTTACCTCCAGCACTTCAAGCCCTGCTTCCTTGACTGCGTTCACTACAGTTTCCTCTTTGTCCTCAATGATTCCGGATGTAATATAAATACCGCCTTTTTTCATCTGGTTCAGAATGACCGGAGTCAGGGGAACCAGCACATCGGCAAGGATGTTTGCCACTACCAGGTCGTACTTCTCATATCCCACCGCATCCTGGATCGCCGGATCATCTATGATATTTCCGATCATCATATCAAACTTTTCTGTGGGAATCTGATTGGCTTCTTTATTCTCTTCCACTGCCGGAACCGCACAGCGATCCAGGTCCGTGCCTACCGCGTGCTTTGCGCCCAGCTTTAAGGCTACAATGGAGAGGATCCCGCTTCCTGTGCCCACATCCAGAAGTTCTGTATCTTCCTTCACATATTTTTTCAGCTGGCGGATGCACAGCTGGGTAGTCTCATGCATACCGGTGCCGAAAGCCGTGCCCGGATCGATGTGGATGATCATCCTGCCCTGATCCTCTTCCTTTACTTCCTCCCAGGAAGGGATGATCAGGATATCATCTACATAGAACTGCTTAAAATACTGCTTCCAGTTGTTGATCCAGTCAATATCCTCGGTCTCGTCTACCGTGATGCTGCCTTCTCCGATCTCCAGGAAATCCCGCAGACTGTCAAGCTCTGCCTTTACCTGGGAAAGAATGGCTTCCTCATCGGTTTTTTCTCCGTCCTTCAGCAAAGCTCCGTCTTCGGTCTCTTCCACGAAAAAGCTTAAATAAGCAGTTCCGTCATCCTCCTGCATCTGAGGCAGGATGTCTACAAACATCTGCTCCTTTTCCATGGCGGTCAGAGGTACATTGTCCTCGATCTGCGCCCCTTCCAATCCGATATCATACAGCGTACTGATAATGATGTCTTCTGCCTCTGTTGTTGTCTTTATCCTGAATTTTTTCCATTTCATAATACATAAACTCCTGTTTCTCTTTTTGCCGCGGTCTCTTAACCTTTCTGCTCATAAACCGCTGTCTCCTGTTTCCATGTGCCTTCGCAGACAGCCACCTGCCCCCCTGTCATACAAAGAAAAACGTAAGGGTAATGGTCGCCACGGAAAGCAGGGTAGTTACAATAATGCCTTCTGCAATGGTCCTGGAATCCCTGCCGTACTGCTCAGAAAGCATTGCCGGGAAATTCCCTACCGGAAGCGCTGCCATGAGCACGATGGTCGCCCGCATGATAAAGTCCGGCAGCAGCGGCTTTAACACCAGCGCCAGCACAATGGGAAAGAGTACGAAGCGGACTGCCACAAACAGCAGCAGCTTTCTGTTTCCCAGCACCTTTTTCACTTTCATGTCTGCCAGTGAGATCCCGATCACGATCATGGAAAGCAGGGTACAGGCATTTCCATAATATCCGGCAAGGGTTTCCACGCTTTTGGGCGGATGCAGGTCAAACCAGTAGATCAGAAAAGCGATCACGCAGGCAATGAGACCAGGGCTTAAAATATCCTTCCAGGTGGTCCTGCTCCCCTGCCCGCCTCCTTTGAGTACCATAACTCCGAAGGTAAAAATAAATACATTAAAGAAAAAGTTAAATACAATCACATAGACCACAGATTCCGGTCCGATGATGGCAGTAGCCACCGGGATCCCGATAAAGCCCAGGTTTCCGAATACGGTCATCAATACATAGGAATCTTTATCCTGGGGCGGGATCCGCAGCAGTTTTACCAGAAGATACCCCATGGCGATCAGCAGGAAAAAGAACACAACCGCGATGATCCCCACCAGTTCTACACTGGCGCGGGATACAGCCGACAGATCGTTGAACATGCTGACAATGATCAGTCCTGGGGAACAGATGTTAACCACCAGCGCAGACAGATCCTTTGCCGCATATCCGGAGATCAGTTTCTTTTGGTACATGACAAATCCTGTCAGAATCAGGATAAAGATCATAATCATCTGCTTTAGTACAATCAGACCGCCCATTGCTTTTCCTCTCCCGGTAAACGTAAAATACACACATGATATTTATTATAGGGGAAAGAAAAAAGAATTGCAATACAGGAAAACGGAAAAACGGCATGCCCTCCGCCCTTAAATGTGCCGAAACAGCATACCGTTTCCTGAAAGATTCTTAACCTTCAAAAATATCTTTTAATTTTTCACCGAATTTTTTCTTCTTTTCTGTGCCGGACGGATGACTGCCGGATGGAGCGTTGCCGCACGCCTCATCGAATCTGCGCAGCGCCTCCTTCGCCTCTTCGTTCAGCTTGGTGGGAACCTGTACAACCAGTGTGACATAGTGATCTCCCCGGATGCTCTTATTTCTCAGGGAAGGTACACCTTTGCCCTTCAGACGCACTTTGGTATCTGTCTGGGTACCCGGTTTCACATCATACATCACATCTCCGTCCACTGTGCTGATGCGCACTTCTCCGCCCAGGGCAGCCTGTGCATAAGTAATGGGCGCTGTGGAGAAGATATTCATATCCTGTCTTTGGAAGATCGGATGGCGGGCTACGATCACTTCCACCATCAGATCGCCTCTGGGACCTCCATTGGTGCCCGGCTCTCCCTTTTCCCGGATGCGGATGCTCTGTCCGTTGTCGATTCCTGCCGGAATGGATACCTGGATCTTCTTGCGGTTGGCAATGAATCCGGTTCCCCGGCAGTCCGGGCATTTCTCTTTGATGATCTTTCCGGTTCCCTGGCAGTCCGGACAGGTCTGGACATTCTGAATGGTTCCGAACATGGACTGCTGAGTATAGACGACCTGACCTGAGCCGTGGCATTTCGGACAAGTTTCCGGTGAAGTACCTGGCTTTGCTCCTGTTCCGTGGCACTTCTCACAGGTATCCTTCAGCGTCAGCTCCAGCTCTTTCTCACAGCCGAAGACTGCCTCTTCAAAGGTGATGCGCACAGACGCATGGACATTTGCCCCTTTCATGGGACTGTTGCTCGCCCTTCTCCTGGTGCCTCCTCCGCCGAACAGATCGCCGAAAATATCGCCGAAGATATCGCCCATATCCGCGCCGCCGAAGCCGCCAAAACCACCGAAGCCGCCATAGCCTCCGGCACCGCCGCCGCCCTGTTCAAAGGCCGCATGGCCGAACTGGTCGTACTGCTGTCTCTTTTGGGGATCACTTAATACGCTGTAGGCTTCTGTCGCCTCTTTGAATTTTTTCTCAGCTTCCTTGTCTCCCGGATTTACGTCCGGGTGATATTTTTTTGCCAGCTTACGGTATGCGCTTTTGATGGCGCTGTCATCCGCTCCCCTGTCAACCCCAAGGACCTCATAATAATCTCTTTTCTCTGCCATTGGTCTTATCCCTTTCTAATTATCGGCGTGCCTGCAGAGACTGTCTTTTCCAGCCTCTGCGGATGCACAGCAACACAGACATGGGACACCTGTCCGGCATCCCATGTCCTGTATTGTATGCTTTCCGAAATTATACCTCTCTGTAATCTCCGTCAACTACATCGTTGCCGTAAGCTTCGTTTCCGCCGTTTGACGCGCCTGCTCCCGGATTCGGACCAGCCTGTGCGCCGCCCTGTGCCTGAGCCTGTTCGTACATCTTAGCAAAAAGCTTCTGTGCACTCTGCATTAATTTTTCTTTTCCTGCTTTAATCTCAGCAACCTGTGCGTCTGTGATCTCATCAGTGTTTGCACATTTTGCAAGAATATCTTTCAGTGCGTTTAAGTCAGCCTCAACTGCTGTCTTATCGTTTGCGTCGATCTTGTCTCCTGCTTCTTCCATGGCTTTTTCTGTCTGGAATACCATAGCGTCTGCATCGTTCTTTGTATCGACTGCTTCTTTGCGTTTCTTATCCTGTGCTTCGTATTCTGCCGCTTCTTTTACTGCTTTGTTGATCTCATCGTCAGACATATTGGAGCCTGCTGTGATGGTGATGTGCTGTTCTTTTCCTGTTCCCAGGTCTTTCGCAGATACGTTTACAATGCCGTTGGCATCGATATCGAAGGTAACTTCGATCTGCGGAACGCCTCTTCTTGCTGGCGGGATTCCGTCCAGACGGAACTGTCCGAGAGATTTATTATCTCTGGCGAACTGTCTCTCACCCTGTACTACGTTGATATCTACTGCTGTCTGGTTGTCTGCTGCTGTAGAGAAGATCTGGCTCTTCTTGGTAGGAATGGTTGTATTTCTCTCGATCAGTCTGGTTGCAATGCCGCCCATAGTCTCGATGGACAGAGACAGCGGAGTAACGTCCAGAAGAAGGATATCGCCTGCGCCTGCGTCTCCGGCAAGCTTGCCGCCCTGTACTGCTGCACCCAGAGCAACGCATTCATCCGGGTTTAAGGTCTTGCTGGGCTCTTTGCCTGTCAGCTGTTTTACTTTATCCTGTACTGCAGGCACACGGGTGGAACCGCCTACTAACAGTACCTGACCCAGTTCAGAAGCAGCTAATCCGGCATCGGATAATGCGCGTTTTACTGGTTCTGCTGTTCTTTCTACCAGATCGTGTGTCAGTTCATCGAATTTTGCTCTTGTCAGGTTCATATCAAAGTGCAGAGGTCCGTTGGCGTTCATGCTGATGAACGGCAGGTTGATGTTAGTTGTGGTAGCGGAAGAAAGTTCTTTCTTTGCTTTTTCTGCTGCTTCTTTGATACGCTGCATAGCCATCTTATCCTGAGATAAGTCTACGCCTTCTGCTTTCTTGAATTCAGAGATCATGTAATCTGCAACTTTCTGGTCGAAGTCATCGCCGCCCAGACGGTTGTCGCCTGCTGTGGATAATACTTCGATAACGCCGTCGCCGATCTCGATGATGGATACATCGAAAGTACCGCCGCCTAAGTCGTATACCATGATCTTCTGTTCTTTCTCATTGTCCAGTCCGTAAGCCAGAGCTGCTGCTGTAGGCTCGTTGATAATACGTTTTACGTCAAGACCTGCGATCTTTCCTGCGTCTTTGGTAGCCTGGCGCTGTGCGTCATTGAAATAAGCAGGTACGGTGATAACGGCTTCAGTTACTTTTTCTCCCAGATAGTTTTCTGCGTCTCCTTTTAACTTCTGAAGGATCATTGCGGAAATTTCCTGAGGAGAATATTTCTTGTCATCAATAGTTACTCTGTAATCGGTACCCATATGTCTCTTAATGGAAGAGATGGTCTTGTCAGAATTGGTAACTGCCTGACGTTTCGCAGGCTCTCCTACCAGTCTTTCTCCTGCTTTTGTAAAAGCTACAACAGACGGTGTAGTCCTTGCGCCTTCTGCGTTTGAAATAACGACCGGCTGTCCGCCTTCCATAACGGCTACACAGCTGTTTGTTGTACCTAAGTCAATACCTATGATCTTACCCATGATAAATTCCTCCTAAGATTTTGTCTTCTATTATTTATTTACTGGTTTTTCTGATTTATAAGATAAAGTCCTCCGGGATTTTCCCTTCAGACTAATATCGCAGAACTAATTGGCTACCTTCACCATACTGTGGCGGATCACATGATCCTTGTAAGTATAGCCCTTCTGGAATTCTTCTACTACTATATTTTCTCCGGCTTCCTCATCCTCCACATGCATAACCGCATTGTGGAAATCAGGATTGAATTCCTGACCTACTGCCTCGATGGCTTTTACTCCCATCTGCTCGAAAGCCGTCATCAGCTGCCGGTAGATCTTTTCCATTCCATCGGCAAAGGGGCTGTCTTTTTCATCTTCCGGCACTGCTGCAAGACCTCTTTCAAAGCTGTCTACAATGGGAAGGATCTTTTCTACAATGTCCCGCGCCCCGATCTCGTACATGGAAGCTTTTTCCTTCTCTGTACGTTTTCTGAAGTTGTCGAACTCTGCCATCTGGCGTTTTACCATATCGGTGAGCTCTTCTATTTTTTCATCTTTTTTGTCTTTTTTCTTTTTTCCGAAAAATCCTTTTTTCTCTGATCCCTTTTCTTCTGCGCCGTCCTCTGCCTCGTCTGTGGCTTCTTCCGGCTGGCACTCTTCACATGCAGCTTTTTCTGTCAGGTTCTCATCGTCTTCTTTCAGGATTTCTTCGGTCTCCTGTCCGGAAACAGTTTCTTCTTCTATTGTGTTGTAGTCTTTCTTTTCCTCTGACACCGGTCTTCTACCGCCTTTCTATGTTTTCTTAAATATGTGATCCAGCTGATTCTTCAGCGTTTTCAGATTATCTACTACATTCTCGTAATCCATGCGCTTGGGTCCTATGATACCGATGGTACCCTGCATGCCGCCTCCCAGATCGTAGGTGGCAGTGACGACACTGCAGTCCTGCATGGTCTTGACCGGGCTTTCATTTCCGATGTATACCTGGATGCCGGTGCTCTTTTCTCCATTGTCCGCAATTTCCATGGTTTCCTTCACAAACTCTGCAAGCTCCTGCTTTTCCTCAAAAGCTGAGATCAGTTCGCTGGCTTTGGACTTATCGGCAAGCTCCGGATATTTGAAAATGTTGGTGGCGCCGCTGGTATAGATCTCCATCTCCTCATCTGTAGTGGAAATCGCCTTGGCAACCGCATCGATCACACTTCCCACTACTGCGCTGTGGATTCCTGCCTGTTCCTTGATCCTGGAGATCATCGCCAAGTTGATCTCTTCGATGGAAAGTCCGTTCAGCTGGGTGTTCAGCAGCAGATTCAGCTTCAGGACCGTTTCCTCATCCATAGGCTCCTGCAGGTCAATGATGTGGTTTTTCACCAGATTGCCCTCTGCCACTACCACTGCCAGCAGCTGCATCTCACCTACCCTGGAAAGCTGTATGAATTTCAGTTTGTTTCTGTGATAGGTGGGACCTGTGATCATAGTAGCGTAATTGGTATTGGAAGCAAGGATTTTCACCACTTGCTTTAATACTTTTTCCATCTTATCGGTTTTCTCGATCATCAATTCCTTGATCTCGGAAACTTCTTTTTCCTTTTCCTTCATCAGCTCATCTACATACAGACGATAGCCGGCATCGGAAGGAATCCGCCCTGCTGACGTGTACGGCTGTACGATATATCCCAGCTCCTCCAGATCAGACATCTCATTGCGGATGGTTGCGGAACTGAGATTCAGATCCGTATATTTGGAAATGGTCCTGGAGCCTACCGGCTCTCCTGTTTCCAGATACGTTTGGATAATGGCTTTCAGAATGGTTCGTTTTCTCTCATCTAATTCATTTCCCAACTGCATCTCAGACTCCTTTCTTTTTTTGTTGTTAGCACTCATTGATGTGGAGTGCTAACATCTATGTTCTTAAGATAGCACTGTGGGATTTATTTGTCAAGGGATTTATTTGGATTCTTTTTGAAATTTTTGTGTTATTTGAAAAGATACGAAATATATGGAAGGAGGAGATACCGAAGAAAGGCGGAAGAAAGTTCTTGGAATCGAATGTTTGTTCTGTACTTTCTTTGGGGAATCTGATATAATTCATCTAGGAAAGTATCAGATTCAGAGCAAACAAAAAGAGCAGATTTCTGAAAAATTTATAATGAGAAGGAAAGAGGGGATGCTATGAACAAAGAACAGGAAATTGTATTGTATCAAACAGATAAAGCGAATGTATGTGTCAGTGTTTTCTTTCATGAAGAGACATTTTGGATGACACAGAAAGCGATGGCAGAGTTATTTGACTGTTCTGCAGATAATATTTCCTTGCATTTAAAGAATATTTTTCGTGAAGAAGAATTAGATGAAAAGTCAACTACCGAGTTTTTCTCGGTAGTTCAAAAAGAGGGAAATAGAAATGTATCACGAAATGTAAAATGCTATAATTTGGATGCTGTAATTGCAGTTGGTTATAGAGTAAATTCCAAAAAGGCAACACGTTTTCGTCAGTGGGCAACAAAAACTTTAAAAGAATATATCATAAAAGGCTTTGTCCTTAATGATGATATGTTGAAAAACGGTAAGCCTTTTGGAAGAGACTATTTTGATGAATTGTTAGAACGCATTCGAGAAATAAGGGCAAGTGAACGAAGGGCATATCAAAAAATAACAGATGTGTTTGAACAATGCAGCTATGACTATGATAAGAATTCCGAAACGACAAAAGCATTTTATGCGTTTGTGCAAAACAAGTTGCATTTTGCAATAACCGGGAAAACTGCCGCGGAACTGATATATGAGCGTGCTGATTCTGAAAAGCCATCCATGGGATTAACTACATGGAAAGACGCACCAGACGGTAAAATATTGAAACGGGATATCGGGATTGCTAAAAACTATTTAAATGAAAAAGAATTGGCCCGTCTTAATCGATTGGTAGTAATGTTCATAGATTATGCTGAATTAATGGCGGAAGATGAAATACTAATGAGTATGCAGGATTGGGTTAATCAGACAAACCAATTTTTAGTGAATAATAGAAGAAAAGTACTATCAGGAAAAGGCAGAATTTCTCATGAGATGGCTTTAAAAAAAGCAGAAAAGGAATATGAAGTATTTCGAGTAAAGCAGGATCTAGAATATATCTCAGAGTTTGACCGGGAAGTAGAAAAATATTTTAAAGGTTAAATTATAGTAGAAAAAACAAGGAGAACTGAAATATGATTTCAACAGATCGTGAAGGTCAATATACTAAAACTCAGGATTTAAATCGCGAAATCTTGTTATGGATAAATCAACGTATTCTATCTTTAGTTATAATGTATAAAGACCTGGGGGATGATGATGAGTGGGATGATGAGTATTTAAAAATTTGTTTTCCAAGAACATTTATTGAAGATAATGGTATAGAAAAGTGTTTGCGAATTTTAGATGATATAATAGATATTTTACAGGCTGATTATATAAGAAGAGAATTAAAACTGATATATAGATATGTTCTAATTAATATTGTTGAACATTTTCAATGTCTATATGAAGATGCTAAAATGTGTGGAGATGAGGAACTTTGTAATATTTATTTTCCTCCAGTAGACGAAGAATTGGTCAAAAAAATTTACAAAGAATTCGGTTATGAATTAAAAAAAGGAGAAGAAAAAAAATCTGGCGATTATAAAACAGAACCTGAATTGTTAATAAAATATGGATTAGAGGATATTGATGGATTATTTTGGGACGATGTTTTTGATAATACAGAAATAGAATTTATAGATCCATTTATTGAGGAGTGTATTGATAAAATTGAGCAAGGTGAATTGGTACCATGGGACTTAGAATATTATATCGATTTAATGTCCAGACCTACTAAAGAACGATATTATAAGGTGAGACCATTATTAAATAAAATATATGAAGAAATAGCAAATAATAAGGCAAATCAAATTATTAATACTTATATTCACACAGATACAAAAAAATGTTTGAATAAAGAAGAACTCTTAAAAGACATATGTCTAGCATGCAGAATATTACAAGGAAGCAAGGAGAGCTTAAAAGAGGGGGAAAATAATTATAATACCTATATTCGCGATTTATTAAGAAACAAAGGTTATAATGTTTCAGATCAAACACTTAGAGGACAGTCAGAGAGTAAAAAGCAAATAGGAGAGATAGATTTTGAAATCATGGAAACAACAGAGATTCCTTTTGCTATTTTCGAGGCTTTAAATATAAATGGTTTTTGTTCTAGTCAAAAGGAATACTTCATAAATCATTTAACAAAATTATTAGATAATTATAATCCAATAGGAGTTTCAATTTCTTTTTTGGTAAGCTATGTTAAGTGCCGCAAAAACAAGTTTAATGAGTGCTGTGACAATTATAAAAAGCTTCTTGAAAAAAGTAACGTTATTGAATTCGTACCTTTTCATATACGTGAACATCAACAAACAGAGCAATATCTCTATTGTTTGGAGTGCAATTATCTGTGTGGAAAAAGTACATTTACAGTATATAATATTTTCGTACATATAAATGAATAAAATTATTTTGAATAAATATCTATCAGTTTCTTAGAAAACAGATAAGAGTGTAATTAATAAAAAATTCATTTCAAAATTAATACAGGAGTATCATATGGATCATTTTGAATTAGTATCAGAATACAACCCCACCGGCGACCAGCCCCAGGCGATCAGCGAACTTGTCCGTGGATTCAAAGAGGGCAATCAATGCGAAACCCTCCTGGGCGTCACCGGTTCCGGTAAGACGTTTACTATGGCAAACGTTATCCAGCAGCTGAATAAACCAACTCTGATCATCGCGCACAATAAGACTCTGGCTGCACAGCTTTACGGAGAATTCAAAGAATTCTTCCCTAATAACGCGGTAGAATACTTTGTCTCCTACTACGACTACTACCAGCCGGAAGCCTATGTCCCTTCTTCCGACACCTACATTGCCAAGGACTCTGCCGTCAACGACGAGATCGACAAGCTGCGTCTCTCTGCCACTTCTTCCTTAAGTGAGCGCAAAGACGTGATCATCGTCTCCAGTGTGTCCTGCATCTACGGCATCGGAAGTCCCGACGATTACCAGAATATGATCATTTCCCTGCGTCCCGGCATGGAGAAGGACCGGGATGAAGTAATTCGGGAACTGATCGACATCCAGTACGACCGCAATGAGATGGACTTTCACCGGGGTACATTCCGTGTCAGGGGCGATGTGGTGGAAATCTTTCCTGCGGATTACTCTGAGACTGCTGTGCGGGTAGAGTTTTTCGGAGACGAGATTGACCGCATCACAGAGATCGACACTCTGACCGGAGAGATCAAAAGCTCCCTGAACCACATTGCCATCTTCCCTGCGTCCCACTATGTGGTTCCTATGGAAAAAATCCTCCAGGCAGCCGATGCCATCGAGGAAGAATTGAAAGAACGGGTCGAATATTTTAAAAGCGAGGATAAACTGCTGGAAGCCCAGCGTATCTCAGAGCGGACCAACTTCGATATTGAAATGCTGAAAGAAACCGGCTTTTGCTCCGGTGTGGAGAATTATTCCCGCCATTTATCCGGTCTCAAGCCGGGACAGCCTCCCTATACGCTGATCGACTATTTCGGGGATGATTTTCTTATCATCATTGATGAGTCCCACAAGACCATCCCGCAGATCCGGGGCATGTTCGCAGGAGACCAGTCCAGAAAGCAGACACTGGTGGATTATGGCTTCCGCCTGCCCTCTGCCAAGGACAACCGTCCCTTAAACTTTGAGGAATTTGAAAGCAAGATCGACCAGATTCTCTTCGTATCTGCTACTCCCGGCGAATATGAGGAGGAACATGAGCTGCTGCGGGCAGAGCAGATCATCCGCCCCACCGGACTTCTAGACCCGATGGTGGAGGTCCGTCCGATACAGGGACAGATTGACGATCTGGTAGGCGAAGTCAACAAAGAAGTGGAAAAAGGCAATAAGATCCTGATCACCACCCTGACCAAGCGGATGGCAGAGGATCTTACAGACTATATGAAGGATCTGGGCATCCGGGTCAAATATCTCCATTCGGACATCGACACCCTGGAGCGTACCCAGATCATCCGTGATATGCGTCTCAATGTGTTTGACGTTCTGGTCGGGATCAACCTTCTGCGGGAAGGTCTGGATATTCCGGAGATCACCCTGGTGGCGATCCTGGACGCAGACAAGGAAGGTTTCCTGCGTTCAGAAACTTCCCTGATCCAGACCATCGGACGCGCCGCCCGAAATGCGGAAGGGCGTGTCATCATGTACGCGGATACCATCACGGATTCCATGCGTCTTGCCATTGACGAAACCTTAAGGAGACGAAATCTGCAGCAGAAATATAATGAAGAAAACGGCATCACCCCTACCACCATTAAAAAGGCGGTCCGGGATCTGATCAGCATCTCCAAGGCTGTGGCAGAGACTGAGGACAAGATGATGAAAGATCCGGAATCCATGAGCCAGAAGGAACTGGAAAAACTCATTGCCCAGGTGCAGAAACAGATGCAGGCTGCGGCTGCAGACTTAAACTTTGAGATGGCGGCAGAACTGCGGGATAAGATGATCGAGCTGAAAAAGAATCTGGAAGAGCTGAAAGAATAGTCTTTGGAATCATTCTACAGACAGATGCAGGTGTGATTTCATGCCAAATCACACCTGCATCTCTGTTTTTCCGGAAACTATAGTTTCCGGATTCTATACTTTTGCATCCAGTCTTTCCCGGATTGAACTGGATCAGAACCTAAACAAATTCAGCCCGATCTCTTCACTGAACTTTCTCTCTACTGTCCCCTCTGTGATCTGGAGTACGATCTCCCCTGTGGCGCTGATCACTGCCCGGTTGAGATGTCCTCCGCTGACTTTTCCTTCTTCATCTCCTGCGCTCATGTGAATGTGCAGGTAAACTTCCCCGTCTTTTTGTGTCACGGTTCCTGACAGGGACACGATCTCATAAGCCCCCTGAAAACGTATGGAATGATATTCCTTGCTGACCGTGTTATATACGCCTGCTGTGAAATCATTGACGGCTCCGATGCCGCTGATCTGTGCCAGCGCGATCTTCTCCTTCTCGGCAAGCTTCTCTACTTCTTCCAGGATTTCTTCTCCCGGATCCAATCTTAAATAAACAGTATTCCCAAAACGTCTGTATTCCATATTCCTTCCTCCTTGACATATCACCGCTGGGCCCTGCGCGGCTGCTGTTTTTCAGTTTGTTCCCTGTCTGCAGCCGGCGCCTGTTTTATTCCATATCAATCTTTCTGTCCCGGTAGTAATATTCCCGGTCTCTTTCCCCGATCTCCCTTAACACACGGCAGGGATTTCCCACTGCCACCACATTGGCAGGAATGTCCTTTGTCACCACAGAGCCTGCGCCGATGACCGTGTTCTCCCCGATGGTTACGCCCGGCATGATCATAACTCCGGCGCCGATCCACACATTCCTTTCAATATGGACCGGAAGGTTATACTGAATGCCCCGTTCCCGAAGTGAAGGAAGTACCGGATGTCCGGCAGCGGAAATGGTCACATTGGGACCGATCATGACTTTATCGCCGATGTAGATATCCCCGTCGTCCACCAGTGTCAGGTTAAAATTAGCATAAACATTGTCCCCCAGATGCAGATGATGTCCGCTCCAGTTGGCATAAAAAGGTGACTGGATATAGCAGTCCTTTCCGCACTCAGCGAATACTTTTTTCATCCATGCCTGACGTTTCTCTACCTGGCTGGAGGGAATCGCATTAAATTCCCCCAGGCAGTCCAGATAGGGAAACTGCTCGTCCATGATCTCCTTGTCTCCGGGATCGTAAAGCATCCCTGCCATCATTCTTTCTTTTTGTGTCATAATAGAAAACCTCCTTCATCTTTATTGTATCTCTATTTTAATGACTGCCGGAAGATCTGTGCGGACCGTCCCGGTGCTGATGTGCAGTCCCTGGCGGTCTCTGTGCCACTGGGGCTTTTCCGGAAAGCCCAGGATGGAAATCTCCTGTATGATGCCCTTAAACAGATTGCCGTCAAAGTCCTCCTCTTCTGCCAGAGAACGGATCAGCAATTTCCCGTCTTCCGGATAAACCAGTGCGAAGACATACAGACTGCCGCCTTTCACTGTAAAGCGGAAATCCTCTTTTGTATACTCCGGACAGCTCTGGTCCGTAAACATACCTGTCTTCTCAATCGTGGGACCCTCTGCTGCCCGCTTCCACGGACGGCTTCCATAGACTGCCTCCCCATTGGTATGCAGCCAGTCTCCCACCTCCCGGAGGATCTTCTGGTCTCCCGGGGCAATGCTGCCGTCCCCTTTGGGACCTATGTTCAAAAGCAGGTTTCCGTTTTTGCTGACCACATCGATGAGATTCAGGATGATCTCCCTTCCGCTTTTATAGTCCAGGCTGTCTATGTAGCACCAGGAATTGCGTGCCGCTGCCGTGTCGGTCTGCCAGTAAAAAGGCTGTACCTCCGCGAACTTTCCCCGCTCCATATCCACAATGCCGCTGCCGAACATCAGCGCGTCGTGTTTGTAGCAGACTGCCGCCGGTTTTCCCAGTTTCTCTGCCCGGTTATAGTAATAGGCGGTCAGCAGCTTCAGATAAGGCTTAAACGCCTGATGCTGGATCCACCAATCAAAGTACAGGATCTTAGGCATATAGCAGTCGATGAGCTCCACCGTGCGCAGCAGCCAGTCCTCCAGGTATTCCTCAGAAGGAGCCGGGGTGCTGTACAGATCAAAATGCTCCGGTTCCGGCATGGCAGGCCAGTAAAAATCGCCCCGCTTCATCGGCTCCCGAACATCACTGTCAAATCCTTTTCCATGGGACATAAAAAACCAGTGTTCTGCCCGATGGGAGGAAGTGCCGAACTGCAGTCCCTTTGCCTCAAACGCTGTTTTCAGCTCTCCCAGGATATCCCTGCAGGGTCCCATGTCATATGCATTGAACCTGGAGATACGGCTTTTGTACATCTGAAATCCGTCGTGATGCTCTGCCACGGGAACCGCGTATCTGGCCCCCGCCTCCTTTATGAGCTGCGCCCACTGGTCCGGATCAAATTTCTCTGCGCGAAACAGCGGGATAAAATCTTTGTAGCCAAACTTCGTCTGGTCCCCGTAAACCTTTCTGTGATACTCCCACTCTTCGCTGCCCTTTCGGTACATATTTCTGGAATACCACTCATTTCCATGTGCCGGAATGCTGTAAAGCCCCCAATGAATAAAAATCCCGAATTTTGCATCCCGGAACCACTTGGGCACCTGGAACTGTCCCAGAGAATCCCACTCGGGAATATAGGGACCTTCCTGCGCCACCTGACTGATCCGTTTCAGTTCTTCCTGTTCCATAACCTTCTCCTTTCTCTGTCTGCCCCCTCTCCAGCAAAAGATCGCCGCTTTCTTCCGATGCTTTCTGACAGCGCTTTACTGATACCGCTTTCTGACAGCGCTCTCCTCCGCCACTTGACTGCTCCCACTTTCTGGCGGCGATTTTCTGCCGCCGCTCTACTGCTCTGCTTCTTTTACCACCTGGATAGCTGTCTGAAGCTGATTGTCCTCTTCATGGGGCAGCGTGGTCTTCTGTTCCAGTCCTTCTGCCAGTTCCACCTCTACATCCGGCTCAATGCCTGTGCCGTGGATGCAGCGTCCTTTTGGCGTATAATATTTGGCAGTGGTGGTCTTAACCGCGCTTCCGTCAGAAAGGGGGATCAGACTCTGTACAATCCCCTTTCCAAAAGTGGTGGTTCCCACAATGGTGCCGATGCCATAGTCCTGCACCGCCCCTGCAAAAACTTCCGACGCACTGGCGCTGTTTCCGTTTACCAGCACTGCCAGAGGGATGGTCAGAGGGGTTTCGCCCTCACATTCATATTCCACCCGTTCTCCGTTTTTGTCCTCTGTGTAGACGATCAGTCCTTCCGGCAGGATATCCTCCAGCAGAGCGCAGACGCCGTCCAGGACGCCGCCGGGATTATCCCGCACATCGATGATCAGCCGTTCCATTCCCTGTGCCTCCAGATCTTCAAAAGCCTCCCGGTACTGGGATTCTATCTGGTCAGAAAATTCATACAGGGCAATGTAGCCGATGTGATCCTCCAGCATCTCGTGTTCCACCACAGGAATATTCACTTCCTCCAGAGGAATATCAAATTCCAGATACTCTGCCTCCCCTTCTCTTGCCACTGTCAGATGCGCCACTTCGTCCTCCGATGAGGTGACTTTATCCACTACCTCCGAAAGCTCCATGCCGCTGACACTCTCTCCGTTGACTTCCAGGATCTCGTCCTCCGGCAGAAGCCCTGCCTTTGCCCCAGGCGCGTTTTCATAGCACCGGACTGCTTTGATGGTCCCGGTCTCTGCGTCCTGCTGCATGACCACACCGATCCCTTTATAGGAACCGGAGGTCTCTTTTGTCACTTCCTCCATCTCGTCTTTGGTATAATAAGCAGAATAAGGGTCTCCCAGGCTTGCCATCAGCCCCTTATACATGGTATCCTCCATCAGCTGGTCGTCTGTCTCACCGGTGTACTTCTCTTTTACAATGCTTTCGATCAGCTTTGCCTTTTCCACAAACTGATCTGTCACTGCCCCCTCATTTCTCTCCTGCGCCGCAGCGCGGCTCCAGATTCCCAGTCCTGCCCCCGCTGCCAGAAGGGCACACACAGCGCCCAGCAAAAATCCTCTGAAAAACTTTTTTCTGTCCATTCCTTTGCTCCTCTGCCTAAAAATATTCCTGTGGTCTCCTGCTGTCTTTCCCTGCCTCCAGATACAGAAAAGGAAGACTGCCTAAGACAATCTTCCTTTTGTACCTTACACTTTTAGATGCTTTCTCACTGAAAAGATACTTCCGAAAAATCCAATACCCACTCCAAGGCCGATACCGATAGGAAGCAGCAAGTGGAACACATCATCTACTGACAGAAACTGCAGGAAATTTCCCAGCATATGAAATTTCGTCACAATATAATTGATGACTCTTTCGTATACTCCGTACAGAATTCCCAGCGGGATCGCAGCGCCGATGGCGCCCAGAAGGATTCCTTCAATGACAAACGGCGACCGGACGAAAAAGTCGGTAGCCCCGATCAGTTTCATGATCCCGATCTCCTCCTGACGTACGGAAATACCCATGGTAATGGTATTATAGATCAGGAAAAAGGCAACGGCAAGGAGGATCACCACAATTGCCAAAGACACGTAAGCCATCAGTTTATTGAAGCTGGAAAGTGTATTGGCTGCCACTTCGGACTTTTCTACCTTGCGCACGCCGTCCAGACCTTCAATGTATTTTACCAGTGTGTCCTGCTGCTCTACATCGTCCAGATAAACCTCATAGCGGGCGGAGTTGGCAAGAGGGTTGTCATTGCTCTTAAAGGCTCCCTCCATGCTCTCATCTTCCCCTTCCAGGTAGATCTCCTTAAAGCTCTCCCATGCCTCATCCGCGGATACGTAATGGATCTCTGCCACGCCTGGCTGTTTGTCAATATCATTTCCGATCTGGTCGATCTGCTCCTGCTTGGTGCCGGTTTCAAAGTATACGACCACGGCAATTCCTTCCTCCGCAGTGTGGACAATGTTATTAAAATTCATGACCAGGGACAGGAAAACACCGAACAAAAAGATGCAGGCTGCCATAGTTGCGATCGATGCCAGAGAAAAGCGCAGATTACGCCAGATATTTTTAAATCCCTGTTTAAATATGTATGCGATTGTACTAATTCTCATTCAGATATTCACCTTCCTGTTCGTCACTTACAATGACGCCTTTCTTCATCGTAATCACTCGTTTCCGGAACGCATTTACGATCTCTCTGTTATGGGTAACGACAAGGACAGTTGTACCTCTCTGGTTGATCTCCTCCAAAAGCTTCATGATCTCAAAAGAGTTCTTGGGGTCCAGGTTTCCTGTTGGCTCGTCTGCCAGAAGAAGATTGGGACGGTTTACCAGCGCTCTGGCAAGGGCTACCCTCTGCTGCTCCCCTCCGGAAAGCTGGTCCGGTTTTGATTTATACTTCTCTGCCAGACCTACCAGTGTCAGCATTTCAGGCACTCTCTTTTTAATGATGCGGGTAGGCCGTTCAATAACGCGCTGGGCAAACGCAACATTCTCATAAACATTCCGGTCTTTTAACAGACGGAAGTCCTGGAATACCACGCCGATACCCCTGCGGTATTTCGCCACCTTTCTTCTTCTCATCTTGTTCAGCCTCTGTCCGTTGACCGTAATGGTCCCGCTGGTGGGATCCAGCTCTTTGAGCAGAAGCTTGATCAGGGTTGACTTTCCTGAACCGCTGTTTCCAACGATAAAAACAAATTCACCCTTCTCTACGTGAAGATTCATATGGCTGATGGCTGGCTGGCCTTTGCTGTATGACTTGCTCACGTCTCTTAAATCAATCATAATAACCTCCTGTTTTCCTATTGAATCCCGGCGCAGCACCCCCTGCTGCCTTCCGTTCTTCTTTAGTAATCAAGTGTTTCCATGTATTTCATATATTTTACTACCATAAGGGCGATCTTAAACGTAATGGCGTCTTCAAACACTCTTAAGTCCAGCCCGGTGCTCTTCTGCAGTTTGTCCAGTCTGTATACCAGGGTATTCCTGTGGATATACAGCTGTCTGGAAGTCTCCGATACATTCAGGCTGTTTTCAAAAAATTTATTGATGGTAGTCAAAGTCTCTTCGTCAAAGTCATCGGGAGATTTTCCGTCAAAAATCTCTTTGATGAACATCTTGCACAGCGGGATAGGAAGCTGATAGATCAGCCTTCCGATGCCAAGGGAACTGTATGCGATCACTTCCCTTTCTCCGAAAAAGATCTTGCCTACATCCAGTGCCATTCTGGCTTCCTTGTAGGAGCGTGACACTTCTTTGATCTCTTTTACAATGGTTCCATATGCAATGTGTGTTGTCTTATCCCTCTCGATCTCCAGAGCGGAAAGTATGTTGCCGGCGATCTTCTCCAGCTGGGGATACCCGTCGGAAGGCGCCAGTTCTTTGACAATGATAATGCTCTTCTCATCTACAGCAGTGACAAAATCTCCTGCCTTTCCTCCCAGCAGGTTCTTGATATTCTCAAGAGATCCGTAGTCCTTATCATGACCGCTCTCCAGAATAAATACCACTCTGCGTGCCTCCACTTCAATATGAAGCTTCTTTGCCCGGTTATGGATATCGACCAGCAGCAGATTATCCAGCAGCAGGTTCTTGATAAAATTGTCCTTGTTAAATCTTTCTTTGTACGCAGTCAAAAGCCCCTGGATCTGGAAGGCTGCCAGCTTACCCAGAGTATAGGCGTCATCTGACGCACCGTTTAACACCAGCACGTATTCCAGCTGATGGTCGTCATAGATCTTAAAATACTGGTATCCTTTTACCACCTGGCTGTCTGCCTGGGAATTGGCAAAGGCTGCCACCTCCTCTTCGCCGCAGATGCTCTCTGCAAAAGTTGATGCAAGGACTTTTCCCTCCGCATCGGCAACACAAAAGTCTGACCTGGAAATTCCTTTTAATCCGTCCAGGGTACTCTGCAGTATCTGATTTGAAATCATCGCTTCTCCTTCTTTCATCATATAGTTTTTGTTGACTTAATCCCATAAAAATAAAACCCTTCACTATATACTAATACAAAATTGGGAAAAAATAAAGAGAAAACGCGAAATATTACATATTTTTTTCAAATGTAACATTTTGTTCACATTTTCTCTGTCTTATCTTTATACTCTGAAATCATTTTTTTGAAATTGCTTTTTTCCATCAGCCGGTTCAGCCATCCGGCTTTCACTCCGGTCTCATTGAAAATCTCCAGGCAGCTGCCCAGGCTGAACCACACGCCTGTATTCAGCATTTTCCGCTTCCTTTTCACAAAGCGCTCGGTCTCATACGTCCTGGAACAAGAAAGCACTGCATGGGGGCTTACCCCATTGATCTCGTTGATGACCCGGTCCTCGTGGTCCGCTCCTGCTTCCTCCAGGCTGTCTTTTCCCGCGATTACGATCTGCGGATACTTTTCCTGCAGATAATTACAGAACTTCTCCACATCTTCCATCTTGTCTCCCAGAATGAAAATGCGGTTTTTATATTGGTTCAGCAGCCAGAAAAGCGTTCCAAAAAATCCGTGTCCCGTGGCATCCTCCAGCATCTGCTCATCGGTGATCCCGGCTGCCCGGATCACTTCCGGCTCATCCACTACCGCCTTGTCCAGCCCTTCCACATAAGCTTTCAGCTCTTCATCGTTCTGGGCTTCCATCAAAAGCTTCATGGTAATGGTCCCATAGGTCGCCAGTACATTGCTGTTCCAGTGCTCATCGATGCTTTCCATGACGTCTGCTGCATAGCATTTTTCCAGGGAAATTCCCATAATCTCTATTGTTTCGCTCATAGCGTCAGCTCCATTAAATGGTTTTCAGTACCTTTGCTGCGGTTTTCAGTTCCGATCCTTCTGCAGCACATATTGGGTTATTATATCAGAAAACGAATGGGATAGCAAGTTTTTTATTCTTCCCGTTCCAGCTGCTTCATCAGATACCTGCCCACCACCGGAGAGAATCCGGAAATACTGCGGATATACGCAAAATCCTTTCCAAAGATCTTCTTCTCCGCAGCAAGATCCTTCTCTTCTCCTGCAAATACTCCCAGCACGCAGATCCCCTGGCTCCTTAACCTGCGCACTTCAAATCCTGTATCCTTTACCGCATACTCTCCCTGATAGGGCTGGGGGTTCCTGGCGTTAGGACGGTTCAGGATCACGTCATAGGGTCTTCCGTCACTTAAAAGAATCAGGATCTTATGCTCCTCGTCTCTGGCGAAAAGCCCTTCTCCTGCTGCCTTTATGGCAAGCCCGTCCCGGTTGTTGGAAGACGCCCTGTATTCAAAGACATTTCCGTTCTCTCTTCTGTCCGCATCGTAATCCCGGAACTGATGAAGAATGGTATAGTCCCAGAATGTACAGAAACTCATAACTCTGTGGGGAATCCCAACATTGCTCAGAGCCTCGCTTAATATATATGCCTGGATCGCCACCTGCCCCTGGCGGCTCTGCTGGGAACCGCTGGCATCGATCAGGATATCCACCACAAAGCTGCTGGAGTCGCAGCGCAGCTCTCTTTTGAAAAAGCCGGCATCGCTGGTCCTGCCGATCTTCCACAGCTTTGCCGGAAGGATCTTACCCCGGTCCGAAAGGATCTCCTCGGTCTCATCCCGCATGACCAGAGTCTTTTTCAGCATATCGGTCAATATCCGGATATTGTTCTTCACTGCGCGGTGATTGTCATAATATTGGTACAGATTCTTATCCTTCTGCTTCCTGGCATATTCATACTGATAATTCCGCAGTACCGGTCCCTGCAAAATGCCTTTGGTAAAGTACAGGCTGCAGTCCCCATGAACGCCCCGGCACATCAGGTGATTCAGCCGTTTCTGCTCCTTGGGGGGAAGAAAGCTTTTCCCATAATTGCGCTCCACATAGGAGTACATTTTTTCCAGTGCTTCTTCGTCCACTACCAGGATTTTTTTCTTCTGCCCGGTGTGCTCTTCTTCCTTCTCTTCCTGCTCTTTTGTGTCCTGGGTCTCCAGCCCGGTCATGTTCTCTGCCATTTTTTCCATATAGGCTTCCAGGCTTTCTTCCAAAGCTTCCTCTTCCAGATAATCCTTCCAGGAAAATTCTGTCAGTTCTTCCAGGGTCACAGACAGGACCTGCTCCAGATTCCCATGCTTTCTTTCAAAGTAGGGATCTGCAATGGCATTATAGAGAAAGTCTGCGGTACGGATCAGGTCCATGGTGGTCTCTGCTTTCTCCAGCGCCTCCACCCGGTCCATATAGTCCCGGACCTTTGCCGTGGCAGGCTGCCTGCCCTCTAAGACCTCCCGCAGAAGAGCGATCTTAAGCCTTCCCGGTTCCGTTTCTAATAACCGGTGAAGATCCAGCTCCAGCACATCCTCACAGGCTCTCCTGCGGATCTCTCCCACGCCTTCTCTCTCTTCTATAATCTTCCCGGAAACCGCGAATTCAATACAGAGCTGGGCAATGGTCAAAAGAGGGGCTTCCATGCCGTGGAGGTAGATCTTTTTGACCAGGTAAAGAGAGAACTCCTCCCGGTCAAAATATCTGGCAAATGCCCCCTGTTTGATCCCGTCGTACAGGGCAATGTATTTGGAACGGGCAAATGCCTGTACATCCGGTTTAAAGTCCAGAGCATAATCACCGCTGACCGTCCACATGAGATTCTTGATTCTGTTTTCCAGTTCCAGCTGAAATTCGTCCATGGCTCCTGCCCTTCCTAATCTTCAAATACGTCCTGAGGTGTCCAAGACTGTGGAATCCTGGTCATGACCACATCCTGCACGATTTCCTTTTCAAAAATATCAAAACATTTATTTACTACGCCCATCTGAACCGCCAGGGAAGGATTCAGTCCCTGATGGATGGTCTTAAGCGCTCCCAGCATCCCTCTTAAGTCCAGCGCCTTTGTGGTGATCTCACTATTCTGGGCTTTCAGCTGCAGATCCATAAAAAGCCCGGTCCACTGCTTCAGCGCATGGGTCTTGATCCCGGGAAATTTCAGACGGATAATATAATTCAGCGTATCCTCATCCTGGGCAGGCATATCAATGACCAGGAAGCGGGACACCAGCGCCTCATTGAGTTCCTTCGTTCCTGCATAGCCGTAATTCATGGTGCCGATGAATCTGGCAGCCTCATGCATATCGATCCGGTCATAGCCCGGCACATCAATGCATCTGCGGTAGTCCAGCGCGGCATGGAGCACGGAAACAGCATCGTTTTTTGCCATATTGATCTCATCCAGGATGCCGAACCCGCCGAACTGGGCGCAGCGGTAAATACTGCCCTTTCTCAGCTGCACCTGATTGTCCAGAAAGGTATCGGTTCCGATCAGGTCTCCGCTGTCGGTATTCACATGAAAAGAAACATTGTACACCGGACGCCCGAAGATCCAGGCAAGGTTCTCTGCCAGCACGTTTTTTCCCGTTGCCTTGGCGCCGGTCAGGAGCAGGTTCTCTCCTTCCAGCAGCGCGGCGATCCCCATCTCAAGCACTTCTCTTCCATAAAAGGGGATATCCGGCTTTGCAACTCTTTTCGCTTCCTCCTCTGCCACCGGATATCTGGCGCAGAATTCCCTTGCTCCTTCGATCAGAGCGGGATCCACCTGCTGTTCTTTTAAAAAACCCAGTCGTTCTTCCATTTTCTCCTCCTAACAGCGCAGGGTGCCCATCTGAGCACCCTGCAGTTTATCCAGCGGTTTTCTTGCTGTACCGCTGCTTTTTCTATACTTCAAATAACAGATCGCCATAGGACGGCATGGGCCAGATATCCTTATCTACGATCATCTCCAGCTCATCCACCGGCTTTCTTAAAGCCTCCATAGCAGGAATCACCTGTCTGCGGTAGAAGAATGCCTTATCCTTTCCATCCTCCATCTCGGCTGCCTGGACAGTCACCTGGCGCAGATGGTTCAGCGCTTCCTGTGTTTCCTTTAATAAACCAGAAGCTTCTCTTAAAAGTTCAGACTGTACATCCACATCCAGCACACCGGCTGCCACAATGGCGTTAATGGCATCGGCAAGCTGTCTGGTGTAGCGGATAACCGCAGGAACGATCTGCTTGCCTGCCATGTCGATCATGGTTCTGGCTTCGATATTGATCGCCTTGGAATAGGTTTCGTATTTGATTTCTTTTCTGGCTTCCAGCTCTGCCTCCGTAAATACGCCGAAGGTTTCAAAGAGTTTGACTGCCTTATCCGTAGTCAGGGTCTCAATGGTTTCCACCATACAGGACAGATTGGGCAGTCCCCGCTCTTCTGCCATTTTTACCCACTCTTTGGAATAGCCGTTTCCGTTAAAGACAATTCTCTGATGCTCTGTGAAATTCTTTTTCATCAGATCATGGACTGCGATCTCAAAATTATCTGCCTGTTCCAGCACGTCGCAGGCTTCCTGAAACGCTTCTGCCACAATGGTATTGAGCACCACGTTTGCCGGTGCAATGGAATCCCTGGAGCCTACCATACGGAATTCAAATTTATTGCCGGTAAAGGCAAAGGGTGAAGTTCTGTTTCGGTCTGTGGTATCCCTCATAAAATCCGGAATCGCCTTAACGCCTGTATCCAGCACTTCGCTTTCAATGCTGCTTTTTGCCATACCTGTAGTGATCAGCTGGTTCATCACATCGGTCAGCTGGTCTCCCAAAAATACGGAAATAATTGCCGGCGGAGCTTCGTTTGCGCCCAGACGATGGTCATTTCCTACATCCGCGGCAGATTCCCGCAGCAGATCCGCATGGACATCCACAGCTTTCAGAATACAGCTGAGCACCAGAAGGAACTGGATGTTCTCATGAGGCGTATTGCCCGGATCCAGAAGATTATAGCCGGTATCTGTGGTCAGGGACCAGTTGTTGTGCTTTCCGGAGCCATTAACCCCTGCAAAAGGCTTTTCGTGAAGCAGGCATTTCATGCCGTGCTGGGAAGCCACCCTCTTTAAAGTCTGCATAATGATCTGGTTGTGGTCCACTTCCACATTTGCCTCTGCGTAGATAGGCGCCAGCTCATGCTGTGCCGGAGCTGCCTCATTATGCTGGGTCTTCGCCGTAACACCCAGTCTCCACAGCTCTTCGTTGACATGCTTCATATAAGCGGAAACCTTCTGACGGATGGTTCCCAGGTAATGGTCATCCATCTCCTGTCCCTTGGGCGGCATGGCACCGAAAAGAGTCCTTCCGGTAAACACCAGGTCTTTTCTCTTACGGAATTTCTCGTCATTGACCAGGAAGTATTCCTGCTCCGCCCCTACGGAAGGGATCACACGCTTGGATGTGGTATCTCCGAACAGACGCAGCAGCCGCAGCGCCTGGGTATTGATCGCCTGCATAGAACGCAGCAGAGGAGTCTTCTGATCCAGCGCTTCTCCTGTGTAAGAGCAGAAAGCGGTAGGAATGCAAAGGGTAGCGCCTGCGGCATCGTGTCTTACAAACGCCGGAGAGGTACAATCCCATGCCGTATAGCCTCTGGCTTCAAATGTAGCTCTTAACCCTCCGGATGGAAAGGAGGAGGCATCCGGTTCTCCTTTGATCAGTTCCTTTCCGGAAAAGCTCATCAAAACCTTTCCGCTGGGAAGAGGAGCTGTAATAAAGGAATCATGCTTCTCCGCAGTCACTCCTGTCAGCGGCTGGAACCAGTGGGTATAATGGGTAGCGCCCTTTTCGATCGCCCATTCCTTCATTTCATGGGCAATGACATCTGCCATCTCCAGAGACAGCTCCTTGCCCTCCAGGATGGTCTGTTTCAGATCCTTATAGACTTTCTTCGGAAGGCGCTGCTGCATCACCGTGTCGTTGAACACGTCTTCGCCGAATATTTCAGCTACATTTGTATATTCACTCATATGTTATGATCCTTTCTCCAATCTGGGAAGCCCGTAAGCTTCTTAAAACTGTTTCTAAGATACCTCAAATACATGGAAAATGCAAGCATTTTTTCTGTGCCGCCAGCTCTCAGGCAGCTACAGCCACAGGGAAGAAAAGGCAAGCGCCAGCAGACAGACCCCTCCCAGCCAGGAAAGATCTCTGCCGGCTGCCTGCCTTCCCTGAAACCCCAGGATCCAGCCTGCTTTCATCATAAGGATCCCTCCAAAAAAGGAGCCCACTGCCAAAAGCATTTCCCCGGACTGCACCAGTCCTGTCCCCAGCCCTGCCGCCAGACTGTCCGCAGACAGGGCAAACGCCAGAAGAACGGCAGTTCCTCCTGTCAGCGCCCTGGTTTTCTCCTGCTCTTTCTCCTCCTTTTTCCGGAAAAAGGCACACAGACGGTATACGCCGATCACAAATAAAAATCCGGTTCCCAGCCAGGACGCTGCCCAGCCGGGCACGAAACCCGCCGCGGCATTTCCTGCCCACAGGGCAGCGCCCAGAAGGGAACTCATGATCAGATTCATACCGGCGACGGTTCCCCACGCCATGACCGTGCCGCTCATTCCATATGCAAAACTGACCACAAAAGAATCTGTGGTCAGTGCAAAAATCAACAGAAATCCCCGGATAACCTCTGGTATCTCCATGACACACCCCGAAATATCCTTTTTTATATCTTATGATATCCGGGGGCAAAAGGTCAGGGGTTTTCTTCCGGGATATGGATCAGCGGCGCTTCTTCGTTTTTGGGGAGCATGATCTGCACCGCATGCTTCCTATTCTTAATATTTACTTCTCTGTGTTCTCCGCCGAATTCTCCGTCCAGGGTCCATGAGATCTCCTCTTCACAGACAATGGTCAGGGAGGAAGTCTTAAAAGCTTCGATCAGCTTGGTATCCGCGTTTCCCAGCAAAGACGCGATAATTTCATTTAACTCCAGGATATTTTTCGGCTTTCTCACCAGCATCACCTCAAAAACCCCGTCGTCCAGCATTACGTCCGGACCTGTCAGTTTCTGGAAACCGCCTACCGAGGTGGTATTGCTGACCATACCGAAGATAAACTCACCCTCCAGCTGGGATTCCTCCCAGCGCACCAGCAGTTGGTAGGACTTAATATTAAACAGTCTCTGAGTTCCTTCCAGAATATATGCCGCATGTCCCAGTATATTTTTCAAATCCTGATTGGTCTCATAGGAAACATCGGTAAAAAGCCCGAACGCCGCGATATAGACAAAGAGATCATCGTTAAACCTGCCTACGTCAAAAGCGTGAGGAAGTCCTTCCACAATATCCGTGGCTGCCTGCAGCATATTTTTGGATACATGAAGGCTTTTGGCAAAGTCATTGGTGCTGCCTGCCGGAATGTATCCGATGGGAGTGGTATGACCGCCCTTCAGCAGCCCGGTAACGATTTCGTCCAGAGTTCCGTCTCCGCCGCTTGCCACCACCAGATCATAGTCACCGCCGCACTTTTTCGCCACTTTCAGTCCGTCCATATAAGACTGTGTAGAATGAATGCGAACCTCATATCCGCCTTTTATAAAAATATCGATAATATCCGCAAGCCGGTTCTTAATGCTTCCCTTTCCCGCTCTGGCATTAAAGATAAACAGCATTCTTTTCTTCATAGTCCGCCTCCTTTTCTCTGGCTTATCATTCTACTCCTTTTTTTCATAAGGAGCAAGAATTTTTTCTTACCCGAAGAATCGAAAAAAGAAAACAGGGCTGCCATACCAGCACCAGCTGATACAGCACCCCTGCGTTATTCTCTTCGGCATAGCCGTCGTTTTACAAAATTAAACCAGCTCTAAAACTACTTCCATAGCTGCATCGCCTTTACGAGGTCCGATCTTGATGATTCTTGTATAACCACCATTGCGGTCAGCGTATTTAGGAGCAACTTCTGTGAATAATTTTTCTACCAGGTCAACTTCTTTTGTATTTTTCTTCTTTCCAGCTGCTGCTGCCGGTACTTCTTTTACCGGATACAGAACTTTTAACATCTGTCTTCTTGCATGTAATCTGGAAGGAGCGTCTTTCTTGATCTCTTTCTGTACTTCGTCGTATACGGTTACTTTCTTTCCGTCTACAACTTCTTTGACTCTCTTGCCGTTCTCATCTTTGCGGGCAACCTTTGCAGTGATGGTAACGGTTTCAAAGTTGTCTTTCTCGCGAACTGCCATAGCGATCAGGCTTTCAGCAATTTTGCGAACTTCTTTTGCTTTGGATTCTGTTGTAACGATTTTTCCGTGATATAACAGATTGGTTACCTGATTTCTCAGTAAAGCTTTTCTCTGGTCAGCTGTTCTGCCTAATTTTCTATATTTTGCCATTTTAGATTTCCTCCATTTGTGGAACAGTACGCCATGCTCTCTTCGGTCTTACTGACGCACTGCTTATCTTCCATAAATATTCTCTTTTCCGGCTTACTCTTCGCTTGGATTCAGCTGTAAGCCTAACTCTTTCAGCTTCGCCAGGACCTCTTCTAAGGATTTGCGTCCCAGGTTGCGGACCTTCATCATATCCTCAGAGGTGCGGTTGCAAAGCTCTTCTACCGTATTGATGCCGGCGCGTTTTAAGCAGTTGTAGGAACGAACAGAGAGCTCCAGCTCGTCGATGTTCATTTCCAGAACTTTTTCTTTCTCATTGTCTTCCTTCTCGATCATGACCTCAGCGGTCTTTGCGCTTTCAGAAAGATCAATGAACAGGCTTAAATGCTCACTCAATACTTTTGCAGCAAGGCTGACCGCCTCGTCTGCGTCTAAAGTTCCGTTTGTATAGATATCCAGGGTCAGCTTATCGTAATCGGTAACCTGACCTACACGGGTATTCTCAACAGCCATATTCACGCGCTCAACCGGTGTATAGATGGAATCCACCGCGATCGCACCAATGGGCATGTCATCTGTCTTTCCCTTGTCGGCGCTGATATATCCTCTGCCTTTGGTAATGGTCAGCTCTGCATTGAATTTGCAGTCTGTACCGCCGTTTAAGGTGGCAATTACCTGGTCAGGATTTAAGATCTCCAGATCCTGGTCAACCTGAATATCCGCACCGGTCACAACGCCTTCGCCTTCAAACTCGATATAAGCAGTTTTCGGTTCGTTGCCGTCGCTCATGTTCTTGATCGCCAGGTTTTTCAGGTTCATGATGATCTCTGTCACATCTTCCTTCACACCCGGGATTGAACTGAATTCATGGAGAACACCGTCAATTTTGACCTGGCTTACAGCAGCACCCGGTAAAGAAGAAAGCATGATTCTTCTTAAAGAGTTGCCCAGTGTAATGCCGTATCCTCTTTCCAGCGGCTCTACCACAAATTTCCCATATCTCTTATCATCAGACATTTCTGTGATTTGAATTTTGGGTTTGTTAAAATCGAACATGCAAAGCCCTCCTTGCTGCGTGCATTATTCTTTTAGCTTCTTAAAATGATCGCTTATGAAAAGCCTGACAGGCAGGCTTCTCATGATTATTTAGAATACAACTCGACGATCAGCATTTCGTTGACCGGAACGTCGATCTCTTCTCTTGTAGGAAGTGCTTTTACTTCACCCTTTAATGCTTCCTGATCAGCTTCCAGCCATGCCGGTACCAGACGTCCGCCTGTGGATTCCAGGATATCTTTGTATCTCTGGGAACCTTTGCTCTTTTCTCTGATCTCGATCACATCTCCTGCACTTACCAGGTAAGAAGGAATGTTGATCTGCTTTCCATTTACAAGCACATGCTTATGATCCACGATCTGTCTTGCTTCACGTCTGGTTCTTGCAAGTCCGAGACGGAATACAACGTTGTCCAGTCTGGACTCCAGCATTCTCATCAGGTTTTCA
>DWVZ01000051.1 GCA_019119975.1 Candidatus Blautia merdavium | reverse complement strand
GGGCAATATTTTCATCCGTTTAACCACTAAAAAAATTGATATTCTGCCCAAAACTTCTTATAATAAAAAATAGTTCAAACTTATGTCTGTGCTGCCCAGCATAAAAGGGATGCAGACGAGTTAGGCTCCGGTATGCGGAACACTTACAAATATACGCAGCTTTATTCCGGAGGGACGCCTGAATTTATTGAGGGCGATG
Organism: Candidatus Blautia merdavium; assembly: GCA_019119975.1. Lineage (GTDB taxonomy): Bacteria > Bacillota > Clostridia > Lachnospirales > Lachnospiraceae > Blautia > Blautia merdavium. The sequence continues at coordinate 5,325 of DWVZ01000051.1, read as the reverse complement.
TATTCCGTACAATCATTCCTTTAACAACTGTGGCTGTTGAAAAGGTTGGACCACTGGACACCCCCCAAGTTCCCCCCCAAGTTACCCCCCAAGTTAAAATCCTTGAATTCTGTAAAATACCTCATTCTAAATCAGAGATTATGGAGTATTGTGGTTATAAAGATAGAAAAAACTTTGTTAAAAAGCATTTGCAGCCTCTGCTCAACAGCGGTCAGCTGCAAATGACAATTCCTGACAAACCCAAAAGCAAAAACCAGAAATATATCACTGTTGATACACAGTAAATAAAATATTGGCTTCACCGCGCTCTAATGCGCTGTAACGCAAAAGAGGAGAAATTTATGATCAGGAAATTTCAAAAAGCAGACATACCGCAGGTCATGAACCTGTGGCTGAATGGAAACAAAGACGCACATCCTTTTATCCCAGCCAGGTATTGGGAATCCAATTATGAGATGGTGCAGGAGCAGATTTTACAGGCTGAAGTTTATGTCTGTGAAATACAGGGAAAAATCCGGGGTTTTATCGGCATCGCGGATCATTTCATCGCAGGGATCTTTGTAGCGGCAGATTATCGTTCTCACGGAACAGGTAAGCAGCTTTTGGACTATGTGAAGCAAAAACACTCTTCTCTGTCCTTGCAAGTATATGAGAAAAATGACCGTGCGGCGGCTTTTTATCTGAGAGAGGGCTTTCATGTATCCTCCTCAGGATACGATGAATCCACGGGAGAAACTGAGTATATCATGGATTGGGAACCATAAATTTCCAGCTATTTTTTTATCTAAAATATTACAAATATTGGTGACAAGCTTTACATTCTGGTATAAAATTAATGGGATAAGGTTCCTGACATCTGTCATATGGAACAAACTATACATAATATATGGAGATAAAATTGTGAACAAATGGTTTCTATCCGCTGAGTTATTTTCGCTGATCATTATCCTGATCCTGATGCTTAACTTTTATGAACGCCGCTGGCGGGGCTTCCCCCAGAGGAAAACCTACCAGCTCTGTCTTCTGACGTCAGGCGGTTCCATCCTGCTTAACATTCTGTGTGTCTATACGATCTACTATGCATGGGAACTTCCGCTGTGGGTGAATCTGCTGTGCAACAGCTTGTATTTCCTTTTGATCGTGGCTGTCTCAACCATTGTTGCTTATTACCTGCTGCGCCTGCTCTTTCATCATATCTATCAGCAGCGCCAGCAGCGGATCTTTACAGGTATCTTGTTTGTATTATACCTGTTTTATTTTGCGTTGATCCTGTACAACCTGCACAGCGGCATCCTCTTCTACTTTAATGAAGACCGGGTGTACTGCCGGGGACCGCTGATCAATGTGGGTTACGGAATCATGGGGATCCAGCTGCTCATGCTGGTGTATGTCACTCTGCGCTACCGGAAGAGCGTCAGTCTTCCTATGCGCCGGGTAATGCGGATCCTGCCGCCTATCATCCTGCTGCTCACGGTATATCAACTGCTGTACCCGGATGTTCTGTTCAACGGCGGCATCATCGTCGCTGCCAACATCATACTCATGGTGAACTTCCAGAGCAGGCGGATCGAGCAGGATACCCTGACCTCCAGCGGCAGCCGCAATAGCTTTCATCAGGAGCTGACCCTGCGGCTGGGCGGACATCAGCACTTTCAGGTGATCATCATCTCCATCCATAAGTTCGGCAGCATCAATCACCGCTATGGACATGAAAAAGGCGATCACCTGCTGTATGAAATAGCCCTGTGGCTGGAGAGGCTCCACCGTTCCGGAAATTCCTATCGGGTGGGCAATGTGGACTTCACTCTATTGGTTCCCTATACAGGGATGGTTTCTTCCCGAAAGCTGCTGGATACTATCTGCCAGCGATTTTCACAGCCCTGGGATGTTGACGGCACAAGTGTCATCCTGGATACCACTTTTGCAGATCTCATCTGCACAGATCAGGACTGGGATGCTACGGATATTATGGAATTTCTGGATTTCAGCCTTTCTCTTGCAAAGGACCGTCCGGACCGCACAGTCCGCTTTGATGAAGCTGTCTACCGGAGAATGGAGCAGCGCAATCAGATCATCAAACGGATGCAGCAGGCAGTCCGGGAGAATCTGTTCCAGGTATGGTATCAGCCCATCTACCACTGCGCCACCGGAAAGTTTGCTATGGCGGAGGCTCTGGTCCGGATGATGGATTCTGAGGGAAATCTCATCTCCCCATCCATTTTCATTCCTCTGGCAGAACAGCACGGGCTGATTAACGAAATCGGCAGCATTACCCTGTTAAGTGCAGGACGCCTCCTGGAAAATACAGATCCGGAACAACTGAAAGTCGTATCCGTCAATCTGTCTATGCAGCAGTTCATGTCTGCCGATCTGGTCTCGGATCTTCAGGCATTAACGGAGCGTTTTCATTTTGATCCCAGCCGTCTGAAGCTGGAACTGACTGAACGGGTTCTGTCCGAAGACATTCCCCGTATGAAGCAGATGATGACAGAACTGCAGCAAATGGGCTTTCTGTTTTCTCTGGATGACTTTGGCATCGGCTATTCCAACCTGTCTACAGTATTGGATTACTCTTTTTCCAGTATCAAGCTGGACAAAAGCCTGATCCAGGGATATTCAGACAACAAGCAGTTTGCTTTCATTGTCAACGCCATGCTGGATCTTTTCCACCATATGGGCTGTCAGGTAGTAGCAGAAGGGGTGGAAACAGAAGCACAGGCGCAGGCACTGATCAGCCGGGGCGCTGACTGGATCCAGGGCTTCTACTATGCCAAGCCTATGCCGGAAGCAGAGTTTCTGCAGTTTCTCCAGGATCAGAACGCTGCTTCCCCAGAGAACTGACTTGCTTTCTTCTTCCTTCTTTATTCGCCTCTCCGCTGCCTGACCAGAAAATAGATCAGGCTGTACAGGGAAAGGGCTGCCCCTGCCAGGCAGGGAAAATAAAGCTTCTGGGGAAGGAGTGCCAGCGCCGGATGACTGCCAAGCCCCAGCAGGCCAAATAAAACAAATGCTGGCAGGCTCAGGAATATCCCCAGAGGATTCCTGTTTTTCTCCGGCAGGACGGCGCCTGTCCAGGTACGCTTTCTCTCCAGCTGATACCGCAGTTCCTCTTCTCCTTCATAGCCTCTGATGAGATGATAGGTCCATTTCCCTGCCTGACCCTGGTCTCTCCGAATCCGGCAGACCAGGGAGCAGGAGCCGGCATGTTCTTTGATTCTCTCTACTTTCAGGATTTCCACCGCCTCCGGCGGAACCGTCCCTTTCCTCTCCGCTTCTCTTTTGATTCCATCCAGTTTTTGCTGGATTTCCATGGAGGAGCGGATGCTGCCGGTAAACCCTCTGCGGTACGGCACACACTGACGCGCATCCAACACATAAAGGCGGTCTTCGTCATCTTTGAAAAAAATCACTGCGTCCCGCAGCCTGCTCCTTCCAAGCCTGCATGCCAGAAAGATCAACACTGCTGAAACCAGCAGACACAAAAGGAGAGCAGATGCTTCTTTGTATTCTTCTGATGCAAGGACCAGAGCCGCAGTTCCTGCGATCAGAAGTGCCGCCAGAAGCAGAATGCCCAGCATCCCGGCAATGGTATGCGCAGCAAAAAGATTTCTGCGGTTTGTCTGTTTTGACATCCAGATTTTCATGTTCTGTTTTTCTCCCCTTTCGGTCTTTTCCTCCCGGAAGCTGCCTGCTTATTTCCAGATCACATCCGGCGCTTTTCTGGGTGCGGTGCGGATGTAATGACGGACCGGATAACCCAGCAGCATACATGCACGGATGGTTTTGTCCTGTATGCCCAGCCATTGTTTCAGCTTTTCATTGGCTTCTGCGATCCTGGCAAGATATCCGTTGTATAAGACCCCCAGCCCCATAGAAACTGCCATGGTCTCTATGTTCTGCGCCGCCAGCCCGGCATCCAGCAGGTAATCTGAGGTGACAAACAGTACCACAGGGGCATTCCGGAAGAGATAATCGTCACTGGGATCTGCCTTTCTGCGCCGGTTAAAGGAAAAATACGGCAGCAGCTCTTTGGACGCGGATCTTCCCTGCTTCTGTTCCGTCTGGTCTATGAATTCCCATACCTGTTCTTTCAGCTGTTCCAGTTCCTTTTGCACGAAGACAAAGCCATTGCTCTGGCTGTTTTTTGCTGTGGCAGTATAGCGTCCTGCCTGTACCAAAAGTTCCAGATCACTCCGGCTGACTTCTTTTGGCTGATACTCCCGGACACTGCGCCGGTATTTGATGCTGTGCAGGACCTGTTCCGGCTGCAGCCGGAAGCCCTCTTCCTGATATTCTTCTATATCTTCCATATCGTATTCGGGGATGCTGACTGCACCTGCGGGACAGACTGCCACGCAATGTCCGCATTGGATACAGTCTGCTTTTATAGCAGCTTTTTCTTCTATTTTTATATTCCATGCCGGGCAGTCGGCTGCACACTTCCCGCAGCCAATACAGGTTTCCTGATCAATGATTACCATACAAATCCTCCTTTTCCAGGCAGCATCTGTGTCTGCCTAAACCGTCTGTATAAATGTCTGAAAAACTTCTAATCCTATTTTACTCCTCCAGATCCTGGATCTTTGATTCCAGCTTCTGGACAAATAAGCCTACAAAATATCCGTCAATGAGACGGTGATTGACATCCAGAGTCATGTTGATCATATATCTGCCGTCCCGTTCCACGTATTTTCCCCAGACCAGGATCGGCGCCGTGTCATCCTTCAGCTTGGGATCGGTGTAATCCCGCTCGTTGGAGCACATGGTAATGTCTGCCCAGGGAATGCAGGAGTAGATGATCTGCGGTTCTCCCATTCCTTCCAGGGCGTCTACCGGAAGCGGGTGACTGGTACTTTCTTCCCGGGCTTTTTTGGCAAATTCTACTATGTCTCCTTCGCAGGGGAGGGATACCATGTGGAAACTTGATGCGCCTTTTTTCAGATCCGTAAAGCAGGGGACACGGCGGTCAATTTTGTATACCCGGTCATCCTGGATCTCCAGTAAAAACTCATCGATCTGGTTCAGAGATTGGGTGCACAGATAGACCAGGGAATAATAAAAAGAAATCCCGTGTTTTCTCGTAAACTTCAGCAGATTTGTAATGTCGATGTTAAAGGCAACGCAGTAATGGGGCGTTGCGCATTTTGAGTAAAATTCAAAGTGCTGCCTTCTGTCCCAGCAGCTGATGTCGATTTCCTGTCTCATTTTTTCTCCTTTCATGGCGCACTGGCTGCGCCAATAATGGTAGATTTGGAAGTTTACTTTCAAACTTCTTCCTCCATTTCATAAAAACCGGGCAGACATGTCCTTTACATACTCCTCATA
>DWVZ01000050.1 GCA_019119975.1 Candidatus Blautia merdavium | reverse complement strand
GTAAACTCCGGCATGATGACCCTGCAGCAGGCAGTCTGGATCATCATGGGCGCCAATATCGGTACCACCATCACCGGACAGCTGATCGCCCTTGATATCGGCGCTCTGGCGCCGCTGTTTGCCTTTGTGGGTGTGGCGCTGATCGTGTTTGTGAAAAAGCAGAAGGTCCATCATGTGGGATTGATCATCGCAGGTCTGGGCGTGCTGTTTATCGGTATGGATATGATGAGCTCCTCCATGATGCCTTTGAGGGAATCACCGGCATTTGTAGAGCTGATGACGAAATTCTCCAATCCGGTGCTGGGAATTCTGGCAGGTATGATCTTTACCGCAGTGATCCAGTCTTCCTCAGCGTCTGTGGGTATCCTCCAGGCACTGGCATCCAGCGGACTGATCGGATTATCCAATGCGGTATTCGTACTGTTCGGACAGAACATCGGTACCTGTATCACAGCGGTTCTGGCTTCCATCGGAACCAACCGCAACGCAAAGCGTACCACCATTATCCATCTGATGTTTAATATCATCGGTACGGCAATTTTCACGATCGTATGCGTCGTGACGCCTCTGACAGATGTGGTGGAGGGCTGGACGCCCCAGAATGTGGCGGCACAGATCGCGAATATGCATACGCTGTTTAACATTGTGACCACCCTGCTGCTGCTGCCCTTTGGCGTATACCTTGCGAAGCTGGCAACCAGGATCCTTCCGGAGAGAAAGGAAGACAATGCAGATGTTATGCATATGGAATATATCCGCCCCATGGAAATGAAGAGAGATACACAGATCGGTCTTTCTGCCATTGCCATGACAGGTATCAGCAAAGAGATCATCCGTATGCTGCAGATGGCAAAGGAAAACGTAGACCGCAGCTTCCAGGCAGTAAAGGATGGAAATACAGTGCTTCTTGCTGAAGTAAGGGAGCGGGAGGATTACATCGACTTCCTGAATAAGGAGATTTCCAAATACATCTCCAAGATCATGGTCAACGAAAGCAATCCCAAAGACTCCCAGTACATGAGCGCTCTGTTCAAGGTATGCGGCAATGTGGAGCGTATCGGCGACCATGCTATGAATATCTGTGAGTATACCAAGCATATCGAAGAGCAGGGAATTAAATTCTCTCAGGAAGTTTTGGTAGAGATCGATGAAATGCGGGAGATCTGCGATAAGGCATTGACTGTCCTTTCAGAGGTGAAGAAGGAAAGCGGCTTTACCATTGATGAAATCGCGGGTCTGGAGCAGCAGATCGATGATATGACAGAAGATTACAGAAAGAAACAGGTAGACCGTATGCAGAAAGGTCTGTGTTCAGAGGAAGGCTGTATCATTTACTCTGAGATGCTGACAGACTTTGAGCGTATCGGCGACCATATCCTGAATATCGGACAGGAAATGGGAATGGGAAAAGTAGGCGCATAAGAAAAAACAAGAAGGGATTTTCCTGTGTGCAAAGAGAAAGAGACAGAAACAGTGAAAAGAAGCTGTGCCTGTCTCTTTTTATTTGAGCAGGGTTGTGATGATTTATTGGTTGACACCTCCAGTATCTTGTAATACAATGTACTTAAAGATGAGTATTTTGTATTGCAAGATACCGGAGGTGATTTTTTGATACCGTCACAAATGCTGAAAGGAATCCTGGAGGGATGTGTACTGAAGGTCATCTGTGACAGTGAGACCTATGGGTACGAGATCTCCCAGAAGCTGCGTGAGCATGGATTCGAGGAAATTTCAGAAGGAACCATTTATCCCCTGCTTTTGCGGATGGAAAAGAACGGGCTGATCGAAGCCACTTATAAGGCGTCGGCACTGGGACCTAAGAGGAAGTACTTCCATATTACAGGAGAAGGAAAAAAGGAACTGACAGATTTCCTTACCGCATACCGGGAGATGGAGCAGGCAGTCCGTCATTTGTTTGCAGAAGGCAGACAGGAAGCAGCAGAAGGCAAAACGGAAGCGGCAGGGAAAGGATCAGGCGCGGCGAAATAAAGGAACCATAAAGATATAGCAGTAGGAGGGATGGAGCATGACGCAGGATGAGAAGGAACTGAAAAAGCGGAACAACCGCAGAGATGCCAAGCTCTGCAGGGAGAATAAAGAATATATGACAAAGATCATCTGTTATCTCCGGGACGAAGATGTGCCGGACATGCAGGTGGAGGACATCCGGCAGGATATTACAGATATGCTCCTGGATGCCCAGGAGCGGGGAGAGAAGGCGGAGACTGTGCTGGGAGAGGATTACCGTACCTTCTGCGGTGAAATACTGGAAAGCCTTAAGGACCGGGAAGCCAAAGACCAGGATCGGAAGAAGTTTGGGATTTTTCTGATGTGGTTTCCGTTTGTGGGAATGTTTTGCTCCGGGGCAGCCGCCGGGATGAAAATCCTGCAGCATACGCCCTGGAGTCCGGCAGAATTTCTGTATACGCTGCTGTACTTTGCGGTATGGATGTTCATAAGCGCCGCGGTGTATGTGACAGCCGGAAAGAAATTTTATATGAAGAAAAGTTATTTTGAAGGAAAAAGGAAGACTATCGCAGTTTTACTGGCACTTTTCTTTGCGGCAGCGGAGGCGGTGTTCTGGCTGACAGGCATCTGACGGGAAAGAGAAGGACAGAGAAGTTTACATAAGACAAGGAGAGGAAAATGACTTACACGTTGGAAGATTTCATGTGGATTTTTTATATCTATTCTTTTGCAGGCTGGTGCGCGGGGGTAGCGGCAAATGCCATGCGCAGAAAACGGTTTATCAACACCGGGTTTCTGAATCTGCCGCTGTGTCCGGTGTACGGGACTATCGGCATTGTGTTCAGCATTTTTCTGCCGGAGCTGGAAGACCATTGGTTTTTCCTGGCTCTGGGGGGCAGTGTGCTGGCGGCAGTAGTCATCGTCGTGACAGGTGTGATCCTGGAGCATGTATTCGGAAGGAAATGGTGGGATTACAGTAAAACCAGATTTCAGTTCCAGGGATATCTCAATTATCAACATTTGTTGGGATTTGCCGTGGGAGCTGTTCTCTGCACCAAAGTTTTGAATCCTCTGCTGCTGGATTTGGAGCACAGGATCCCGGAAGCGGCAGAAGATGTGCTTTTGCTGCTGCTGGGACTTTTGTTCCTGGCAGATACGGTCTGCTGCGGGGCAGCGGTCCTGAGCCTTCACAGAACGGTGCGCATGATGCGGTTTACGGGGCGTGTGCAGGAATTCACGGATGATTTCGGCAATGCCCTCACCAGACATGTGCAGCGCAGGATGGAGCGGTCTTATCCCAATCTTGAGATCAGGAAGATCCTGGATACGCCGGCAAGGGAGAAGGATCGGGAGGTCTTTGCCAGGGGCTGCTGCTTTTACAAGCTGGCAGGGCTGTTTTTCATCGGTTCGTTTCTGGGAGATCTTGTGGAAACCATCTTCTGCTATGTCAGGAGCGGGGTGCTGATGAGCAGGAGCAGCGTGGTGTATGGTCCCTTCAGTATTGTGTGGGGATTCGGCTGCGCGCTGCTGACGGCATTTCTGTATAAATACAGAGAGAAATCAGACCGTTACATCTTTGTATATGGAACCGTGCTGGGAGGAGCTTATGAGTATATCTGCAGCGCATTGTCAGAGCTGGTTTTCGGGACTGTTTTCTGGGATTACAGTGAGATCCCCTTTAACCTTGGAGGAAGGATCAACTTGCTGTATTGCTTCTTCTGGGGGATTGCGGCAGTCGTCTGGCTGAAGATCCTTTATCCTATCCTGTCTTCCTGGATCGAGAAGCTGCCTGTGCGGACAGGGACTGTGCTCACCTGGGTAATGGTCGTATTTATGACTGTGAATATGGCAATTTCTGCCCTGGCGCTTTACCGGTATGATACCAGAAGGGAGCAGCCGGAAGCGCAGAATGGGCTGGAGCGCTTTCTGGATACGCATTTTGATGATGCGCGCATGGAGAAGATCTATCCCAATGCGAAAGAGGTGTAGGAAACTTTAAGTTTGGAAGTTTTGTTGGATACAGGAAGATTATGGGTTACAGAATGATTATGGAAGAAATCGATTGCAGCAGGAGGAGAGAGGAATGCATAAATGTGAAGAGACAGAGCTGATGAACTTGTGTATGATCTATGACGGGAAGGGAAATGTGCTGATGCAGGACAGACAGAAGAAAACCTGGAGCGGAGTGACCTTTCCCGGCGGGCATGTGGAGCCGGGGGAGGCGCTGGTGCCTTCGGTGATCCGGGAGATCCGGGAAGAGACCGGGCTGGAGATCCGGAATGTGCGTCTGTGCGGGGTAAAGGAATGGTTCGACGGGGAGAAGCGTTCTATGGTGTTTTTCTATAAGACCTGTGATTTTTCCGGGGAGCTTCATTCTTCAGAGGAAGGGAAAGTATTCTGGGTTCCTATGGAGAAGATTTCTGAGTACAGACTGGCGAAAGATTTTGAGAAAAATCTGGAAATGTT
>DWVZ01000049.1 GCA_019119975.1 Candidatus Blautia merdavium | reverse complement strand
GAAGAAATTATACCTTTATACAGACGATGCCTGCACATATCAGTTTTATGAACACCGGGGATTTGTCCGCGCCGGTGAGAAGGAGGTTGTCCTTAATTTTGGGAACAAAACAGTTCCCTTAAAGTGCTTTTTATACAGCAAGATATTTAAGTAAAAACGTACCTGTAAATTATTTTTTCGCGCATATAAGCTTAAAAAAATATGTCTTGAAGAAAATCCGCGCACTTTTAGAAAAAAGTACAGAAAATCTATTGACAAACGCGCAAAAATAATTAATTATAATTAAATATAGAGATTAAAAACAATTAAATGAAGCGTGAGGTAGATTAAATGAAAATTGCAGCTGATGAAAAGAAAAAGGTTTTTTTACTCCACACAAAGAACACGACTTACGGGATCGCCATTATAGACGACCGTTATGTGGGGCATCTGTATTACGGCAGATACCTGGAGGATGCCGATATCCGCTATCTGCTCCGGGAGGACGAAGGACCCCGCACACCTTCTGTGAATCTGCGGGAGAAAGGGGCTTTTCTGGACTGTGCTCCTATGGAATATCCGGAGACGGGTATGGGAGATTACAGAGAAAGCGCGCTGTGCATCCGGGATGCGAGAGGCTTCCGCGCCAGCGAGCTGTTTTACGAGGGCTATGAGATCCTGAACGGGAAGCCGGGGCTGGAAGGCCTGCCCGCATCCTGGGGCAGCAGGGAAGACTGCATGACTTTGAAAATTTTCTGCAGAGACGAAGTCCTGGGGATGAAAGTGACACTGCTGTATTCCGTATTTGAAGAGTCGGACGTGATCACACGCTCCGTTCTGGTGGAAAATCAGGGAAAGGAACCTTTTTACATAGAGAAAGTACTCTCAGCCTGCCTGGATATGGACGACCGGGATTTCCAGGTCCTGGGACTTTTCGGCTCCTGGGCGCGGGAGCGCCACATCCAGAGAATGGATCTGGGATACGGAAGGCAGAATCTTGCGTCTTTTAAAGGCGAGAGCAGCCATCAGGAACACCCGTTCCTGGCGCTGGTGACTCCGGAGACAACCCAGGATACCGGAGAAGTTTATGCCATGAATTTTGTCTATTCCGGAAATTTCCTTGCCCAGGCAGAGAAAAGCCAGTTTGATTCGGTAAGGATGCTCATGGGCATCCACCCGGAAGGGTTTACATGGAAGCTGGAACCGGGCGCCTGCTTTACAGCTCCGGAGACAGTGCTGGTTTACTCAGATCAGGGACTTGGGCATATGACGAGAACGTTTCATGATTTCTATCGGAACCACCTGATCCGAAGCCCGTACCTTCATAAGAAAAGACCGATCCTGATCAATAACTGGGAAGCTACCTACTTTGACTTTGATGAGAAAAAGCTGCTGGAGATTGCCAAAGACGCCTCTGAGCTGGGCATTGAGATGCTGGTCATGGACGACGGCTGGTTCGGCAAACGGAATCTGGATGACAGTTCCCTGGGAGACTGGTATGTCAACGAAGAAAAAATCAAAGGCGGTTTAAATGCCCTGGTGGAAAATGTGAAAAAGCTGGGCATGAAGTTTGGTATCTGGATCGAGCCGGAGATGATCTCCCCGGATTCAGAGTTATACCGGCAGCATCCCGACTGGGCAATCCAGATCCCGGGAAGGAGCATTACCCAGAGCCGGGCGCAGTATGTGCTGGATCTTTCCAGAGATGAGGTGGTAGACGGGGTCTATGAGAAAATCGCGGCAGTGATCAGAAGCGCGGATATTTCTTATGTAAAATGGGATATGAACCGTCAGCTCACCACTATGGGCAGCTGCTGTCTGCCGGGGGACCGTCAGGGAGAACTGTACCACCGCTATATGCTGGGCGTTTATAAGATGCAGGAGCGCCTGCTTGCGGATTTCCCGGACCTGCTGTTGGAGAACTGTTCCGGAGGAGGCGCCCGCTTTGACGCGGGAATGCTGTATTACAGCCCGCAGATCTGGTGCTCAGACGATACCGATGCCATAGAGCGCCTGGCGATCCAGGAGGGAACTGCGCTTTTGTATCCGGTATCTGCCATGGGAGCCCATGTCAGTGTATGCCCCAATCATTCGGTTGGAAGGGTGACGCCTTTTGAGACCAGAGGCGATGTGGCTCTTTTAGGAACCTTCGGATACGAGCTGGATATCACCAAATTGTCTCCGGAAGAGAAGGCTCTCGTGAAGGAACAGGTGAAAAAATATCATCAATACAATGACCTGATCCGGGAAGGCGATTATTACCGGCTTGCTTCTTACCGTGAAAACGGGTATTATGACAGTTGGATGATTGTTGAGAAAGATAAGAGCCGGGCATTGCTTTTTTATGTACAGGTACGTGCCCGGGCAAATGCAAAAAGCAGAATGCTGAGATTAAAAGGACTGGATCCGCAGCGGCGCTATCTGGCAGAAGAAAAGGAATACCAGGGGAATACTCTGCTGCAGGCAGGGATCCGGATTCCGGCAGAGATGGGAGACTTCAGGAGCAGGCTGGTGGAAATCCGGGAAATTCCATAAAAATGGAGAGGAGAGCAGCCGGATATGGTGCAGAAAAAAAGTGTAAAACTGGGAGATATCGCACAGGCTCTGGATGTCAGTATTGTTACAGTGTCCAATGCCCTTCAGGGAAAAAAGGGAGTCAGTGATGCCCTGAGGAAAAAAATACAGGAGACTGCCCTTGCCATGGGTTATCAGAGCAAACCCAGGGAGAAAAAGGAGAGGGGCTCTTATATCATAGGCGTGGCAGTAGCGGAAAAATATGTCAAAGAGTTTCCCTCGTTCTATATGGATATTTATCAGCGGATCGCGGCAGAAGTGCAGAAAAAAGGGCATTTGACAGTGTTGGAGGTCGTGACCTATGAAAAGGAGATGCTGATAGGCCCCTTTGAACCGTTTATGGAGCAGAAGATTGCCGGGCTGATCCTGATCGGGGAGCTGCGCCGGGAATATATACAGGCAATCCGGGGCGCGTACCAGGTACCGGTGGTATGCGTGGACTATTACGATGTGTATGAGGATATTGACTGCATTGTTACAGATGGGTTCGGCGGTATGACCCAGATGACCCAGCTTCTTTTGGAACAGGGATACCGGGACCTGATGTTTGTGGGAACTCCCTGCGCCACCAAAAATATTACAGACAGATATCTGGGATATTGCAAAGCCCTGCAGCAGGCAGGGATCCAGGACGCCCAGCAGCGTGTGCTGCCGGACCGGGATTTTGAGAACGGCGGCTACCGCATCGCGTTTGAACTGCCGGAGAGGCTGCCTCAGGCGTTTGTATGCAACTGTGATAAAACTGCCGGAATCCTGATCGGGAAATTAAAGGAACGGGGCGTACAGGTGCCGGAGGATGTCTCTGTGGTCGGCTTCGATGATTATAAAGCCCAGCTTTCCGAGGGAATCAAGCTGACCACCTACGAAAATGATGAGAAAGTCCTTGTCCAGATCAGTGTGAATACCCTGCTCAAAAGGATTGAGGGAAAAGCCCGCGCCAGGGGCGTGCGGATCGTAGGAGGCAGCATTGTCCTGGGGAATACGGTAAAGATGAGGAGGGAATAGGGTGGCAGAGGTGAAGATGAAGGACATTGCGGCTGCGGTAGGCGTCAGTGTAGTGACCGTGTCCAATGCCCTGTCAGGCAAAAAAGGCGTCAGCGAGGATGTGCGCCAGCTGGTGGAGGAAACAGCCCGGGAAATGGGATACGACCTGAAAAAAAGTGAGAAACAGTCCCAGGGGACCGTGATCGGCGTGATCGCTTCTGAAAAATACATTACTGTGGGAAATTCCTTTTACTGGGCGTTGTATCAGCGTGTGGTATATGAGGCGTCTAAGCAGCAGAGCGTTACCATGCTGGAGATCATAACCCTGGATGCTGAGAAAAAGGAAGAGCTGCCCAAGCTGATGAAGGAAAAAGCCATCAGCGGGCTGATGATCATCGGCTGGATGTCCCGTTCCTATGTGGAGAAACTGGTGGCTGCCGCCGGGGTTCCCATCGTGCTGCTGGATTTCCAGATGAAAGGGATCCGGTGCGATGCAGTGATGTCCAGTAATTATGTGGGGATGTATAAGATGACCCGCTACCTTCTGGAACGAGGGCACCGGGACATTGCTTTTGTAGGTTCCATAGAAGCAAATGAAAATATCCTGGACCGTTATTTCGGATATAAGAAAGCCCTGATGGAGGCTGGTATCCGGGTCTGGGAGGACTGGGTCCTGAAAGACAGAGATCTGGGAGGGGGACAGCACCGGGTAGAGATACCAAAGCATATGCCCACAGCCTTTGTCTGCAACAGTGACTGGGCAGCCGGGACGCTGTATGAGCAATTAACCGGCAGCGGACTGCGGGTGCCGGAGGATGTGTCCATCGTAGGCTATGACAATTATCTGTACGGCAGCAATTTTGCAGAGAAGCTGACTACCTATAACGTGGATATGAAACAAATGGCGCATCAGGCAGTGAAGCTTCTTCAGGGAAAAATAAAAGGCGATGATAAATACTGGGGAACCAGGTATATAGACAGCGTGGTCATAGAGCGCGAAAGCGTGAGAAATTTAAACGTAAAGATGTCCGAGTAAACGGGCATCTTTTTTTTGAGCGTAAATACAGAGTGTGAAACTAAAAAGTAGATTAAAATTAAAATTTTTTAATTTAATTAAAAAATAAATTAAGTGGTAAATCACAGCGAAATTAGGCAAATAATAACCAAAAAACAAGTTTTGAAACTGTGAAAATGGTAGAAGTGACGATAAATCAAAAGAAAATGTTGAAATTAAAAGAGATTAATGGTAAGATTAAAACAACTTAAAAAGAGGAGGAAATTAAGATGAAAAAAGAAACATTAAAGAGAGCGGCTGCTCTGTCCATGGCATCCATGATGGTGCTGTCCCTGGCAGCCTGCGGCGGTCAGGAGACCGAGGAGGCAAGCGGTGAAAACAGCAGTGCCAATGTACCGGCGATCAACGATATTACTCTTGGAGAGGATTACCAGGACGTGAAAGCAGATATCAAGATCCTTACCAACCGGACCGATATCGTAGACAAGGTATACAAAGGCTATGCAGAACAGTTCATGGAGCTGTATCCCAATATTACGGTAGAGTATGAAGGAATCACCGATTACGAAGAATCCCTGCAGCTTCGTCTTTCCACAGGAGACTGGGGCGATATTTGCTACATCCCTTCCAGCGTGGATAAGAGCGAACTTTCCACTTACTTCACTCCTATGGGAGATTTCGATACGCTGGACGGCATTTATAATTACTGCCAGGAAAAGACCAGCGATGGGGTGGTATACGGCATTGCCAACGGCGGAACTGCCAGCGGCGTTGCTTACAACAAGCGCATCTGGGAAGAAGCAGGCATCACGGAGCTGCCAAAGACTCCGGACGAATTCATTGACGATCTGAAGCAGATCCAGGACAAGACAGACGCCATTCCGCTGTATACCAATTTTGCGGCAGGCTGGACCATGGGCGCATGGAATGATTACACAGGAATCGCGGCTACCGGAGATCCGGACTTTAAGAACAACAAGCTGCTGCACACCAAAGATCCATTCAGCAAAAAAGATGATATGACAGGTCCTTACGCAGTATTCTATACGCTTTATGAGGCAGTAAATCAGAAACTGGTAGAAGAAGACCCGGCGTCCAGCGATTGGGAGTCTTCTAAAGGTAAGATCAACAGCGGCGAGATTGCTACTATGGTACTGGGTTCCTGGTGCGTGGAACAGTTTAAGGGAGCCGGAGACCAGGGCGACGATATTGGCTATATGCCATTCCCTATTTCCATTGACGGCAAACAGTATGTCAGCACCGGAGGAAACTATTCCTATGGAATTAACTGCCAGGCAAGCGAAGACAATCAGATCGCTGCTATGCTGTATGTAAAATGGCTTCTGGAAGAGTCTCCGATCTTTTCAGATGAGGGAAGCATCCCTGCATTAAAGAGCGGCGAGATGCCGGACTGCCTGGATGGTCTGGAAGGAGCAGAACTGCTTTCTGACAATCCTGCTCAGGATGGAGAAGAAGGTCTGTATGACGATATGTGCAATGAAAGCGAACTTCTCACAGGAGATTATGCAGTCAGCGAAGTACTGGAGGCAGCTCTGTATGACAGCGATACACTGGACAACATGATGAAGACCTGGAATGAAAAATGGACTTCCGCGCAGGAAAACCTGGGTGTAGAAGTAACAGAATAAGAGAAAAGTAATGGCTGGGCTGCCGTAGGTGCGGCAGCCCGCTTTTCATGAAATGCGATAATCCCGGGAAAGGAGATTCTTATGGCAAAGCAGAATACGGCAGGTTCACTTGAGAAGAAAACGTTTTCTCAGTGGGTTAGCCAGAAAAAAATTCAGCAGAGACTGGTGATCATAACCTTTTTGTTTGTTCCCCTTCTTCTGCTTTTGGTATTTACCTATATTCCTTTTGGAAAAATGATCCAGTTCAGCTTCTACGATATGAAATACATCGGACCCAAAGTTTGGGTGGGGCTGAAAAACTACATAGACGTATTTAAGAGACCGGAATGTTTCCAGTCCCTGCTGGTCAGTGTCTACTATATGGGCGGGGCAGTGGTGCAGCTGGCGCTGGCATTGTTCTTTGCCACACTGATGGTCTTTAAGGTAAAGGGAGCGTCTATTTTCAAAGGATGTATGTTCTTCCCCTATCTGATCTGCGGAATCGCGGTAGGATTTATCTTTAAGTTTTTCTACGCAAGAGGCTATGTCCTGGACTCCATCCTTCAGATTTTCGGCATGGATCTGGAGAATATCCCCATGTGGCTGCAGGATAAAAGCATCAACAATATTTCCCTGGCAGCTACATCCGTATGGCGTTATACCGGGCAGAATATGATCCTCTTCCTGGGCGCTATGATGTCTGTGGATACCGACCTCTATGAGGCAGCCTCTCTGGACGGCGCCAACAAATGGCATCAGTTCATCTACATCATCCTGCCAAGCATCAAGTCCATCGTAGTATTGAACCTGATCCTTTCCATCAGCGGTTCCTTAAGCGCCTTCGAGCCGCCTTACGTTATTACAAACGGTACCATGGGAACCGGAACTTACTTCGTTATCATGAACCGTCTGGCGCATGAAAATCAGAAAGTAGGACTGGCGTGCGCTATGGCGATCGTGCTGCTGGCAATCATCATTGTATGTACCGTGGCACAGAAACTGTTCTTTAAATATGTCTTTGACGACGGAACCTCAGATGAATCCAAGGCTGCAGTAAGAAAGAGAAAGAGAGCAGAAAAGGCAGCAAGGAAAGGAGGAAACAGAGCATGAATAAGAGAAAAAAGAAAATAAGTCCAGGTTCAGCAGTTTTCTCAGTATTTAAATATCTGATGCTGACCGCGGCGGCTGTGATCGCAGTCCTTCCTGTGTGTGTCTGTGTGCTGACCGCCTTTAAGACCACAGAGGAATATAACACCACCTCTCCATTGGACGCGCCGGCTACTTTTTTAAACTTTGAGAATTTTAAGATTGCTTTTCAGCAGGCGAATATGCTTCAGGGCTTTTTGAATACAGCCATTGTCCTGGTGGTGGTTCTCTTTGTTTCTGTATTCATCGGAGCTATGCTGGCTTATGTGCTGAACCGTTTTAAATTCAAAGGAAATGCCGTGATCCAGAACTTATTTATGTTCGCGGCTCTGATCCCCGGCATTGCTACCCAGGTAACGGTTTACCAGATCATGTATTCTCTGGGGCTGATCAATCATTTGTACGGCTATATGATCGTGCTGATGGGAACGGATATTATTTCCATTTATATTTTCCTGCAGTTTTTTGAAAATCTGTCGGTTTCTCTGGATGAATCGGCGATCATGGACGGATGTACCTACTTCGGCGTGTTCTTTAAGATTTTATTCCCGCTGTTAAAGCCAGCCATTGTGACCTCTCTGGTCCTCAAAGGCGTAGGCGTTTACAATGAGTACTATATGTCCAACCTTTATCTGCAGTCAAAAGAACTGAAGACCATTTCCACGGCGCTGTATACGTTTACAGGTCCTTACGGCAACCAGTACAACTATATCTGTGCCGGTGTATTGATTACCATTATCCCTATTTTCATTCTGTTTCTTGTATTCCAGAAGCAGATCTACAGCGGTATGGCGGCAGGAGCTGTCAAAGGCTGACAAACATCAGACAGGAAGTAACATATGGAGGACAGACAATGAGCGAGGTAAAAATCATCGGGGCAGATGTGCCCAACATGCCCTGGCAGGAACGGCAGGAGACAGCAAAGGACAGCATGCCCTTATGGAGATATACAGAAAATCCGGTGATCGGAAGGAATCCTGTAGAAGGAGTGGCGCGGATCTTCAACAGTGCCGTGATCCCTTATGAAGGGGCGTTTATCGGAGTGTTCCGCGGAGAACAGGTAAACGGCATTCCTTATATCTATCTGGGCAGAAGCCAGGATGGGATCCACTGGGATTTTGACAAAGAGAAAATTCCCTTTCAGGACGAAGAGGGAAAGGAATTTATGCCGGTCTATGCTTATGACCCCAGACTGGTAGAGGTGGAGGGCACTTACTATATCATGTGGTGCCAGGATTTCTACGGGGCAGCCATCGGCATGGCAAAGACCACAGACTTTAAGACCTTTACCAGGGTGGAGAATCCGTTTCTTCCCTTTAACAGAAACGCGGTGCTGTTTCCGAGAAAGATCAACGGAAATTTCGTGCTTCTTTCCAGACCCAGCGACAGCGGACATACGCCCTTCGGCGATATCTTTCTCTCAGAAAGCCCGGATATGGTCTACTGGGGAAAACACCGCCATGTCATGGGCAAAAGCCCGGAATGGTGGGAATCGGTGAAGATCGGCGGCGGAGCGGCGCCTATTGAGACCAGCGAAGGCTGGCTGCTGTTTTACCATGGAGTTACCGGAACCTGCAACGGCTATGTATACAGCATCGGCGGAGCCATTCTGGATATCGACCAGCCTTCCGTGGTGAAATACCGCTGTGAGAATTTCCTTCTGACTCCGGAAGAATGGTATGAGGAGCGGGGATTTGTCCCCAATGTAACCTTCCCCTGCGCTACCATCCAGGATGCTGCCACAGGCAGGATCGCCATCTATTACGGCGCGGCGGATTCTTATGTAGGACTTGCTTTTACAACCGTTGACCAGGTGGTTTCTTATATCAGGGAGCATTCGGTAGTAAGAGCAGATGACACAGAGATTGGAAGAAGATAATGATGCAGGAAAAAAAGAAATTTGCGGCAGATGTAAAAGAACATCTGACAACGAAAATCATACCTTTTTGGAAAAAACTCAGAGATGAGGAATACGGCGGATATTACGGATGGCTGGGATATGACCTGAAGCTGGAGAAAAAGGCAGTCAAAGGCTGTATCTTAAACAGCCGGATTCTCTGGTTCTTCTCCAATGCGTACCTGCTTTTGGGCGGGGATGACCTTCTTGAAGAGGCAGATCATGCCTGGGAGTTCCTGCGGGACTGCTGCGTGGACAAAGAAAACGGCGGCGTCTACTGGTCCCTGACCTATGACGGAAAACCGGAAGATACCACCAAGCACACCTATAATCAGGCATTTGCAGTCTATGCCCTTTCCTCCTATTACGACGCTTCCGGAAATGAGGAGGCGAGGAAGCTGGCAGAGGAGCTGTACCGGCTGATCGAGACAAAGTGCAGGGATGCGTACGGTTATCTGGAGGCGTTTAATGTCCGCTTTGAGCCGGAAGTCAATGACAAGCTTTCCGAAAACGGCGTACTGGCGGAAAAGACCATGAACACCCTGCTCCACGTATTGGAAGCATATACAGAATTGTACCGTGTGACAAAAGAGAAGGAAGTGGGGGACCGGCTCCGGTTCCTGCTGGATCTTTTCGCAGAGAAGGTATACAACCAGGAACAGGGACGCCAGGAGGTCTTTTTTGACCGCAGGTGGAACAGCCTGATCGACCTGTATTCCTATGGTCATGACATTGAAAGCGCATGGCTGGTGGACCGGGCATTGGACGTGCTGGAGGATGAGGCTTGCCGGGAAAAGCTTGGTCCCATTACCAGGGAGATCACAGAGAACATTTCTAAGCGCGCATACCGGGAGCATTCCCTGGTAAATGAAGCAGAGAACGGCGTGGTGGATACCACCAGAGTCTGGTGGGTCCAGGCAGAAGCCGTAGTCGGCTTTCTGAACGGATGGCAGAGGACGCCGGAGCGGACAGATTATCTGGAGGCTGCGGAGGATATCTGGGAATATATCAAAGAGAAGATGGTAGACCACAGAGAAGGGTCAGAGTGGTTCTGGGCGGCGGACCAGGAGGGAAATCCTCTGGAAAAGCCCATTGTAGAGCCGTGGAAATGCCCTTATCACAATGGCAGGATGTGCATCGAGATAATCAGGAGGATAGAAAATGCTGCATGAACAGTATTATGTGGAAAAAGCGAAGGTGGACCGTCTGGTAAACAGGCGGAACCGGAAGACGGATTTCTACAATGGAATCTATGACCGGTATGAGTTTCCGGTGCTGACCAGAGACTTTGCCCCGGTTCATTGGAGATATGATTTAGACAAAGAGAGCAACCCTTATTTTATGGAGCGTCTGGGCATCAACGCAGTGATGAATTCCGGCGCCATACGGCTGAACGGCAAATATTATCTGGTAGTCCGGGTCGAGGGCAATGACCGGAAATCCTTCTTTGCCGTGGCAGAAAGTGATACGGGTGTGGACAGCTTCCGCTTCTGGGATTATCCGGTGGTGCTGCCGGATACCTGCCCGGAGGAAACCAATGTCTATGATATGAGGCTGACTCAGCATGAGGACGGCTGGATTTACGGAGTGTTCTGCTCCGAGAGCAAGGATAAGGAAAATCCTGATTTATCCGCCGCTGTTGCGGCAGCCGGCATTGTCCGCACCAGGGACTTAAAGACCTGGGAGAGACTGGATAATCTGACTACGCTTCGGTCTCCTCAGCAGCGCAACGTCGCCCTTCATCCGGAGTTTGTAGACGGAAAATATGCGTTCTACACCAGACCTATGGACGGATTTATTGAGACCGGATCCGGCGGAGGGATCGGCTTCGGGCTCTGTGAGGATATCGAACACGCGGTAATAGATGAAGAGAAGATCATCAGCAGAAGGATCTACCATACCCTGACCGAGTCCAAAAACGGAGCCGGCGCAGTGCCCATCCGGGGAAAGAAATGCTGGATCCACATTGCCCACGGAGTACGCAACACGGCTGCCGGACTGAGGTATGTGCTCTATGCCTTCGGCACAGATCTGGAACATCCGGATCAGGTCATCGCCGAACCCTCCGGGGTATTCCTGGTGCCTTTGAAAGAGGAGCGGGTAGGAGATGTGTCCAATGTGGTCTTTACCAACGGAGCCATTGCAGGAGATAACGGAGAGGTGTATATCTACTATGCGTCCTGCGACACCAGAATGCATGTGGCAGTCACCACCATTGACAAGCTGGAAGATTATCTGTTCCATACACCGAAGGATCCTCTGCGGTCACCGGATTGTGTGAAACAAAGATGTGAGCTGATCGACCGAAACATGGAGCTTTTAAAGAAAGCAGAACAAAGATAAGAAAGACGGCGTAAGCCAGAAGTTTACAGGCTGCCGGCATCTTCCCCGCAAGGGGGAATGCCCGGAAACGGGAAGCCGGCAGCCTGTTTGCAAAAAACGGGAACCTAGAAAGTAAAAAGAGGAGCAGGAAGGAGGAGCGGCGTGAAAAGTTATTTCGCAAAGATCAGAGAGAATACAGCCGGTATGAACGGCAGGGAAAAGGCGGATTATGTGCTGACCTACTACTGGTATCATATACTGGGATTTGCCGCCGCCCTGGGTCTGGTCCTTTTTCTGATCATACATTTTGGCTTTCGGCAGGCGCCTCCCGTGTTTACCTGCGTGCTGGTGAATCAGGATATTAATTTTGCCAGGGATCAGGAGCTGGAGGAAGCATTTGCCAAAGCCTCGGAGCTTCCGGCAGACCGGCTGGAGATCGATTCGGATTTCAATCTGTCCTATGGGGACACCCAGCTGGAAGGAGTAAATGAAAGTTCCTATGAGAAGTTCTTCTTTAAATGGAGGAACCAGGAGCTGGATGCAGTGCTGATGCCGGAGAGCTTTTATGAATACTGCCGGGAGCTGGGAGGCAGCTTTTACAGCCTAGACCAGTGGGATACCCGGGATCTTCCCTTATATGAGGAGTCCGGCGTTCCCACAGCCATCAAGGCAGAAGAAACCGGTCTGGCAAAGTATTTGAACAACGAAACCGGAGAAGCTCTGCTCCTGGTATTTCCTGATACAGGACAGCATCAAGAGGCGTGCGGAGCATTTCTTCAGTTTCTGCAGGAGGAGAAAGATGTGGATATCACCGGAGCATGAGAAACTTCAGTACACCGGACGGATTGACTGGAAGGACAAAGAGGCTCCGGTGTTTTTCTTTCCCGGAACCTCTGTGAGGATGCGGTTTACAGGAGAGACCTTAAAGGTGCGGGTAAGGAATCAAAGCGCCTATTGGGACAGCTATCTGGGATATTTCCTGGATGGAGAGCAGGGAAAGCTGCGGCTGCCCGGCGAAGGAGAAGAAACCCTGGAGATCCTGGCAGGCTCTGGAAGGAACAGAGACCTTTCCGTTCATGAACTTCTGCTGTTTAAGCGGCAGGACGGCTGCCATCAGGTGACGCTTCTGGGATTTGAGCTGGAAGAGGGAGGACAGATCCTGCCTCTTCCGGAAAAGAGCGGGCGCAGGATGGAGGTATACGGGGATTCTGTGTCAGCCGGGGAAGTATCGGAAGCGGTGGACTATACAGGGAAACCGGATCCGGTCCACAGCGGAGAGTATTCCAACAGCTGGTACTCCTATGCCTGGATCACTGCCAGAATGCTGGGAGCGGAACTGCACAATGTATCCCAGGGAGGCATTGCCCTTCTGGACGGTACCGGCTGGTTCTGCCAGCCGCAGGCAGTGGGCATGGAGAGCCTGTGGGATAAGGTCTGCTGTCATCCGGCTTATGGTCCGGCGCGGCAATGGGAGTTTGAAAACTATCTTCCCCAGGTGGTTGTGACGGCGATCGGGCAGAATGACGCTTATCCGGAAAATTATATGAAAGAAGATTACCAGGGAGAGAAAGCCCGCAGATGGAGGGAGGCTTATGCCGGATTCCTGAGAAAGCTGCGGGGAAAATACCCAGAGGCATGGATCCTCTGCATAACGACCCTGTTAGAACACGACAGCGCCTGGGATCAGGCGATCGGGCAGGTATGCCAGAGCCTGGGGGACAGCCGGATCCGGCAGTTCCTTTTTCAGCGCAATGGAAGAGGGACGCCGGGACATCTGCGCATCCGGGAAGCCCAGGAGATGGCAGAGGAGCTGACTGCCTATATCCAAAGCCTGGGAATTGACTGGTGAAGAGAACACCCAATAGAATTTATATTTCCAAATAGAGTCAAGGAGCATAAGTCCAGGAGATTTGAGACTGGATGGAAAAAGGAGGAGGACAAAAACATGGATGCAAAGAAAAGATATGAGGAATGGCTGGAGAATCCTTATTTTGACCAGGAGACAAAAGAGGAACTAAAGAAGATCGCAGACAATGAGAAAGAGATCCAGGACCGCTTTTACCGGGACCTGGAATTTGGCACAGGAGGACTTCGGGGCGTGATCGGCGCAGGTACAAACCGCGTGAACATCTATACGGTGCGCAAAGCGACCCAGGGTCTTGCCAATTATATCCTCAAAGAGCATACCGAGGAGAAAGGGGTGGCGATTGCCTTTGATTCCAGGAATATGTCCCCGGAATTTGCCGGGGAGGCAGCCCTTTGCCTGGCGGCAAACGGGATTAAGGCATATATCTTTCCTTCTCTGCGTCCGACTCCCATGCTCTCCTTTGCGCTGCGGGAGTTGGGCTGTACGGCAGGGATCGTAGTGACTGCCAGCCACAATCCGCCGGAATACAATGGCTATAAAGTGTACTGGGAGGACGGCGCCCAGATCACCAGCCCCAGAGACCGGCAGATCATTGAGGAGGTCAGCCGGGTGACCGATTACGCGGACGTAAAGACTATGGACCTGGAAGAAGCCCAGAAAGCAGGGCTGTATCAGATCATAGGTCCGGAGATGGACGATAAGTTTACAGAAGCCCTGAAGGCTCTCGTGCTCCGCCCGGAAATTCTGGAGCAGGAAGCAAAAAATCTGAAAATTGTCTATACCCCTCTTCACGGTACAGGAAACCTTCCTGTGCGGAGGATTTTAGAGGAACTGGGCTTTACACAGGTGTATGTGGTAAAAGAACAGGAACTGCCGGACGGGGATTTCCCTACGGTTTCCTATCCCAATCCGGAGGATAAGAATGCCTTCCGGCTGGCTTTGGAGCTGGCAAAGGAGAAAGACGCGGATCTGGTGCTGGCCACCGACCCGGACGCAGACCGGCTCGGCATTTACGCTAAGGATACAGAAAGCGGAGAATACAAGAGCTTTACCGGAAACATGTCCGGTACACTGGTCCTGGAATACATCCTTTCCCAGAGGAAAGCGCTGGGAACACTGCCGGAGAACGGAGCTGTGGTCACCACAGTGGTATCCGGAAAAATGGCAAAGGAAATCGCAAAGGACTATGGCATGGAGCTGATCGAGACCCTGACCGGATTTAAATACATCGGAGAACAGATTAAATTTTTCGAGGAAACGCAGGATCATACCTATGTCTTCGGATATGAAGAAAGCTACGGCTGTCTGGTGGGAACTCATGCAAGGGATAAGGACGCAGTGTCCGCGGTCATGGCGCTGTGCGAGGCTGCCGCTTATTACAAACATCAGGGAATCACCCTTTGCCAGCAGATGGAGCGGCTTTTTGAAAAATACGGATATTATCAGGAAGATCTCTGTACCGTAACCCTGAAAGGACAGGAAGGAGCAGAGAAGATCCAGGCGATGATGGAACAGATCCGCTCTGCGGTGCCTCAGACCATAGGCGGCTTCCGGGTACTGCGCTTCCGGGACTACAGAGAACAGAAGATCCGGGACTGTGTGACCAAAGAAGAGACCCCTTCTGGTCTTCCCAAGTCCAATGTGCTTTATTTTGAACTGGAGGATAATGCCTGGTGCTGCATCCGTCCTTCCGGAACCGAACCGAAGATCAAGTTTTATATGGGTGTAAAAGGCGCGGACAGCGCAGACGCAGAAGAAAAACTGACAGGTCTTAGAGAAGCAGTAAAGGCTTTGGCACAGTAGACAGGGAGAGAGAAAAATGAGTGTTTTGAAATTAAAACCAAGCTGTAAAGATTATCTGTGGGGAGGCCATCGGCTGGCAGAGGAGTACGGGAAGGAGTACGACGGAGAGATCCTGGCGGAAACCTGGGAGCTCTCCTGCCATCCGGACGGTCCTTCCACCATTGTAAACGGTCCCTGGGCAGGAAAAACCCTGCAGCAGTATATTGAGGAAGAAGGCAAGTCGGTGCTGGGGAATAACTGCAGGAGATTCCGGGACTTTCCCATTCTTACCAAGTTTATTGACGCCAGGGAAAATCTTTCCATCCAGGTCCATCCGGATAACCGGTATGCGCTGAAAAATGAAGGGCAGTATGGGAAAACCGAGATGTGGTATGTGATGGATGCAGGCAGGGATGCCTTTCTCTACTATGGATTTAAAAAGGAGATCAGCAAAGAGGAGTTTGCCCGGAGGATACAGGAGGATACCCTTCTGGAAGTACTGAACGCGGTGCCGGTGCAGAAAGGCGATGTATTGTTCATTGAATCCGGAACTATCCATGCCATCGGCGCGGATATCCTCATTGCAGAGATCCAGCAGAATTCCAATGTGACCTACCGTGTCTATGATTACGGAAGAGTGGGTAAGGACGGAAAGAAAAGAGACCTGCATATCGAAAAAGCCCTTGCAGTGACCAACCGGGTTCCCCTGCTGAAAAGCAAAAGCAGCTATCCTCATGTAGCGGACTGTGACTATTTCACAGTGGACAAGCTGAATCTGGACGGACACATCATGGGCAGAATGGAAGGAAATGTGTCAGAGGAATCCTTTGTCAGCATCCTGATCCTGGACGGAGAGGGGACCGTGACCTGCGGGGATACAGTTTCCTACAAGAAAGGCGACAGCCTGTTCCTTCCGGCAGGAAGCGGAAAGTATGTGATCGAAGGAAGCTGCGACGCGCTGCTTACCAGGATCCGGGAGAAAGCGGCGCCGGTGCGCATCGGGATCAATCTGAGCGGAACAGGGACCAGGATCGGACTGGTGGATGTCCATGACCAGCTGATCGATTCCGCATGGATCCCTATGGATACCGCATGTCCTGCCCAGGAAATGATCCGCGCAGCGGCGCAGACGGCGCTGAAGCTGCTGGAGAAGAATGGGATTTCCATGGAACAGTGCACAGGCGCCGGAGTCGGCGTACCGGGAACGGTGGACTGCAAAGAGGGGATTGTCCGCTACTCCAACAATATCCGGTGGGAGGATGTGCCTCTGGTAAAGGAGATGGGCAGATATCTGCCGGTTCCCATCGAAGCGGCAAACGACGCAGACTGCGCGGCGCTTGGAGAGGCGGCAGCAGGAGCGGGGAAAGAATGCAGTGATCTTGTCATGCTTACTGTGGGCGCAGGCGTGGGCGGATCCGTTCTTTTGGACGGGGAGCTCTGCCAGGGAAAAGGCATCGGAGGAAGCGAACTGGGACATATGGTGATCGTAGAAAAAGGAGAACCATGTACCTGCGGACGAAGAGGCTGCCTGGAAGCCTATGTATCCATTCCGGCGCTGAAACGCCAGGCGAAAGAAAAGACAGGTCAGGATATGGAGGCGGAAGAAATTTTTGCTAAGGCTGCGGCAGGAGACCCTGCCATGAAGGAACTCCTGGAGCTTTACGCAGAAAGACTGGGAATCGGCATTGTCAATATCGTAAATATTTTCCGGCCCCAGATGGTGCTGTTGGGAGGAGAGATCTCCCGCTGGGCGCAGATGCTGCTTCCGTCCCTTAGGAAGATCATGGAAGAGGGCTGCTTTGGAAGGGAAAAGGGAGAGCTTCCGCTGATCGAGACCGCTGCCCTGGGAACAGACGCCGGTGTGATCGGCGCCGCCGGAATACTGCTTCGCCGGGAAAACAGCAGAAACACCCGATAAAACCGGATATTTTGGCAACACTAAAAGCAAAGACAAGAGCAAAGGAGAACCATATGACAAAGGTTTCTTTAGACAATCGTGTTGTCAAAATCTTAAACCACATACAGGCAGGGGTGCTGTACTGCAAAAACGACCCGTATTTTACCATTTTATATGCCAATGATTACTTCTACCAGATGATCGGCTATGAAAAGGACGAGTTTGCCCTTCTGTACAGCAACCGGTTTGCCGACCTGGTGCCGAACGGCATTTCCAAAACCCCGGAAACCGGGAGCCTGAACAGGACAGAGGAAAGTCCTCTGGACTTTGAATACCGGATGCGCAGCAAAGACGGGAAGATCTTCTGGGTCCGAGACACATCCTGGTATGAGAAGGAACACGACTGCTGGTATGTGACCATCATGGATATCACAGATACGAAAAATACGGCATATGAGAGACAGCGGCTGGAATTTTACCTCAATAACATGCCGAATAAGATTGTGATCTGCGACCGGAATGCCTCTATTATCTATAAAAATAAACAGGCAGAGCAGTGCCCGTATTACGAAAAGGATGCCGACTCCCTTTTCCAGCTGGTGGAGGGACATACGCTGATCCGACAGCCGGAGGAGATCCTGGAGCAGGCGTCCAGGGGAAAGATCCAGGAATATGAGACCCGGTATGAAAAAGACGGGATTTTCATCGGACATGATAAGAACCGGATGGTTCCCATCTGGAATGCAGAAGGGGAGATCGTCAATTATATGCAGATCAGCGAGGATTTTCTGGATAAGAGCGACGGACTGACACATTTCCCTACACGGTCCATGTTTGAATATTATTTCTCTTATTACACCCGGTTCCATCCGGAGCGTCAGGTTTATTTTCTGATCCTGGATGTGGATGATTTTAAACAGATCAATGATACTTACGGACACTGTACAGGAGATGAGATCATACAGAATACCGGGCGCAGGCTGACTTCCGTTTTGGGACGGCAGGATTATGTGTGCCGGTTCGGAGGAGATGAGTTCCTGGTGCTCTTTGTGGATCAGAGCCTGGAAACCGTCATAGAAAAAGGAAATTACATCCTCAGCACAGGCAGCCGTCTGATCCGGAAAGAAAAGAGAACGCTGACTGTGACCTACAGCATAGGGATCGCTGCCAGGGAGGGAGAAGAGGGATACCAGGAACTCCTGGAAAAAGCAGACAGCGCTCTGTATCATGTGAAAGAAAACGGAAAAGGCGGCATCGGGGTTTTTGGGGAAAACGATGTGTTCTGAGATCGCTGCCGTTTTTTTTCAGAGCTTCACAGCCCATGGCAGGAGTTTAGCTCCTGTCATGGGCTGTGTCTTTGGCTGTCTGCTTTTCCAGATTGCGCAGGTGAAGATAGACGGTATTTTTGGAGATTCCAAGACCGGCGGCGACTTTCAGCACCGCGTCTTTCATGTTGAAAATCCCCTTTTGGCTGAGAAGGGAAATAATCTCTTTATTCTTATTGCTGGAGGGCACAGAACTGTCAGCCAGGATCCTTGCCTTAGCGTCCTCCAGTGCGCTGGAGATCAGGTCCTCCACATTGTCGCTGAAAGTCTCCATGGTTCTTTCAGAACCTTCCGGACTGCCGGGAAGAAACTGGGAAAGAAAGCTGGAAAAGGACAGAGACATATGAAAATTAATGCATAAAAGACCGATGATGCGCTTGTTTTCCCCTAAGATGGGGATGGTAGTGGATTTAAGGGTGCTTCCGTTTTTTTTATTAAAATAACTCAGAGCCTCAGGCTCTTTTTTTTCTCGTATATGATCCAGCATGGAGAGGGCGAAATCGGTGATGGGCGCCCCTTCTACTCTGCCGGTGTAATGCCCGTTTATAATCTTGATGACCGAATGCTCCAGGTCCTCCAGGCTGTGGAGGATTAATTCATAGCCTTCTCCCAGATACTGGGAAAGTCCGTCCATGGTAACCTTATAGGACTCCAGGATCAGCCGGTCGCTTTCTGTTAAGGTCAGGTATTTTGCCAAACATATCACACTTCCTTCTTCTGTTTTTCTAAAATTATTATAGAGGTTCTGAAAACTGAAAGCAAGAAAGAAATCTTTCTGTAAATCAGAAAGTGCAATAATGAACAAAATATTATTGACTGAACAAAAGTTTAGTGGTAAACTTTTTATAAAACAACACAAAAGGAGGAGATTTTTTATGGAAACTATACATACGGACAAGGCGCCTGGTGCCATCGGTCCTTATTCTCAGGCGGTTAAGACAGGAAATCTGGTTTTTACTTCCGGTCAGATCCCGGTGGTTCCCCAGACTGGGGAAGTCATAGGAGATACTATAGAAGAACAGGCAGAGCAGGTCATGAAAAATGTCCGGGAAGTTTTACTGGCAGCAGGCAGTGATCCGGAGCATGTGGTAAAAACTACCTGTTTTCTGGCAGACATGGCACATTTTGCTGCCTTTAACCAGATATACGCCAGATACTTTCCAGAAAAGCCTGCAAGATCCTGCGTGGCAGTAAAGGAACTTCCCAAGCAGGTTTTATGCGAGGTAGAAGCAGTCGCAGAGCTTTTGTAAGGCGCTGCAGAGCATGAGAAAGGAGGGGAAGCATATCTGTGGATACGATAGAACAATTTTTGGACCAGGTTCCCAGAGCCGCACTTCTGCCGGGTCCCACACCGCTGCACAGGCTTTCGGGAGCTGAGGAGAAGCTGGGATATGAGGGAATCTATATAAAAAGAGATGACATGACAGGCATCGGTCCCGGAGGGAATAAGGTCCGCAGCCTGGAATATCTTCTGGGAGAAGCCAGGGCGCAGCACTGCGACAGGATCCTGACTGCCGGACCAGTTCAGTCCAACCTGTGTACTCTGACAGCAGCCGCCTGTGCAAAACTGGGACTGCACTGTGACCTGGTACATAATGGAGAAGAGCCCAAAAAGAAACAGGGAAATCTCCTTTTGAATCACCTGCTGGGCGTACCGTCCCACTTTATAGGAGAGAAAACTTCCGAAGAGCGCAGCCGGTATACTGAGGAACTGGCGCAGAAATACCAACGGGAGGGACATACCCCCTATGTGGTGCGAAACGGAGCCACCACAGGAAGAGGGGCTTTGGGCTATGTGGCAGCCGTGCGGGAGATGAAGAACCAGTGTCAGCAGATGGGGATCCCCTCTATGACCATCTTTGCGCCGGGCGGCAACGGAGGCGTGGCAGCCGGTCTGATCTATGGAAATGAAACCATGGGAAATCCCTTTGACCTTGTGATCGTCAGCGTGGAGGATGACCGGGAAACCCTGGCTGCCCATATCCAAAGCGTCATCGAAGAGCTGACGCAGATCACAGGAATTCCCATCAGTCGCAGCCCAGAGGAGGCGGCACAGATCACAGACCGTTTCCGGGGAGAAGGCTGGGGTGTCAATACAAAAGAAAGCGCAGAAGAAATTTATGAATTTGCCCGGAGTGAGGGTATCTTTATTGAAAATGTTTACAACAGCAAGGCAGCAGTGGGGATGAAAACCTGGATCCGGGAAGGACGGACGAAAGGACCTGTCTGCTACCTTCACACAGGGGGATTTGGCTCCCTGTTTGCACAGTATGAAGAATGAGGAGGGTTTTTATGGAATATGGTTTTTTGACATTAGTGCCGCCGGTTTTGGCGATCGTCTTTGCAGTGGCTTTTAAGAAAGTGGCGCTGGCGCTGCTGATCGGGATCTTTTCCGGTGAGCTGATCCTGTGCGGCTGGAATCCGTTTACTTCCGTCAGTGAAAGTGTAAATTCCATTCTGGCTGTATGCGCGGATACCGGAAATCTGAAAACATTTTTATTCACATCCCTGATGGGCGCTTTTGTGATCCTGGTAAGAGTGTCCGGAGGCGTGAAAGGATTTGTTACTTACCTGACTGAGCAGAGCAAGCGGGTCAAGAGCAAACGGATGGCAATGCTGATCGCCTACATAATAGGAATCATTATTTTTATCGACGGACTGTTAAGCATTATGTTTACGGGTGTGGTGACACGGCCCCTTATTGATAAATTTAAAGTTTCCAGAGAGAAGCTGGCGTATATCTGCGACGCCACATCCGCCCCGGTCAATGCCATCATTCCCCTGAATTCCTGGGGCGCTATGCTGATGGGGCTGATCGGCGCGGAGATCACAGCGGGGGTCATCAGCGGCGACCCTATGAAGCTGCTGGTAGAAAGTCTGCCCTTTCAGTTTTACAGTATTTTATCTCTGATCTTTGTTTTATTTTATATTTTAAGCGGAAAAGACTGGGGACCTATGAAAAAGGCAGAAGAGAGGGTGCAGACCACAGGAAAGCTCTTCGATGATGGAGTAACCCCTCTGCTCAATGACTCCGAAGGCTTTGACGAACTGGTAGAAGAAGGGAAAGAAAACAAGTGGAACATGATGCTCCCTCTGATCGTTCTGATCGGCGGAACCTTTTTGGGGCTGCTGGTGACAGGAAAGGGAAACCTGACCGAAGGCGACGGCACCACATCCATCTTATACGCTGTGACCGTTACCCTGATCGTGATGTGTATTTTCTATACCAGGCAAAAAATCATGACTGCCAAAGAGTTTGGGGACTATGTACTGAAGGGTGTAAGCAATATGCTGACCCTGGTGATCCTTCTGGTGCTGGCATTTGCCATCGGTTCTGTGATCAAAACCCTGGGTACAGGAACCTTCCTGGCAAGCCTCATCGGAAGCAGAGTCAGCGGTGCGTTCGGACCAGCCATTATCTTTATCCTGGGAGCTGTCATGGCGTTCAGTACCGGAACCAGCTGGGGTACTTTCTCCATTATGATGCCGATCGCCATTCCTATGGCAGTAGCTATGGATGCTAATATCCTGCTGACCATCGGAGCGGTGATCTCCGGCGGTATTTTTGGAGATCACTGTTCACCGATTTCCGATACGACGATTTTGTCGTCCATGTCGGTAGGAACGGATCTGTTCTCCCATGTAAAGACGCAGCTGCCTTATGCTCTGGTGACGGCAGCCTGCACGGTAGTTCTGTACGTGGCATTTGGTTTGGCGATGTAGAGAGACTCCTGTGTGTTTGTACAGGATTCCAGGTTTTGCTGTAAGACAAAGGGGACCGGAAGAGGCACGAAGCTGCTCTTTCCGGTCCCCTTTTGCCGAATTTTGTAGAAATCCATAGAAATTTATTGTATAATCTACCTATTCATGAAGGAAAAATGCGAAACGGAGAAAGCGGAAAAGAAGAAAGAGACAGAGGAACGAAAATGGAGAAAGAGTATTTTGATCTGGAATTTTTAAAGGAAAAATTAGGCTTGTGTGTGTTTCCGGACAGCTTATTCCCGGATATGTTTTTGCTGGACTGCCGGGAGGAACAGGTCTATATCACCCGGGGAATGGCAGCTGTACTGGGGACGGACAGCACACCTTCTAAGGGACGTATGAGCATAGAGGCGCTGAAAAGCTATTTCAGCCCGTCCAGCAGCAGTATTTTCCAGCAGGATGTGACCCGTATCCAGGAGGGGAAGACCAATCGTACCGACAGCCATCTGAACCTGGTGAAAAACGGACAGGAGACCAATCTGCTGCTGGTGATGGCTGCACTGGAAAAGCCGGGGTATATCCTGGGCGTGATGCATATTAATTTTGACCTGACCCATACCCACAGCAGCCAGCTGGAGGATACGGTCCGGCAGCTGAGACAGGCGGAGATGATCAACAGCCTGATCCTGGAGGGGAGTACCGACTATATTTACCATTTGGATATTGTTAATAATATCTGTACCTTTTCTCCAAAAGCAATGGAAGTGCTGCCTTTGGAAAACAACACCTTTTCCAATGCTATGGACCGGCTTTTAAGTTTCATTGTCCCTGAGGACAGGGGGATTTTCCTGGAGTCCTTTGCGCCGTTTTTAACGGGGAAGAGTCTGTATCACAGGGCAGAGTACCGGGTCATGACAAAGCAGGGCGGCATCATATGGATCAAGTGCCAGGGCAAGGGCGTCCATGATGAAAATGGAAATCCTCTGATGATCGCAGGCTCCCTGATCGATATCACGGAGCAGAAAAAGGCGGATCAGAAGATCAGCGATATGCTTCTCTATGATGTGATGACAGGATTGAAGAACCGGTACTGTTTTGAACAGGAAATGCAGGAATATCTAAAGGAGCCGGATGCCAGGGGAAGTGTCCTGTGCATCGATATCCATAATTTTAAAGTGTTTAATGAGATTTTCGGACACAGCTTCGCCAACCGGATCCTGGTAGAGTTTGCCAAGATCATTCAGCTGTACATCAGCAATAATCTGGGCGTTTACCGTCTGGAGGGGGATGAGTTTCTGGTGCATCTAAAGGAGAGTACCCAGGAGGAAATCCGGCAGAAGCTGGTGCCTTTTCAGATGTATCTCAGCAAGGAACGGGTACTGGACGGACATGTAGTATTTATACGTGCCAATATCGGTGTGTCCATCTATCCGGATAACGGAGAGACGGCGGAGGAGCTGATCAAAAACGCCAATACGGCGCTTCTGATGCGGACAAAATCCCAGCAGCACCAGACTGTATTCTTCCGCAGTGAGAGCATGGATAAGCTCAGCAAAAAATATTATCTGGAAAATATCCTCAGACAGGATACGGCAGATAATATGAAAAATTTCCGATTGGTGTACCAGCCCATTATAGAAAAGAAAGGGGATAAATTCCTGTGGCATGGTGCCGAGGCTCTGCTGCGCTACAGCAATTCCAAGTTCCAGGATCTGAATCAGTCGGAGCTGATAGAAGCGCTGGAATACTCCGATATGATCATTCCTGTAGGACGGTGGATCATCCGGCAGGCAGTCAAAGAATGCGCGTACTGGCATAAGATGGGATTCCCTATCAGTGTCAATGTAAATATATCCGCGCAGCAGGTGTCTGATGAGGGTGTGGTGGCATTTATCCAGAGCTGCTGCCAGGAGGAGGGACTGGATCCGAAATGGCTGATCTGTGAGCTGACCGAAACTTCCCTGATCCGCAATATGGAGATTGCGGGGCAGTTCTGCAAAGAACTGATGGGAATCGGCGCAGGAGTTGCCCTGGACGATTTCGGCACAGGCTATTCCGGACTGAGCTATCTGAAACATCTGCCCATCACCCACCTGAAAGTAGACCGAACTTATGTACAGGATCTGGTTCGGGAGCCTTACAACCAGATCATCTTAAAGTGCCTTTATGATCTGAGCAAGATGCTGGGACTGCAGATCTGTATGGAGGGGATTGATACAGAGGAAACCTTAAAGCAGGTCCTGGAATTGGAAGAACCTCTGATGCAGGGCTTCTATTTTGATAAGCCTCTGGAAGCAGAAACCTTCCGAAAAGATATGGTAAATCACAGCGTTCCTGTCTGATTACAGAAAAAGAAAGCGGTTCTGCGTGTCCTGATCCGGAGTTTATCCGGAAAGGCATGGCAGAACCGTTTTTGCAGAACGGGAATATTTATAATTTTAAGATCTTCAGCTGATCCGCGGCAAGCTTCTTCTTGTCCTTCCATTTCATGGGAGGCAGCTTCCAGGCAAGGAAATCCTTGTCCTGATATTCCGGGCGGATTTTCGGAACCGGATAGATTTTGGCTTCGTGCCTGCTGGGACAGTCGATCCAGACCCCCCGCAGGCATTTCATCGTCCGGGTGAAGACCATGCCCAGGACAGAAAGCCCGAAATGCATGAGAAAATGATTCTTCAGGGACAGGAGGGGAAAAGGTACCTTCATCGCCTTGGTGGCGGCAAGCATACAGGCAGAAGGGCTGCAGCACCCGGGACTGCGGTAAGACGCAAGATCCTTTAAGGATTCCCCGCAGTTTCCCACGGTCAGTATGGGAAGCTTCAGGGCTTGGATATCGTCTTTGCTGTAGGGTCTGCCCTCCCGGTCGAACCACCAGAGCGTATCCCGGCAGGGGACGCCGGAGCCGATGATCACTGCGATGGCGCGGTTCTTGTCTTTTTTCGGTGCATAGATCACATATTCAAAGCCGGATCGTACAGCGGCGAGACAGCCGCCCCGGCAGGATGCCTCCAGTTCTCTGACAAGCTGGGGCGTCACAGAATCAGGATCCTGGATCCTGGGAGAATGGGGAAGGGAATGCCCCACTAAAACCAGGATATTGGGAAAATGCCGGTGAAAGATATCGCCCAGAAGGCTGGCATCGGCAGGTCGGAAAGAAAAGACCGGGCATTCCCCGTCCACCACAGCTTCTCCGTGGAAAAATCCCCTGCGGGCTGCTTCCTGGAACAGAGGAATAGCGTCAGGATCAAAGCCCATGATCCTGGCACCCACACGGTCCACTGCCACGGGATCTGTACCGGCTGCCAGAAGGCGGGTATCCACGGGATCTACCGGAGCCGGAGTATTTCCTTCTCCGCCGATGAGCCCATCGATCAGCGTCAGATCCGGTTTCAGGATATAGAGCATATCTGCCAGTTTCTCGTCGATCAGGAAATTGTGGTTCCGCTCCCGCAGGGAATAGGGGATCACCCCCATGGCGTTTTTAAATCCCAGAGTGACCTGTGTGTAAAGATTGGTCTTTAATTTAGGGACAGAAATATAGAAATCCTTTCCCTCCACCACGCCCGCAAAAGGCTCCGGGATCAGGATCTCCTTCATGACCCTGGCTTTGGGAAGCAGGTAACGGCGGACCGGACAAAGCTCCAGGGCAGTAAGTCCGGTCTTTCGGTATCTGGCGATGCGGTCAATGCCGCTGATGTGG
Organism: Candidatus Blautia merdavium; assembly: GCA_019119975.1. Taxonomy (GTDB): domain Bacteria; phylum Bacillota; class Clostridia; order Lachnospirales; family Lachnospiraceae; genus Blautia; species Blautia merdavium. Next base: position 7,893 of record DWVZ01000049.1, on the reverse strand, counting down.
AAGCTGTTGGCTGTGGGCATCGGCTTTCCCGAAGACTCTGCGATCACAATGCGGGAATGGTACTGCTGTACCCATTCAATGACCGCATCCAGGACTCTGGGGTCTGTGGACTCCGGATAATCCTCCTGGATCATGCCGCTTTTATGATACACAGAGACCAGGTTTGGTTTGATGATCACCTGTCTGCTGGAGGCTAATTTTTCAGAGAAATGGCAGTGCCTGTCCAGGGAGTCCAGAGTTTCATATACCAGGTCTTTGACTGCCCGGATATCAGCACGCTGAAAATACGCCGGAGTGCCGTAATTTTTGGGGAGGGAAACATAGTTTCTTGATAGGTCGGTCTCGTCTTTTAACTGCCGCACGACGACTGTTAAATCCTTCATTGCGATAAGCTCCTTTTCTCTTCATTGTACTCTGTACTTTATAGTAGCCCAGAAAGAGGGAAAAAGCAAGAACTTCGTTTTGACAGAACTTTGCTTTCGCCCGTTTGTTTTTGCTTTTTCGTCTGGCAGAAGAGGCACAGATCCGGTATAATGGTTGCACGATGAAAAAAGGGCTGGACAGCATTAGGAGAAAGACAGAGGAGAAAAACAGAAGAGAAAAACAGAGAGGAACGTTTATGAATCTGAAAGAATTGGAATATTACAGAATGGTCTGTAAGCACAAAAGTATTACCAAGGCAGCGCATGCCCTCTATATGACGCCCCAGGGTCTTAGTAAGATCATCAAAAACATGGAAAACGAACTGGGAGCCACGCTGCTGAACCGGACAGCCGCAGGCATCAGCCTGACTGCCTCCGGAGAATACCTTTACCGGCATTTGCCGGAAGTCCTGGAGCCTTACCAGCAGATCTGCAGCGAGATCCGCTGCATCGAACAGCAGGAAAACCATGAGATCGACCTGTTGTCAGCCTACGGGATCCTGCGTCTGGTGACGCCGGAATGCCTTGCGGATTTCAGACAGAAATATCCGGAGATTACCTTAACCTACCGGGAGTTTCCTGACCGGCAGGTGGAGCGCCTGTTCCGGGAAGGAGAGGGGAACGTGGCATTCATCGTAGGCAACAGCAGCCTCCGGCATCTGGACGCCACCTTTATGGAAAAATTCGAGATCAAGCTGCTGGTCAACCGGCAGCATCCCCTTGCCTGCAAAGAAAAGGCATCCATCCGGGATCTGGAGGGAGAGAAGCTTTACATTGAAAGTTCCGAGTTCCACATCCACCAGCTGATCATGGAAAAATGCAGGCAGGCGGGATTCGAGCCCCAGATTGCCTTTGAGACCAGCGGATTCAGCCTGTGCCATAAGATGGTCCAGCAAAATAAGGGCGTGTCCGTTACCGTGGATTTTATCTTTGAAGATATGAGCCAGAGCGATCTGGTAATGCTTCCCTTTGAGGACGGTCCTTATTACTGGGAAACCTATATGCTTACCAGAAACGGCAGCACGCCCAATCCCGATATCCGGCTGTTCCACAATCATGTGATGAAATGGCTGAAAGACATTGTGGAGAAAAACATTGTCAGGTAGCCCATGAGACATGGAAAACAGGGCATCAGAAAATGGTTGAGGGCAGAAAACCTTTTGTTGATTACCATTCGGTTAAAAACGTGATACCATAGAGGAGAATTCACTTAGTAATGAACTCCTAAGGAAAAAGAAACACACTCTTGGCATGCGGTGTGTTTCTTTTTTTTGCTGTGCTGAGATCTTCTGGACAGCAGAATCCGTCCAGAAATCGAAGGCGGGTCTGAGGGGCAGACCCAGCGGCAATAAATGGCAGGCAGTCTGGCAGCAATAAAATAAATGGTGGAAATCCGGCAGCAATAAATGGTTGACAGCACTCAATAAAACGTTGATGGGAAGCAGCGGGAAAGATTGTTATAATATAGACAAATAAAAGGAACAGTTATCATCAATTGATTCAGGAGGTAAAAATGAGTACATTCAGATTAACTACCATTGAAGAGTTTGAAGCTGCTACAGAGAGACTTTTGGAGACAGGAGCAAAGGTTGGAGCAGATTCCTGGCAGGCGAGAGTCAAGAACCAGACACCCCACTGTAAATTCGGAGAGGAAGGTATCTGCTGCCGGATCTGTACCATGGGACCCTGCCGCATTACCAAGAAAGCCCCCAGAGGAATCTGCGGCTGTGACGCTCACGGCATTGCCGGAAGAAACTTCCTTCGCTTTACCGCAGGCGGCGCTGCTACCCATTCCGACCATGGACGTGAGATCTGCCATACCCTGCACACCGTTGCGCCGGATGGAAACTATAAAGTAAGAGATGCGGAAAAGCTGCTGCGCATTGCCAAAGAATGGGGCGTGGAGACAGAAGGAAAGGATATTTATGATCTGGCACATGAAATGTCCGAGCTTGCCCTTTTAGAGTACGGAAAACCTTTCGGCGTGCAGAGATGGCTTTCCAGAGCTCCCGAACACACCCAGGAACTTTGGAAAAAGGCAGAGCTGGAGCCGAGAGCCATTGACCGGGAAGTATCCACAGCCATGCATATGACCCATATGGGATGTTCTTCCAAACCGGAAGCCCTGGTAAGACAGGCACTCAGAAGCGGTCTTTCCGACGGCTGGGGCGGCTCCATGTGCGGAACCGAGTTCTCCGACGTGATGTTCGGCACACCGAAACCTGTGGACACAGAGGCGAACCTGGGCGTTATGAAGGAAGACCATGTGAACATCATTGTACACGGACATGATCCAAGCCTTTCCGAAATGATCTGCGAATATGCGGAAGATCCGGAAATGATCGCTCTGGCAAAATCCCTGGGCGCAAAAGGCATCAATGTGGCAGGCGTCTGCTGTACTTCTAATGAAGTGGCAATGAGAAGAGGCATTCCTATGGCAGGCAACTTCTTACAGCAGGAAAACGTAGTCCTTACCGGGGCATGTGAAGCGATCATTGTAGACGTGCAGTGCATTTTCCCGGCACTAGGACCTCTCTCCAAATGCTTCCATACCAAATTTATCACCACCTCTCCCATCGCGCAGATGCCGGATTCTGATTTTATCCGCTTTAACGCAGAGACCGCAGGAGAGAATGCGAAACAGATCGTACGCATGGCAGTAGAAAACTTTGTCAACAGAAAACAGGATCTGGTATACATACCGCAGCTGAAGCAGAAAGCAACTGTGGGCTATTCCGTAGAAGCCATCGTAAAAGCCCTGGACAAAGTGGCAAGCTCTCAGGGAGACGAACTGGGAACTACGAAGCCGCTGATCCAGTGCATTACCTCTGGTGTCTTAAGAGGAGCTGTAGCTATGGTAGGCTGCAACAACCCCAGAGTACGTCCGGATTCCGCTCACGTGGAACTGATGAAAAAGCTGATCAAAAATGATATCCTGGTTGTCCTTTCCGGATGTTCCGCACAGGCTGCAGCCAGAGCCGGGCTTATGGACAAACGTGCCAAAGAGCTTTGCGGCGACGGATTAAAGAGAGTCTGCGAACTGGCAGACATTCCTCCGGTCCTTCATATGGGCTCCTGCGTGGATATCAGCCGTATGATGGTGCTGGCATCCAGACTTGCCATTGATTCCGGACTGAATATTTCCCAGCTTCCTCTGGTAGGCTGCGCGCCGGAATGGATGTCTGAAAAAGCGATTTCCATCGGAAACTATGTAGTGGCAACCGGAATTGACACCTTCCTGGGCGTAGATCCTCAGGTAAGCGGTTCCTCTGAGATGACCTGGTGGCTCACCGAAGGAGTCAAAGACTGGGTAGAGGCTGCCTATACCGTGGAAAAAGACATTGACAAACTGGGTGACCTGATGATTGCCAGAATCGAAGAAAAGAGAGCGGCTCTGGGAATCTGAGGAACCATCCGTAAACCATAAAAGTAAAGAAAGAATGAGCAGGGTCAGATCTGAGACCTTGCCCATTCTTTTTTTCTGCCCTGCGCCAGAAAACCTGCGCCGAAAGACCTTTTAAAGCTCAGGGAAAAATGCTAAAATAAGGCAGAAGAAAGGACTGGAGATACCTTTGGAAAGTGAGGGCTGTTATGAGGATTTTGATCGCTGAGGATGAAAAGGATTTAAACAGGATCCTGACCTCGAGGCTTAAGGCAGAGCATTACAGTGTGGACTCCTGCCTGAACGGGGAAGAGGTCCTGGATTATATAGACGGAGGCGCCGAGTATGACGCTTTGATCCTGGATATTATGATGCCTGTGCTGGACGGGCTGTCTGTTTTAAAGAAACTGAGGAACAGGGGGAACCAGGTGCCCGTGCTGCTTCTGACCGCAAAGGACAGTGTGGAGGACCGGGTCAGAGGGCTGGATGCCGGAGCCAATGACTATCTGGTAAAGCCCTTTGCCTTTGAGGAGCTTCTGGCAAGGGTCCGGGTGCTGCTGCGCAAACCGGCGGACGTGCCCAGAACCTGCTTTCAGGTGGGGGATCTGGAGGTCCGCCTGGATACCCACGAGGTATTCAGGGGAGGAGAAAAGATTACCCTCTCAGGAAAGGAATTCTCTCTTCTGCGGTATCTGGTGCAGAATGAAGGGATCGTTCTTTCCAGGGAAAAGCTGGAGCAGCATATCTGGAATTATGATTTTGCCGGGGGTTCCAATGTGATTGATGTGTACATCCGTTATCTGCGCAAAAAGATTGACGACGGACGCGAGACAAAGCTGATCCACACAGTCCGGGGCGCAGGCTATGTGCTGAAGGTGAAAACATGAAAAAGTGGTCGTTAAAAGCAAAGCTTACGGTACTGTATACGTTTTTTATGACGCTGCTGACCTGCGTGTCCCTGGCAATTTTGTTTTCTCTGAGCAATCAGGAGATTCTGACCTCTGTGCAGTCGGATCTGCGGGAGCAGGTGCACAAAGGCATGGATGAGATTGAGGCAGAGGAAGGCAGCCTGGATGTGGATTCAGACTTTATGGATCTGGAGAAGGGAATCTACCTGTCTCTGTACAGTGAGGACGGGGCGTTTCTCTACGGAAGGCTGCCTTACGGCTATGAGAACCGGGAAACGCTGTCGGATGGGATTTTGCAGACCACTCAGGGCAGCTCCGGGAAATGGTATGTGTATGACCTGAAGTATTGGCTGGAAGGATACGGAAACCTCTACATCCGGGGTGTGACCTCTGTGACAGCGGCAGAGAACAGCATCCGCATCACCCTGCGCATGGCACTGATCATCCTTCCTCTTCTGGTAGTCTTTACCGGGATCCTGGGATACCGCTTTACCAGAAGGACCCTCATGCCTGTGCGCAGGATCACGGAGACGGTACAGCGGATCCGCAGGGACGAAGATCTGTCCCGGCGTGTGGGACTGGGCAAAGGAAACGATGAGATCTATCAGCTTTCCGAGACTTTTGACCAGATGCTGGAGCAGCTGGAAGAATCCTTTGGCAGAGAGAAGCAGTTTACCTCAGACGTCTCCCATGAGCTGCGTACTCCGGTGACAGTGATTTTGACGCAGTGCGATGCCATCTTGGATCAGGAAGAGATTTCCCCGCAGCAGCGCACGCAGATCCGGCTGATCCGGAAAAAAGCACAGGACATGGCGCAGATGATTTCCCATCTGCTCCTCCTTTCCCGGGCAGATCAGGGCAGGCAGCAGCTGGCAAAAGAGCGGCTGGATCTCAGTGAACTGACCGAAATGGTGGTGCAGGAACAGCAGCTTTTAGCCGAAAAGAAAGGAATCCAGGTGCTTGCAGAGATAGAACCGCAGATTTATGCTTCTGTGGATGAGAGCTTTTACATCCGTATGCTGGTCAATCTGATCTCCAACGGGATTTCCTATAACCGTCCGGGCGGCTGGGTCCGGGTGAGGATGACACAGACAGAGACAGAGGTACAGGGAAGCGTGGAAGACAACGGCATAGGGATTTCTCCGGAAGCGCTTCCCAGGATCTGGGAACGGTTTTACCGGGCAGATGTCTCCAGAACCGACAGCAGCCACTCCGGGCTGGGGCTTTCCATGGTGAAGTGGATCGTAAATGCCCACGGAGGAAGTATCCGGGCGGAAAGCAGCGTGGGAAAGGGCAGCAGGTTTCTTTTTGTACTGCCGAAAGAAAAAAATGAAAATCTTTAATGTTCTTTTAATCTTTCCCGGGTATACTAAAGGCATAAAAACAGAACAAGGAAAGATGAAAGGGGAAATGAAATATGAGAAAACAGTTTTTGACAATAGCGGCGCTGACACTGACTCTGGCAGGAGGACTTCTGACAGGCTGCGCAGAAGAAACCACCGATATCGGACAGGATTCCGCAAAGAAGATTGCCCTGGAGGACGCAGGCGTGGCAGAATCCGATGCCACCAGATTCCGTATCAGCAAAGACAAAGAGGACGGAAGGACTGTCTATGAAGTAGAATTCAGCGTGCAGGAAAAAGAATACAGCTACGACATTGCGGCAGCGGACGGTGAGATCATGAGTGCAGAGCAGGACATTGACGACAGCTATGTGAACAGTCAGAACAGCCAGAACAGCCAGACAGGCACAGGCGGGGATACTTCTCAGACGGACGGCAGTGCCCAGCAGAGTACAGACCAGCAAAACACCGCAGAGCAGCAGCCGGCAGATCAGCAGGGAAGCACCCAGCAGACGGAGGGACAGCAGAGCGGCAGCCAGCAGTCCGCAGGTCGGCAAAATACCCCGCAGCAGACCGTGTCCGTGGCAGTCAGCGAGGCAGACGCCAGAAAGACCGCTCTGGAGAGAGTCCCCGGAGCTTCTGAGCAGGATATGAGGATGGAGCTGGAGTTTGATGACGGACAGTATGTCTATGAAGGGGATATCATTTATCAGAACAAAGAGTATGAATTTGAGATCGATGCAAACACGGGTAATTTCCTGAAATGGAGCGAAGAAAATTATTAAGCCTTTTGCATCCGCAATAGAGAAGCAGCATCCGGGCAGCCTGCCGGTTCCTTAGAATGGGAGCGGGCAGGCTGTTTTTCCTTTCAGCATTTCCTGTTGGGCTTTCTTTTTATTCCCAACAGCCTAATAAAATCATCAAACAAAGCTGTATCCGTTGGCTCAAACATCAGCCATTTTCCATCATGATAGGTTTTCGTTTCATCATAAATTTTCTGCACTTCTTTTGAATAACTGTTTCTGTCTGTATCGAATTTTAATCGTTCATCTTTCCCTAAGATAATCATAAATCCTATACAGTTTTCTTTTGCGTACAGCGCACAAAGGGTTTTTCCGCCACGACGGTATTTGTACTCATAAGTCCACGCTTTGCCACCTTTGTTCCACAAGCGCTCCATTTCATACCTTTCATCAATTAAGAAACACAGTTCATTCCAAATATCATATAATGATTGCCCCACTAAAGCAGCCATTTCTTCTGCAGTAGGTATTTTATCTAGCATATGGGTTTCTCCTTCATAATTTTCTCAATTTTATAAACGAGCATCGGCACATCCTTATAATCGTGCAGCATAGCATTAAAATCTTTTTTATCTTCGTTTGCCATTTCTGCCACCTCCTGCTGCTTTAAGGATAATAGGTTTGTCATTCTTATGCAATGAGGCTGTTTGAAAAAACTTAGACAACTTACGATTTTTCTGGCTCTGTAAAATGGGATTTAACGCATACAGGCATTGACAAATTTCATAGGTACGTCCATGCGTTCTGCTACTTGTTCCGGTGTCATTCCACTATTTAAGAAACGCTTGCATACTATTTTCATATTCTCGCCAACTTCGATAATATGTTTATCTGGGTCATAGAAACGAACAACACGCTGTCCCCATGAATGTTCTACAATAGGGTGGACATATTCAACATTACATTCTTTCAGCTTATCTGCAAATTCATCAAAATTATCCGTCAATATGAAGTAGATGGTTATGTTATTTCAGAATTTATTATGAAAGGTACTCATAAGGGAGAATTTCTCGGAATAACACCCACAAATAAGGT
>DWVZ01000048.1 GCA_019119975.1 Candidatus Blautia merdavium | reverse complement strand
TATTGTCATTATCCCTTATTATTATACTTTTTTCAACCTCATTTTAAGCAAACGTTTGGGTCTTTTTGTATATTTTTTCACAATGTTTGCGTTACTTTTTATGCAACAGTTTTCCTAAGAGCTTTCCCTTACTCTCTTGGTCATTTTGCATTTCTTTTTGCTCTTTTTCCCCTGTTTCCCGGCATGTCTCCCAGAGGGCAGGCAGCCGGAAAAGGTGCAAAAAGAGCAGAGAATGAAGACCTGATGTCTCTTGTTGTCCTGCTTCTCTGCTCTCTCTGAGGTAATTGTTATGTTTTATTTTGCTTTCCTGTATCTTTCTGCCATTTCTTCCAGAGATACCTGCTCTACCAGCGGCGCCTTTCCATAGGAGCCGAATTCAACGATCAGGGTTCCGATGGCTTCTTTCACTCCTTTTTCGATCACCTGCACCAGCTGGGCAGTATCTTCATCTGGTATGTTGCCGTACATAACGGTATCCATGATAGGCGGAAGGAAGGCTCTTGGATCGAACTGCTCCTTTTTCTCCTCCAGCAGCTGATAGACGCCTCCGATGGAAGCACTTGTCCTCTTCTGGGGATTCTGATGGAAGTATTCCTTCATGTTCCTTGTCACAGCCAGACGGATATCGGTATCTACATTGATCTTGCCGATTCCGCAGGGGATCGCCGCTTTCAGTTCCTCGATGGAGATTCCGTGAGCATTCTCGATCTTTCCGCCTAAAGCATTGATCTCATCCACGATGTATCTGGGTACGGTAGAAGATCCGTGGGATACCAGAACGCCGAAGATCTTCTCATGCATCATGCACTCTTTGATGGCAATGGCAATTTCTTTTCTCAGCTTTACATCTTTTCCTTTGGAAGCTCCGTGCATGGTTCCATAGGAGATCGCCAGCGCGTCGCAGCCTGTTTTCTTAAAGAATTCCACTGCTTTTAAAGGATTGGTATAGGTGGAAGTTTCAGAGAATACATGATCCTCCACTCCAGCCAGCACGCCCAGCTCGCCTTCTACCGAAACGCCTCTTTCATGGGCATATTTGACAACTTCTCTTGTAAGCTCCACGTTTTCCTCAAAAGGAAGGGAGGAGCCGTCGATCATAACAGAGGTATAGCCGCCTTCGATGGCTGCTTTGCAGGAATCAAAGTTTTTGCCGTGATCCAGATGGAGCACAACCGGTATCGGTGAATTTTCGGCAAATTTTTTCACTGCAGCCGCAATGTTCTTTGCTCCCACTTTTTTATCTTCCAGTGTCGCATTCTGAAAATCCGTGCGGCCTCCCATAAATCCGTTGGCGAGATCCGCGCCCTGCAGGATCGCTGCGGAACGAAACATTTCATGGACCTCAATAGCTGCCTTTGCCTGAGCCACCGCGTTTACGTTAAAGGCTCCCTGGGCAAAATGATACTTATCTACAGTTTCCAATAATGGTCTTAATGGTATTAACGGCATATTACTCCTCCTTACTTTTCAATCTTGATTCCTTTTACAAAGGTATCTGTTACATTGTACTGCTGGTCCAGGATCACTGCGTCAGCGTCTTTCCCCGGCTCCAGGCTTCCGATCCGTCCGTCTTCTCCCAGGATTTTTGCAGGATTGATGGTAAGCAGCGGAAGCACATCCTCCAGACCTTCCCCGGTAAACTTTATCAGATTTTTCAAAGCCTGTCCCGTGGTAAGGGTACTGCCTGCCCGGACTCCTGTTTCTTTTAATTTTGCATCCTGGTTTTCTACGATCACGTCATTGACGCCCAGCTTGTATTCTCCATCCGGAAGCCCTGCCGCCATAATGGAATCGGTAACTGCTGCCACTCTCTCTTTTCCCTTGACCTTTAACAGCATTCTGACGGTGCCCGGATGCAGATGCCTGCCGTCGCAGATTGCCTCACAGTAAAGGTCTGACTCCAGCACTGCGCCCATCATGCCCGGACGGTGCTGATGGAACAGCCCCATGGCGTTAAAGGTATGCGTACACGCTTTGGCTCCCTGCCGGATGCAGCTCCACGCAGTCTCGTAATCCGCGCCGGAATGCCCTATAGCAACCGTGATGCCCATTTCCCTGATCTGAGGGATTGCCTCGGGTATGCCTTTTACTTCCGGGGAAACCGTTATGTAGCGGATAGCTCCTTCTGCTTCTTCCTGGTATCTTCCCAGCAGGTCCAGATCCGCTTCTTTGAGCAGATACTCCGGCATTGCGCCTTTATACTCCTTGGACAGGAAGGGACCTTCCAGATGAATGCCAAGCAAATTTGCGCAATTTTTGCCTTCTTTTTTGTGTGCCGCTGCTTCTCTGATACAAGCCTTTGTCTGTTCCTCTGTATCCGTCAGTATGGAACACAGCCATGTGGTGGTTCCCTGCTGCGCGAAGAAATTTCCGATCTTCTGAAAATCTTCTCTGGAGGCGGCATTCACATCCACGCCGCAGCCGCCGTGGGTGTGCAGATCAATAAATCCGGGAACCACGTATTTTCCGCAGGCATCATAGACCTCACCGTCCCTGATCCCTTCCTCCGGATCATAAAGACCGGAGATCTTCCCGTTCTCTATGCACAGATCCTTTCTTTCCATCCGCCTTTTTTCCAGTCTGTAAACATAGCCTCCCGTAATCCAGGTTTTCACTTTTATCCCTCCAGTCCGGCTACAAATTCTGTGATCTTCAGATTAATATCCGGATGCTCCTGAAGCAGAGAAACCGGGAAATCAGAGGTTGCTTCTCCATATGCAGCCCGTCTGACTACTGCCCTGTGCCAGTTTCTGAAACATCCCAGCCTGATCTTTGCCGCATGTGAGATCTCATACATGCCGATAGTCACGCAATAGCGGGGCATGTCCTCCAGCGCTCCGTTAAAATCCCCGATTGCATTGGCTGTCCTTGTCTCCTTGGTAATCTCAAGTACTCTTGTTTTCTGATTGAGGAATTCCTCTTTGGTAAGGCTTGGATCCGCTTCGTTAAATGCCACGTGTCCGTTGATGCCGATCCCTCCGAAGCAGATATCCACACCGCCAAGCTCTTCGATCAGTTTAGGGATACGGTCCAGGTTTTTCGGATCCGGAAATACCCTCTGCTCCTCAGGCATGAGAAGCTCTTCCTTAATTTTTCCGTAAACGTTTCTCTGCATAAATCCGCGGAAACTTAAGGGATGATCGGCAGGTACCCAGTTTTTCTCATCATCCAGATATTCATCCATATTGATGAACCATACATTTTTTAAGGAAATCTCCTCTTTGTTTACCAGTTCCACGAAATAGGGGTACTGCCCTACAGGACCTACCGGGCAGATAAAAACTGTCCGTCTGTCCCGGCGGTTGTTTTCCTTGATCTCCTGCACCATTTCCTGTGCCATTGACTGGAATACGGCGGCATTGTCCTCCATGACAACTACCGGAAGCTTTGGTCCGTTGTTCAAAAGTTCCTCCTTGCTGTAGCCATAATACATATGCCTCATTGCTCTTTCCATCCTTTCTATTGTTGCTGGTTCGCCATTTGCTACTCAAATTATACGACAACCCAATTAGTATTTTCAACAAACTTTCGTCATTTTTTCCTTTATTTTGTGTTCTTTTTATGCAAACGTTATCCCAATTCCCCTTGCCTGTTTTCGTCATTTCCGTTATAATATAGATAACAATGAATCATTATACTGTGAGGTTTGAATATGACTTTAAAAGAAATCGCCAAAGAAGCCAATGTTTCCATTTCGACTGTTTCCCGGGTCATTAATCAAAAAAACACAAAAGCTGCAAGCCCTCAGGTTCAGGAACGGATATGGGAAATCGTCAGAAAAAGCGGCTATACGCCCAACAGTTCGGCAAGGGCACTGAAGCTTGGTCCCAGTGCCCCTTCCCCGGAAACAGAATCGAAGACCATTGCCTGCATTTATGCGAGAGGAGATGTGGCAGTTTCCGATCTGTTCTTCTCCCATATTGCAAAGTCCATTGAGCAGGAAGCCTTTAAAAGCAACTTTTTTATGAAGCATTCCTTTACTGCGCTGGACATTGCCAATCCGGAGATCGCAGCCAAAATCGCAGCCGTCAAAGTGGACGGCGCCGTTATCCTGGGCAGGTATGACAAACAGATGCTGCGGTTTTTCACGGAGCATTACAAACACATTGTCTATGCCGGCTTAAATCCTATGGGAAACAAATACGACCAGGTAGTCTGTGAAGGAAGAGACATTACCTTCAGCGCCATAGACTACCTTCATGAGCTTGGACATACCAAAATCGGATACATCGGGGAGCAGAACAATGAAGTGCGCTATACCGCCTTCAAAGAAGCCCTGGAGAAATCCGGGCTGCCTTTCCTGCAGAAAAACACTGCCAATGTAAAATTGTCCCACGAGGGCGGCTATCAGGGCGCCTACCATCTCATGAATGCAAAGTCCGATATCACTGCTATTTTCTGCGCCAATGACAATACTGCCATCGGCGCTATCAAAGCGCTGAGAGAGCGCGGCTACCGGATTCCTGAGGATATTTCCATCATCGGCGTGGATGATATTGAAACTGCCCAGTACCTTTCTCCTATGCTGACAACCGTACATATTCCCACGGACGATATGGGCCGCACAGCGGCAAAAGTGCTCATCGACCGGATCAACGGAGGGCATAAGCTTCCCATGAAAATCGTGCTTCCTTTCCACATTGCCAAACGGGACACCTGCGCAAAACCGTCCAGGCACCGGAAATCCTTTACAGATCACGACACCTCCGTCTGATTTCAAATGCAAAACAGCCTTACAGAAACCTGCTTTTCTGCAGATTCTGTAAGGCTGTAGAGCTTTTCTGTGCCTGTAAAACTTCCCCGCCCCGGTTTTCTCTCCTCTTTTTACCCACGGGGCAGGTCTGCGGCACTCATTTTACTTTTGAAAATAATTTCCTCTCTGCCCCTTTCACAGACACCAGGCAGACTGCGGTGAACACTGCCAGTATGGCTGCCGCGCTCCAAAGATTCACCTGGATCAGATCCTCCTGCATGACATTTCCCAATGCATGGACAGAGAAAAAGGACGTCAGGCTCATCAGCAGGAAAGGACAATAGTAGGCAAAGCTGATCTCCTTTCGCACGGAGCGGCACAGGACTTCTCTGGAAATCCCCAGTTTCTCCAGCACCTGATACCGTTCCCGGTCTTCATACACATCATTTCCCACCTTCATAAAAATGATACTTGCGCACGCCAGCATCAGTGTGGCAAACATAAACAGGCACAGGGAATACATCACCCGTATCCAGCTGTCGTCGTCCTGCTGGGTCTGGCTGTAATTCACTCCCACAAATGCGCCGTCCTCCCCAGTGTGCGCAAGGGAATCCAGATACCCTCTGGAAGCATCTATATTTTCCGGATCTGTGATCCTATAATTATAGAGGTAATACGCCATGGCTCCGGGCGCTTCTTTGAACCGGTCATAGGTTTTGTCACTGACCACATAAAAGGTCGCCTGATTCTGCATACTTCCCAGGTAGGGCGTCTTATCCTCTGCCAGAACCTGATAGGTCTCTCCATTTACCTGCACTTCTTTCTCCCTGTCATAACCTGCCAGGCTCAGAAGGATCTCATGGGAAAGCTTGATCATCTGATCTTCCTGCAATTCCTCATAGGGAAACTCCATCCCCGTTTTTTCCGCTGCTTCTTTTACCTGGGAGTAAGGTACTGCTCCGTAGACCCACTGGTCATAAGAGGTATCCAGAAATTCCGGCGGAAAGATCATCCAGGAAACCGCATTCCAGTATTCTACCTGATTTTCCTTCTGAATGCCCCGGGCAATCTCCTCTGGATCCATCTCCTGGCTGCTGAGCACCTGACAGGTATAAACCTCTCCGAAATACTGGATCTTCTCATACCTCTGCTTCATGGCAATGGATATTGCCATCACCGTTACCGCGCAGCTCATCAGCACCGTGACCATCGCATAAGTCCTGTAATTTTTCCTGATGCGGAACGCCAGGCTGTTGACCCACAGATTCCGTTCCCTTTTATATAGATAATTTTTATTCCTGGTAAGAACTCTGAGAATGGCAGGAATCAGCCCTGAGTAAAGAAGATATACGCCGATGATGACCAGAACCACTGCCATCAGCGCGTGATTCAGAGCATCCACATCCTCAGTCAGCCAGGAAAACACATACCCTGCTCCCAGGATCCCGATTCCCAGAATCACCCTGAGGGCAGTGATGATTTTCTTCTCCGGCTTGATCTCCTTTTGTCTGGCGCTGGAAAGGAGGTTCAGCACACTGCTCATCCTCAACGTATAGTAACCTTTTACCGTCATGAGCCCATAGATGACTGCAAACGCTGCCGCCGGAACGATTACGGGCTTCCAGGAAAAGGAAAACTTAATATCCACACTGATCTGTGAAAGCTTCAAAAGCAGCATCTGAAAAAATTTAGAAAAAGCAACCCCGCAAAAAAGCCCCGCTGCCAGAGAAAAACAGCCTACAAAAATGGATTCCAGGGCATACATCCTGCCAATCCTGCCGTTGTCCAGCCCCATGAAAATGTAAATGCCGATTTCTTTTTTCCTCTGATTCAAAAAAACGTTGGTGGCATACCAGATAAAGAAAAACAGAAAGACCATAAACACCACCGTGGCAGCCTGCATGATGGTGTCAATCGCCTCTTTTCTTAACTCCACCAGCACATTCATGGCATCGGAATAGATCATATTCTGAAAATTAAAGAGCACACACACCGATACGGTCAGGGACAGGATCAGCATTCCGAACTCCCGGACACTCCGTTTAAAATTAGAAACCGCAAGGCGAAAAAGGCTCATTCCTGTTCACCTCCCATGGATGCCAGCATCTGCATGATCTCATCATAGAACTCTTTCCTGTCTCCCCGGTGGTTCAGCCTGCACTGGATCTGCCCGTCCTTTAAGAAATAGACCTGTCTGGCATAGCTGGCAGTATACACATCATGGGTCACCATCAGGATCGTGGCGCTGCCCTCCTCGTTTGCCGCCTTCAGACAGCACAGCAGATCTCTGCTGGCACGGGAGTCCAGGGCTCCGGTAGGCTCATCCGCAAAGAGGATCCTGGGCTCTGTGATCAGCGCTCTGGCGCTGGCAGCCCGCTGCTTCTGTCCGCCGGAGAGCTGGTAGGGATATTTCTGCAGATGAGATTCCAGCCCGAAGACCAGCGCCTTTTCCTGTACTTTTTTCAGCGTCTTTGCCGGAGAAACACCGTTTAAGGACAGGGGCAGGGCAATGTTGTCCTGCAGGGTCATATTGTCCAGAAGATTGTAATCCTGAAAAATAAAGCCGATCTTGTCTCTTCGGATCTGAGAGAGCTTTTTATTTTTCATTTTGAGTACATGCTCTCCCTCCAGCAGGATCTCTCCCTGATCCGGTTTATCCA
This sequence comes from Candidatus Blautia merdavium, assembly GCA_019119975.1. Classification (GTDB taxonomy): domain Bacteria; phylum Bacillota; class Clostridia; order Lachnospirales; family Lachnospiraceae; genus Blautia; species Blautia merdavium. Next base: position 10,613 of record DWVZ01000048.1, on the reverse strand, counting down.
GCGTGGACAGCAGATTCAGCAGAGTGGTTTTTCCGGAACCGCTGGGTCCCATGACGGCAATAAAATCTCCCTGGTAGATATCCATACTGATATCCCGGAGAACCATGGTCTTATAGCCCTTTCTTCCGTAGCTTTTGGAAAGGTTTCTGATTTCCAGTATTTTGTTCATAGGGTAAAGCCTCCTTTAAGCAGTTGTCTTGTTTATTACAAGATCATTTTAGCGGTTCTTCGGGCAAAAATCCTTTCGTCTGTCTAACACTTTCCACGGATTTCTAACATTTCCGTAAGGTTTCGTCTCCCTCGCTCTGTTCTGCCTTCTCTCTAAGACGCCTATCTTATTTGGCGCTGCTGATCAGCTTCGTCTCCCTTGCTTTCTGTTTCCTCCCCTTCCCCCGTCAGCAGCAGGTGATCCGCCAGGTCCCTAAATCTCAGTTCAAACCTGCATCCCTTTCCCTCCTCTGAAAAAACATGCAGCTCCATATGCAAAAGCCCGGCGATCTTGCCGGCAAAATACAGCCCCATACCGGTAGAATGGTAATCGCCCTTCCGGTGCCGGCTTCCCACATATCCCTTCTGGAAAATACAGGGGAGATCCTTGTCTGAGATGCCGATTCCATTGTCCTCCACTGTAAGAAGCACTGCTCCGTCCTTTTCTTTCTCTGCGCGAAAGGCCAGTCTGGGGCTGCCGCTGCAGTATTTCGCCGCGTTTCCCACTAACTGGTCAAGGAGATAGACCAGCCATCTTTTGTCACTGTAGACCGCTGTTTTTCCGCATTCTATGAGGATTTCAAATCTGCTCCGCACCAGGAAATAAGACTGGTTTTTCACTGATTCCCGGATTGCCGCCTCAAGATTTACCTTTTCAAACCGCACATCATTCTCCGGATGCTGGAGCTTGCTCCCTGCGAGAACATTCTGCAGCAGCACTTCCATCCGGGCAATGCAGGTACCCATGCTCTCCCGTAGATTTTCATCTTCACTGCGGCTGTTCATCAGCTTCAGAGAAGCCAGGGGCAGCTTGGCTTCGTGGGTCCATGCCGCTACATAGTCTGACAGCTCTTCCAGCTTCTGCCGCTCCTGAAACTGTTCCTCTTTTTTCTCTTCCTCCCAATCTTTCACATAAGCATACACTTCTTCTCCCAGCAGCCTGCGCTGTTCCTCTTCTGTAAAATCCTCCTGACCATCGGTCCACCTTCTCAGCCGCCGATACCTTCTGTAATCCGTCACTGCCCAGACCGCTGCTGCCCCAAAGAGCAGCAGATTCAGATAAACCATATCCTGGAAATACAGAGATGAAGCACACAGAAAGCCCAGATAAAAATTCAGAAACATCCACAGGCACACCAGGATCCCCCAGACCTTTCCCTTTCTTTTTATATAACTAAGCATACTGCCGCACCTCCCTGTGTATCCAAAGCTAAATGTTTATTCCACATAGTATCCTTTTCCTTTTTTGGTTCGGATGACCTCCATGCCCTCTGCGGCAGCACTGATCTTTGCCCGCAGCCTGGAGACCAGCACGGTCAGGGAAGCGTCTGTCACAAATTCATCTGTGCTCCATAAATGCTGCATCAGGCTTTCCCGGTCTACTACCTGTCCTTTTCGGTCTGCCAGAAGTCCCATGATCTTATTTTCTGACTTTGTCATCTCAATGGGAGTTCCCTGATAGAACAGGATTCCCTGGCTCCGGTCATAGATCAGGTCGTTTCCGATATATTCTCTCTCATTTTGGGTGTATTCATAAGCACGCCTGAGAAGCGCCCGGATCTTCACCAGAAGCAGTTCCGGGTCAAAGGGCTTCTCCACATAATCATCGCCGCCTGAGACCATTGCCATGACCTTGTCACTATTCTGGTCCCGGCTGGAGAGAAAAAGCACGGGAATGTTGGACAGTTCCCGGATCTTCCTGCACCAGTGAAAGCCGTCGCAGGAAGGCAGGTTGACATCCATCAGCACCAGGTCCGCCTGCCGCCTTTCCCATTCCCGGTCCACTGCTTCAAATTCCTCCAGATACTCTGCCTCAAAGCCCCATTTTCCGCACAGATGGCAGATTTCCTGTGCCAGGACCAGGTCATCCTCCACGATCAACAGTTTCATATGCCTCTCCTTTCTCTTGCCTGCCGCTGTTTTTCCAAGTTTGCAAATCTGTATCCTCTCAATTACCAGTATTTTATATCATTTTTCTTTTTATGCCCAGACAAATTTCTAATGTTGCAAAAATGTTAGATTCGGATTCCCCTTCCTTTCTCTACTGTCAGAGCAGACCGTCTGCTCCTCTATGGACTTTGCGGATTTTACACCTTATTTATTGTCAGCTGCTTCCTTCTTTTTCTTATAGTTTTTATATTGTTTTCTTTCCTGCCAGAGTTTTTTCCTGATTTCTTTCTTGGAAAACTCCTTTTTCCCTTTTGCCGGAACATTTTCTCTGTTCTGCTTTAAATTTTCCATAATGTACTCTGGAAAACGGTTCTTTTCTAAAGGAAGCTTTTCCAGAATATAGCCGGTATAAATATATTTTACAGCGTATCCCCTTGCCTGCATATCTTCCCTGGCTCTTCGCAGCGCCAGAAATTCTCTGCTGCCTCCCGTAATATAGATCATGTGGGATTCCTGTTTCTCTGCTACGATCCGCCAGATCACGTGAGAAATGATGTCCGGTACTTTTCCATTGCTGCTTTCAAATACAAGCCCGATCCTGCTGCCCTTGGCAAAGATCAAAGGCTGGTCTCTGTAAAGGCTGGCTTTCCTGCACTGTACATTTTCATATTGTTCTAATTTTTGCGCGAATTGCCTGCAGCTTTGCTTTGAGTCTTCATAAAAAATAATCATTTTGTCCATTCCTGTTCTCCTTTTCTTTTTTATTCTTAAATTCCTGATTACTTATAGTATGTCCGCGGCGAAAGTTGAATCTCTCCGCTTCTTCCTCTGTAATGTGCAAGTCTCTTTCAAACCGCAACAAAGCTAATAATGTTAGCTATTTTCCTTTATAAAAACTACAGCTTTTACAAACTGCAGTTTCTTATCTGTTTTCCACAATTTTTCTTTGGATCCGTATAAACTCAGCGGCATCTTCCGGACCGAGTTTCTCAAACATCTGCACGACTGCATGGATGATTTTTTCCCGCTGCTGCTCAATGACCCGATGTCCTTCCTCTGTGAGAGCCACCAGAATCTGCCGGTTGTCCTCTGTATCCGCAGTACGGGTGATCCATTTCTTATCCTCCATCTGGTTCAGGATCACTGCGATCCGGGCAGTGCTTACTACCATTTCTTTGCTGAGGTCTTTGGGATACACGGCTTTTTCATGAGTTGCCAAATAGTTCAGTACAAACAACTCGCCTTTCACCAGCTTTGTTACCTGCTGGCTTGCAGGGACTTTCAGCAGTTGGGCGCGGATCATTAAATACTCCTCTGCCAGTTCCTTGTAGTCCATACCTGTTCTCCTTTTGTATTATGAATTTCCAATTACGGCATCTAAGACTCCTCTCGTTTCCTGATATGTATATACACTCCAAACGAAACAACAGCCACAAGTGCCATCAGCGCTCCTGAAATCCAAAAAGCAGGAGAACCAGGGTTTTTTATACTTGCTCCAAGAGTCGTAGATAATACGACACCCAAAGTTGTTCCCATAATGCCGCCTGCCAGATAACAGGCAAAGGGAATCCTCACAGCGCCGAGATAAAGGCTGACGGCATCTCCAGGCAAAAAGCAAAACGTACGTAAAAGAAACGAAATAAAAATGGGATTTTTCTCCTGTATTGAACAGACAGTCTTCAATCTGGGATATTTCTTCCATAGGCTATCCACCATGGCAGAACCAGAAAAATATCCAATCCAATAAGGAATCGTGAGGGTAACAGCCCTGCCTGCAAAATTTATCAGCAGCGCTGCAGGTGTCTGGAACAGATACCCTGCCGCAATCTGAAGGACGGCAATCGGAAAAACAAAGGATGCGCTTTTCAAAGCATAGAAAAGCAGAAGAACCAATGCCGCTGCCAATGGAGATTTCGGTGTATAGTCCAGAACGGTCTGTACGTTTATCTCTTCCTCCGATACCAGAACCCAAACCGCCAGGACAGCGCAGATTGTCAGAGGCAGAGCTTTCAGAACCATCTGTAACTTTTTATGCTTATACGGTTCCATAACATCACTCCTTATATGTAATTGCGTCAGTCATATTTTTCTCGCGTTTTACCGTAGCTTCCTTCAGCAGTTCATAAGCGGCAGATGCAGCAGGAACGCCAAGGAGCATACCAATCGGACCGGCGAGATTTCCTCCTATTGTTACGGCAGCAAGTACCCACATTGCAGGAAGATTCAATTTAGAACCCACCACTTTAGGATAGATCAGATTTCCTTCAATCTGCTGCAGAATTATAAGAAATACAACAAATACAACCGCTTTCAAAGGACTTACCGTCAGAATAAGAAACGCTCCCACAATCGTACCGATAAATGCTCCGACAATTGGTATCAGGGCAGTAACACCCACCAAAGCGCCGATCATAGGAGCATAGGGCAGGCGAAGGATTAACATGCCGACCGTACAAAGCGTTCCCAAAATAACGGCTTCCGCAGCCTGTCCTGCAATAAAGTTGCGAATACATCGATTACATACAGATGTAATATGAACGATCCAGTTGCCCAATATCTGAGGAAACCATGCATGGACAAGCCGTAATGTCTGCTTTTTGAGTTTCTCTTTATTTGCCAATATATAGATAGAGAAGACCAGCCCAAGAAAGAAATTCATAAAAGCGCCGGCTGCCTGGCTGACAGCTCCTGCAGCGTGCCGGAGCAATACTTCCCTTTGCGATAACGTCCACTGTTCCAGATTCCTTTTTAGCTGCATCCAGTCAATATCGATCTGTTCTATATACTCTCCAAACGGCAGTTCAGAAAAATTCATAGTACTCTTTAACGAGGCTGCCTGGTCTATGCCGGACATAACGATCTGTGCAAGAAGCCGGATGGCATTTCCTATTTCCGGCAGGACAAGGAAAGCAACACCTGTAAAAATCCCCAGAACCAGCATAAGGGACAGAAGCACTGCCAAGGGACGTCTGGCTTTTTCTTTTTTCATACGTAAATGTGTTTCAATTGGACGTAAGGGTACATTCAGGATCAGGGCAAAAAGAATTCCCAATAAGATTGGAAATACCGTATGCACAAGCCATGATATTCCTGCCGCTATCACATCTAAATGCCGGATCGCCAGATAAATCAGGATACAGGCAGTAACCACTCCGATCAGTCATTTCGTCATCTTCTTCACATCTAATTTATCGTTCATTCCTATCCCCCGTATTTTGCTCCGCAATCTCCGTCTATTCCCAAAAGGGATTCTCTTCTGAAAATATCTCTTCTGGAAATATTGAAAATAAATCCGGACTTTTGTATAATAATTCCCATATCATTTTGGAGGTGCTCCCGTGAATCGGACAAAAAATACCATGAGCGACGTATTTTGGCAAATCCTGGAGGAAAAACCCTACAGCAAAATTACAGTGCAAAACATTGTAGACTGCTGTCAGGTAAACCGGAATACGTTTTACTACCATTTTAAGGACATTCCTGACCTTGCCGAGTATTCCATTAAGGCATGGACCGATCAGGTGATTCAAAATAACTGTGAATTTGGCTCTCCTATAAACTGTGTCACTCCTATTGTGCAGGAGCTTATGAAACGCAGGACTGCATTCATTCATATTTACCGCTCCGCCCACCGGGAAGCGTTTATACGTTATCTGAATGAAATCAGTTCTTATATTGTGCAGGCATACATAGACACCGCAATCAATCGAACCGGTCTGCCGTCAGAGAATCGTTCTACTGTTGTCCGAGTTTATAAATGTACTTTGGCAGGTCTTATTCTTGACTGGCTGGATGAAGGGGCTTCTTATGATCTCCTTGCTTTTTGTGAAAAAATTTGCCTGTCTTTTGCGGGAGCCGGCAAAAGGGCGCTGCTTGGTCAGACCAATAGATCTTTCCCCTCTCATGATTAAATTTTCAGGAGCGGCGGCATCCTTTATTATTCTTATTTCTGTCACTCTTTTCCCACAGTTCGTCCGCTGCGGGTTTCCAGTCTTTGGCATAGCGGTCACATTTTGCGCAGAGATGCTCTACACTTTCCGGGGACTGCAGATCCGTAGAATGGGCTTCGGTACAGGCAACCATTTCACGAAGTTTTTCGGGATTTTCAAGCATCGGGCAGGGACGCAGCATATTTTCATTAAAGGGCTGCCCTTTGTGATAAGCCATCATCATAGGGGAACGTAAAGCTTCTAAAAGTGTTTTTTCCCGGATATTGGAATCCGAATAATGAACAAATACACAAGGGTCAATATCTCCATTTGCATTGATATGGAGATACCGGTGACCTCCCGCAATACAGCCGCCCACATACTCTGCATCATTTTGGAAATCCATAGCGAATAGAGGCTTCCTTGCACGATAGCTGCGGATTCTGTGATAAGTTCCTCTGCGCTGGTCTGGTGTAGGCATCAGTTCCGGTACAGCATCATTTCCCACAGGCATATAATGGAAATACCAGATAAACCATGCCCCCATTTCGATCAGTTCGTCGAGATATTCCTCCGATGTGATAGATTCATAATTCATACTTGTGTAACAGGAAGAAATCCCATAGATCAGTTTTTTACTGCGGAGCAGTTCAAGCGCCCGGATGACTTTACGGTAAACACCGCCGCCCCGCCTGCCGTCTGTGGCATCCTCGAATCCTTCCAGCGAAATCGCAGGAACAAAGTTGCCTACCCGGAGCATTTCATCTGCAAACGCTTCATCGATCAGCGTCGCATTTGTAAAACATAAAAATACGCAGTCCGCATGTTTTTCACACAGTCGGATCAGGTCTTTTTTGCGGACTAACGGTTCCCCTCCGGTATAGATGTACATGTAGACCCCCAGCTCCTTACCCTGACGGATAATATCATCCATTTCGTCATAGGTCAGATTCAGCTTGTTTCCGTATTCTGCAGCCCAACAGCCGGTACAGTGAAGATTGCAGGCAGAGGTGGGGTCTAAAAGGATTGCCCATGGGATATTGCAGTCATATTTTCTGCGCAGCTCTTCTTCCTTCTGCCATCCGATCAAGTTGGCATTGATAAAAAAGTTGGCTGCCAAAGTTTTTGTCACATTCGGGTCAACATCCGTAAAAAGCCGCCGCGCATAGGAATAATAAGGATGTTCTGGGTTTGTGATGACTTCACGGATAGTTTTTCTTTGGGAAATAAAATTGTCACCGGCAAATTTATCTGCCCAGTCCATAATCTTAAGCATATTCTTTTCCGGGTCTTTGTAAATATAACGGAACGCCTGTTCCAGACCAAATTTTTTCAGTGTTGTTGATGCATTCATACTCTTCATCTCCTGTTTTTTTCTTTGCCTGCATAATTTTCGGTTTGGTTTCACTCTTTATGCTGGTACTTTACACCTGTTTTTTGCAGTTTAAAATGGACAATAAAGGTACCAATATCCAAAAACCAGACAAACGCTTTGTTTTGTCTGGTTTTATACATGGAGTTTTCCTATGCGCATGGAGGAATCTGAGTAAGGAATATGGGGGAATCAAGAAAAATCTGTGAATTGATAAAAAAAGAGAAAGCCCAGAGCGAAGCCGATTTTACAAGCGGCTTGACTCTGGGCTTTTCCATTGTCAGCTATCTTTATTTGAAATATTTCACACCAGATTCAAAAATCTGAATATCCTGTTCGCCATAGATGTTCACAGCCACGCCGTCTCCTCTTCTTTCGGAGTGCGCCATCTTGCCCAGCACGCGTCCGTCCGGGCTGGTGATGCCTTCGATGGAGCAGTAGGAACCGTTGACGTTCCATTCTTCGTCCATGGTGATATTGCCGTTTACATCACAGTACTGTGTGGCAACCTGTCCGTTTTCAAAGAGTTTCTTCAGCCATTCATCATTTGCCACGAAACGTCCCTCACCATGGGAAGCCGGGTTGGTGTAAACCTTGCCCAATTCTGCTCCCTGAAGCCACGGGGATTTGTTGGTCACTACTTTGGTGTAGACCATCTTGGAAATATGGCGTCCGATGGTGTTGAATGTCAGTGTGGGGGAATCCTCTGTCTGTCCCACGATCTCGCCGTAAGGAACCAGTCCCAGCTTAATCAGCGCCTGGAATCCGTTGCAGATACCAAGAGCCAGACCGTCTCTCTCATTCAACAGACGCATCACGGCTTCTTTGATCTTGGCATTCTGGAAGGCAGTGGCAAAGAATTTCGCGGAGCCGTCCGGTTCGTCACCTGCAGAGAATCCGCCGGGGAACATGATCATCTGTGCCTGACCGATCGCCTTTTCAAACACTTCCACTGAATCCCGGATATCTTCTGCATCCAGGTTCTTGAATACTTTGGTGATAACCTTCGCATCTGCGCGCTCAAATGCCTTTGTGCTGTCGTACTCACAGTTGGTACCCGGAAATACAGGGATGAATACGGTAGGCTGGGCAATCTTGTGGGCGCAGATGTGCACGTCTTTAGTATCATACACGCCTTTGTCCATACTTTTTGTGGCATCGTCGGTATCGGAACCGGAACGGGTCTTGAACACTTTTTCCAGAGGCGCTTTCCAGGTCTCCAGAGCTTCTGCCATGGTGATGGACATATTCTTGTACTCCAGGGCTGCACGGTCAGTCACTTCACCGATGAGGGTGTAGGTGATGGCAAGCTCGCCCACTTTTCCGTCCGGAACTTCGCAGAGGATATCGCCGAATCCCGGTGAGAACAGATCTCTCTCATCCACATTGTGCTCGATCTTGACACCCATCTGGTTGCCGAATGCCATCTTGGATACTGCGGCAGCAATACCCTGGCGGTCCAAAGCGTAAGCAGATACGATCCTGCCTGCCTGGATATCTTCATGGAGTTTTCCATACTGTACTTTTAACGCTTCAAAATCCGGCAGGTCATACTCTGCCTTAGGAGCGCGGAACCATACCAGCTTATTTCCGGCTCTCTTCAGTTCCGGTGTGATAATGTCTTTCTGCTTTGCCACATCCACTGCGAAGGAAACCAGAGTAGGCGGCACGTCAATCTCATTAAAGGTACCGGACATGGAGTCCTTTCCGCCGATAGACGGAAGACCAAATCCCAGCTGCGCTGCATAGGCGCCTAAAAGCGCTGCAAAAGGCTGGCTCCAGCGATGAGGTTCTTCTGTCATTCTTCTGAAATATTCCTGGAAGGTAAAGCGGATCTTGCTGTAATCTCCGCCGGCTGCCACGATCCTTGCCACTGACTCAGTCACTGCGTACACAGCTCCGTGATAGGGGCTCCAGCTGGACAGATAGGGATCAAAACCGTAGCTCATCATGGTGACAGTCTCAGTCTTGCCGTTTAATACAGGAACCTTTGCCACCATGGTCTGGGTCTCAGTCAGCTGGTATTTTCCGCCGTAAGGCATGAATACGCTGCCTGCGCCGATGGAACCGTCGAACATTTCCACCAGACCTTTCTGGGAGCATTCGTTTAAGTCAGATAAGGTATTAAGCCATTTCTCTTTTACATCCGGGATATCCCCTGCGCGGTCAAGGACATTGCCCTCTCTGCCGGGAACTTCTACAAATACGTTTGTCTCCTGGTGAGCGCCGTTGGTATCCAGGAAAGCTCTGGACAGATCTACGATGGTCTTTCCTCTCCAGTTCATCACCAGTCTGGGGCTTTCTGTCACAACTGCCACCGGAACTGCCTCCAGGTTTTCTTCTTTCGCGAAGCCCAGGAAGGTGTCCACATCTTTGGGATCAATGACAACTGCCATACGCTCCTGGGACTCGGAGATGGCGATCTCTGTGCCGTCCAGACCGGCATATTTCTTGGGCACCTTGTCCAGGTCGATCTTCAGTCCTGCTGCCAGCTCGCCGATGGCAACGGATACGCCGCCTGCGCCGAAGTCGTTGCATTTCTTGATGATCCTGCTGACTTCCTCTCTGCGGAATAATCTCTGGATCTTTCTCTCTGTAGGCGCGTTTCCTTTCTGCACTTCTGCGCCGCAGGTTTCAATGGATTCCTCTGTGTGGACTTTGGAGGAACCGGTAGCTCCGCCGCAGCCGTCTCTTCCGGTACGTCCGCCCAGCAGGATGATGATATCGCCTGGATCGGATGTTTCACGGATCACAGCCCGTCTTGGAGCAGCGCCCAGGACAGCTCCGATCTCCATACGTTTTGCCACATAGTTGGGATGATAGATTTCTTTTACATAGCCGGTTGCCAGACCGATCTGGTTTCCATAGGAGGAATAACCGGAGGCAGCGCCTCTTACCAGCTTCTTCTGAGGCAGCTTGCCTTTCATGGTTTCTTTTACAGAAACAGTGGGATCCGCAGCTCCGGTGACACGCATCGCCTGATATACATAGGTACGTCCTGACAGCGGGTCGCGGATGGCTCCGCCCAGGCAGGTAGCAGCGCCGCCGAAAGGTTCGATCTCGGTTGGGTGGTTGTGAGTCTCATTTTTAAAGTTGATGAGCCACTCCTCTTCCTTTCCGTCTACATCGACAGGCACCACGATGGAGCAGGCATTGATCTCCTCGGACTCTTCCTGATCCTGCAGTTTGCCCTCTGCTTTTAATTTCTTCATTGC
>DWVZ01000047.1 GCA_019119975.1 Candidatus Blautia merdavium | reverse complement strand
CTGTCAGATCTGCAATTGTCCCATTATTCACTAACTGACTGATAATGGTATCCTCTACAAAAATAACATCCGCAGCAGTTCCTCCTGCCAGCTGTGTAATCAGCTGCTGATTATATCCGTCCGAAGGAGATACTTCAAAATTAACATGGATCTTATCCTGTGCTTCATTAAACGCATCTACCGCCTGCTGGTAAACCTTAATCTCATCTGCATTCCCTCTGGAGGTATAAGTAATCTCTACTACTTCTTCGGAGCTTTTTGTTTCATCTGAAGAAGTTTCCCCCTGAGAAGTGCCTGCTCCGCTGCTATTCTCTGATTCCTGCCCGCATCCTCCAAGAATTGACATGCTTGCAAGAAGACCCGTAACGACATACACCAACTTCTTTTTCATGTTTTACCATCCTTTCTAAGTTTACTAAATTTTATTCACTAAACTTCATGTTATCAAATAAACGCGGCCGCCTATTGCGTAAATTAAATATAGCATTATCTCCTATATATGTCAATTACTTTTCTACTTTTTCGTCATTATACCTGATTTTTACCAAATATTTTTAACTAAATACCATTGAACTCTTAACTTTTTTATGATATTTTAGTAAACATACAGTAATCTTATGGAGGATAAAAATGCAAGAATTGAAACTAAACCAAAATATAAACCAATTACATTTCATCCATTCCGCAAAAAATTCTGCAGGAGGAATCACAGAATATCATTTTGAATATGCATATGATATCTCTGCAAAAGGACAGCTGAAACTAATCCCTCAGCTTCCTCTCCCCGATCGGCCTTTCATCCACTTGTACACTCAAATAAAGGGTGCCGGTATCATTGGGCAATGGCTTCCTGACTCTGGTTTGCGCAAGCAGCTGATTGGAGACTGGACTTGTCCGTCAGAAATCAATTTGAGCCATTCCGCTCCTGTAATCTGCTTTTTTGATGGACAGGACAAGAATGTCTGTACGATATCTATCAGTGAAGTTTCTAAAAATGTACATCTTCTGGCAGGAGTACACGAAGAAACCGGCGAGCTGACTCTTCATATCGTGGTGTATCTGTCTGCACCTGTAAATCCCCAGCAGATTTCTGTACGTTTTGATCAGAGATCTCTTGCTTTTGGTGAAGTACTTAGGGACACCGTATACTGGTGGGATGCTCTTTTGCCGGATGCTCCCATGGAAATACCGGACTCTGCCCGTCTGCCAATGTATTCTACATGGTATGCTTACCACCAGAATATGACCGACCAATCCCTTACAAAAGAGTATGAAACAGCAGCGGAAATGGGTATGCGAGGAGTGATCATTGATGATGGATGGCAGACGGCTGATAATAACCGCGGCTATGGATTCTGCGGAGACTGGAATCCGGAGACCGGAAAATTTCCTGATTTTTCTCTTCACATCCGCAAAATCCATGATTTAGGAATGAAGTGCATGATATGGTATAGTGTCCCGTTTATGGGAGAATATTCTAAGACATGGAGTTCTTTTGAGAATATGCTCCTTCACTATGACCCCGTTCTTCATACGGGTGTTTTAGATCCCCGTTATCCTGCCGTTCGCAGATATCTGATATCTACTTATCAAAAAGCTCTGAAAGACTGGGATTTAGATGGATTTAAACTGGATTTCATAGACAGTTTCCACTCTTACCCGGATACACCGCAATGGAATAAAAAGATGGATTTCTGTGAAATACAGGATGCCGTTTATTGTCTGATGCTGGAAATCAGCAGGACACTGAAAAAAGAAAAACCGGAACTGCTCATTGAATTCCGGCAGAATTATATCGGTCCCCAGATGCGCCGTTTCGGCAACATTTTCCGTGTAGGTGACTGCCCTATGTCCGGCATTACTAACCGGGTTGCCATAACAGACCTAAAGCTGCTCAGCGGATCTACCGCTGTACACTCTGATATGATCATGTGGTCTGCTGATGAAACTGCCGAAAATGCCGCAGTACAGCTGATCAACTGTATCTTCTCCACTTTGCAGATTTCGGTCCGGCTCAACGATCTGACAAGCCGGCAGAAAAAGGCACTGGAACACTATCTTCATTTTTCTGTTGCCTACAGGGACGTACTGCTTACCGGAACCTTTACTCCTTCCAGCCCTCTTGGACAGTATCCAGTTCTGTGCGCGCAAAAAAACGGTATCTGGATCTGCGCTGTTTATAACAGCCGTCAGGCAGTGCGGTTCCCGGAAAACAGCGGGCTGCAGGAATATTGGATGCTTAATGGGACTGCCGAAAATACTGTGTTTATCCTTTCTTCCGGAAAACTCATGGGCGAACTTACCGTATTTGACTGCTGTGGCGACAAAGTTTCCCAGCAGTCTTCGGAAAACCTTGGCAGCCTTCGGGAACTGACTGTTCCTTCCGGCGGGTCTCTCAGGTTCCGGGCTGCCGACCTATAACAGTTAGAAACGCGCGCCATAAAATACGCAAAAAACAGCAGCAGATTCCGCTTTTGCGGCGGAACCTGCTGCTGTTTTTTCTCTTATATCTATTTCACCTGTTTCCCTGCTTATTCTACTGTAACACTCTTCGCCAGATTCCTTGGCTTATCTACATCCAGACCCTTTGCCACACTGACATAATATCCCAAAAGCTGCAGTGGGATCACTGCCAGCGAGGTGGCGAAATGGCTGTCTGTCCTAGGGATATAGACGGTAAAATCTGCCGTATCCTCGATATTGTAATGTCCAAAGGTGGTAAGTCCCATCAGATAAGCGCCCCGGCTCTTGCACTCTACCATATTGGAAACCGTCTTTTCATACAGATCATTCTGGGTCAGGATACCAATGACCAAAACTCCCTCTTCGATCAAAGAAATAGTTCCGTGCTTTAATTCTCCTGCCGCATAAGCTTCGGAATGGATATAACTGATCTCCTTCATTTTCAGGCTGCCTTCCAGGCTGATGGCGTAATCAATTCCCCTGCCGATGAAGAAAACATCCTTTGCATTGACCTGTTTGGAAGCAAACCACTGAATCCGCTCTTTATCATCCAGAACCTTCTCAATCTTGGCAGGTATGGTCTGGAGTTCCCGGATATAGCCTTCATACTGTTCCTGGGAAATCGCTCCTCGGATCTTCGCAAACTGGACTGCCAGCACATAAGCCGCGATCAGCTGGGTGCTGTATGCCTTGGTGGTAGCAACGGAAATCTCCGGTCCGGCAAGAGTATAGAATACATTGTCTGCTTCCCTGGCAATAGAAGAACCTACCACATTTACAATTCCCAGAGTACGGATGCCCATCTGTTTTGACTCTCTCAGGGCTGCCAGACTGTCTGCCGTCTCCCCGGACTGGCTGATAACAATCACCAGACTGTCTTCCGGCAGGATCGGATTGCGGTAACGGAATTCGGAAGCCAGCTCCACACGCACCGGGATTTTCGCCAGATCCTCCAGCACATACTGGGCAGCCACGCCCACATGATAGGCGGACCCGCAGGCAACAATATAGATCTGGCTGATCTTACGGATCTCCTCTTCCCCCAGACCCACTTCGGACAGGTCGATCTCACCGTCTTTTAAGACAGAATTTAAGGTATCCTCCACTGCCTTGGGCTGCTCGTGGATCTCCTTGATCATGAAATGTTCGTATCCTGCTTTTTCTGCTGCCTCGGAATCCCATTCAATGACTTTCATTTCCTTCTGGATCTCATCGCCGTCCAGATTGTAGAAGGTGATCTCTCCCTTTTTCACACATGCCATTTCCATGTTGCCGATGTAATAAACGTTCCTGGTATATTTCAGGATTGCCGGCACATCAGAGGCAATGTAGGAGGAACCGTCTGCCACGCCCAGGATCATGGGGCTGTCTTTTCTCGCCACATACAGCTCTCCCGGATATTCTTTAAACATAATGGCAAGGGCATAAGAACCGCGGATACGCACCATGGCATGGTTGATGGCATCGACGGGAGTTCCCAGGTATTTTTTATAATAATAGTCTATCAGCTTCACAGCCACTTCTGTATCTGTAGAGGAATAGAAGGTGTATCCCTTGCGGGTCAGCTTATCCTTTAATTCCTGATAATTTTCAATGATGCCGTTGTGCACGGCAATGACGTTTCCGTCTTCGCTCATGTGGGGATGGGCATTGGTCTCGGAGGGTTCTCCATGGGTTGCCCAGCGGGTATGCCCGATACCGCAGGTGCCGGGTACACAGGCGCCGTCGTCGGTTTTCTCTGCCAGAACCTTCAGTCTTCCCTTCGCCTTGATGACTTCTGCCACGGCATCGCCGTTTCTCACAGCCAGCCCGGCTGAATCATAGCCCCGGTACTCCAGTTTGGAAAGTCCGTCCAAAAGGATGGGCGCCGCCTGATGATTTCCTGTATAACCTACAATTCCACACATATTGATTTACTCCTCTCTGTTTATACAAAAGCGTGTTCTATTTTACAAGTATGCTGTTTGGTCTTTGTATTATAATTAATTCCGACCAGCAGTATTTCTCCCTGGTATCCATACTGCTTTGCCGCAGTCTGATATTGATTGTTCTTAATCTGGCTGAGGGCTTCTTCTGCGCTTTTATCCCATTTCAGTTCAATCAGCAAAGCCGGCCTAGAAGAATCTCGGTCCGGCAGGAAAAGCATATCAAGGTATCCTTTTCCCCCTGCGATTTCTTCAAATCTGCGATAATGATCCATACAGCTGAGATATGCCATAAGGACCACAGAACGAAGCGCCTGCTCATTATTATAAAATTTCGGAGACGTATTCGCCAGATGTGCTTCTTCCAGTAAATGTGCAACCATCTCCTCTTCTCCGTCAATGGTTGCTTTCAGCAGCTGGTCTGACAGCTCGACCGCTTTGACCAGTTCCCTTCTTTTTCCGTTTTTTACTGCACGGACAAATTCCCCGCGGACTTCCTCATTGGGTATCAATACTTCTTTTTTCTTTTTATCATAGGCAAGATATCCCAAATGCACCAGAAGCGTAAATACATCGTCCCTGCTTTTGAAAGACGTCATATCATTCTGGAAAGATCCTGCGTCTATCCTGCATCTTTGTCCGCCGATCAGATTGATCACTGCATCCTTCAGCCCGTCATAATTCAAGTCTATATAGATCCTCAGGGATTCATACGTTTCTGTCTGCGTCCAATAATTGCTGATCGATTGATTATACACCGCTTCAATGATGGAGTTTGGGCTGTACACATGACCAATCGATTCAAACTGATAACCGTCATACCACCTGCTGACCTGTGCAAAATCCAGGTTATGGGACGCGCACAAATACCGGACCTCTGCCTCTGTAAATCCGGCAAATTCTGCCAGCGGTCCCGGTTCCAGCATAGTATATTCCTTAAAATCTGTAAGCGCAGACTGAGTCCCATATTTCTTTATGGGAAGAATCCCCGTCATATAAGCGCCTGCGATCACCTGGGCGGTCAGGCTGCTTTTAAAAAGGCTGCGAAGGAACTGGATATACTCCTTTTGGACAGCTTCATCCTTCTGGGCTTCACGAAAAAGAGCATCCCATTCATCAATGATCACAAAAAATTTCCGTCCTGTCCCGGCGTGAATCTGCATGAGCGCTTTCATCAGATATCTGTTTTTTTCTTCGATCAGATCAGGAAACAGCCGTTTCAGCTCAGCGATCACTTCGCTTTGCAGTTCCTTTACTACCTCCTGTACAGACCCTGACATGGTAAGAAAAGAGGTAATATCCAGAAACAAGACATCGTATTGGTTTAAATTTTCTTCAAAGTCCGGGGCTTTGGCAATCTCCAGATTTTCAAACAGCGCTTTTGCTTCTGCGCCTCTGGAATAATATGCCGCAAGCATTTTTGCCGCAAAGGATTTCCCAAAACGTCTTGGACGGCTGAAACAAGTAAGTTTTCTGGCAGTCCCCATAACCCCATTCATGTATTCGATCAATCCTGTTTTATCTACATAGAGTCCGCCTTTTAAAATTTCTTCAAATCCATCCGCTGGAGGGTTTACATAAATTCCCATTTTTATCCCACACTCCTCCTACTGCAGCCAATTTTTCTAGTTCATACACCTTACCGTCTGTAAGAAATGATTCATCTAACAGTTTCCGTAATTATAGCCGTTCTCAGCATTCCCGTCAATATTTTCAGAAAGATTCAGACAAATCCGTCTCTCCTCGGCTGTCTCCGGCACAGAAAAACCGGGATGCCTTTTTCTCTGAGACATCCCGGTTTTCCGGCGCTGCAGGCGGCTTTCACCCCTGCAGCCTATTCTTTTTTCCTTTATTCCTGGGCTGTGATGAAGGTTTCGATTCCCATATCATTTTCCTTCAGTCTGCACAGGTCTTCTTCCAGGCTGTTTCCCTGGACAAATTCCACACTGTAGCAGAATTCACCATATCCGGAAAGATCGATCTGGAAGTTGGTTTCCCAGGTATTGTTCATGATCCAGCTGTAGACCGGGCGCTGATTATTCTCCGGTCTGCGGTCGCACAGACAAATAGGATGGTGGCGCATCTCTCCCTGGTAGATCAGAGAAGTATCCAATGTCTGCACCAGCATGCTTCCTTCCTCTCCCCGGAAGAGCAGACCTTCATCCGCGATATAATATTCCATGCAGGTTCCCGGAAGCTGGTCGATGCCCGGGCGCATGGGTACGCCGCCCTTGTGGATATAAAGCTCGGTATCCGGCAGTTTTAAAGTCAGCGGCAGATACAGGCTCTCGATGGAGCTGCTTAACTGTTTGGCAGTCTTTAAGCGGAATTCCACCTTGGGAAGTTCCCGGTACATTTTCAGGATCACGGAGCAGAAATCTGTTCCCGGAAGGGCAAATTCCAGCTCAATGCTGACAAAGACTTCTCCCTGCTCCAGCACCCGGACGTCTTTTAACTTTCCTGCCGATGCTTTTGCATGGAGTCCCCGGATGTTTCTTCCCAGGAGTCTTCTTTCCTCATACACATCTGTGCGGATCTCGGTTTCCTCATAGATGGGGGTAAAGAAGGGGATCTCGCCTTCCGGCAGCATTTCGGTTCCTGTCTTTTTGTTGAAGAAGGACAGGATGCCTTCTCCCACCTGGTAGCGGATCTTAAACCAGGGATTCTCGATCTCATAAGGCAGGCGGTAGGTCTCGGCATCATAGGTATTAACGATATCCCGCACTCTTTCCGCGCCTACATAAGCGGTCCTGGTAAACTGTCCCTGAGCGGCAGGCACAGACTCCCGGTAGCTGAATACCTTCTCTTCTCCCGGCTCAAACCAGGAGACAAAGCTGATCAGCACGCCTCTTGGATGAGGGGAAAGCTGTATTTTAGGCTGTTCGCCGGTCTTCAGGTCTGTGATCACAGCCCCCGGCATGGTCATGGTCTCCACATAAAATTCCACAGGGAAATATCCTGCTTTTCCGGAGAAGGAGATCGCTTTTACCTGTCCGTTCAGGCTATAGTAGCTCAGGACATCTCCCAGCCTGCGGCACTGCTCTTTCTTTCTCATGGCTCCCAGTTCGTGCCCTGCAGAGGCGTAGCTGGTGTTGCGGGTATCCAGATTCAGCACCATGGTATCATAGGGATTGGTGATGCTGGCGGAATGTCCCCAGGTGTGCTCTGCGTAAAGGAACAGGCGCTCTTCTGCCTGTCTCTTCAGATCCTCCTGTGCGAAACCGGTATGCTCTTCCAGCCGGTCGCTGATGTGATGGAAACGCAGGGCTTCTTTATAGAGCTTTACGGAGTAAGGGGTGCTCCCCACACCGTTTGCCCACCAGTCATTTAAATCTCCCTGATAGACAGGCGCGTCTTTTAAGCTGTCTTTGATCCGTTCATACAGCTGCTCCAGAGTCACCATATGGAGCTGTACTTCTTCACCGTACCGTTCATTGAACTGGCACACGGTATGGATGATATTGGGGTTCGGCGGAGCGTTGTCGCTGAACACGCCGGACACGCTGGTAATGTAAAAGTCATAAGGATATCCGTTCTCTTCATATTCCCGGATGCTGTCTCCCAGCTTCTTATGCAGCTCTTCCAGGGGATCTTCTCCTTTGGCTTTTCCGAAATAATTTTCTGTCATGAAGTTTACATTCCGGTTATAGACCAGACCAAGCGCATTGCCCAGATTGTAATGCTCTCCGTTCCATACCAGCAGGCGGCGTCCGTCTGCTGCCTCCCAGAAATAGGGGGTCTGGTTCTGGTACAGGGGATACATGCCGTGGTGGCAGTGGATATTGGTAAAGAGAAATTCCACGCCGCAGTCCAGAAGGGCGTCTCTGTGTCCCATGGAGATTCCGTTGATATCCGCGTTCATGGCTGTCTTTACCTGAATGTCCTGTCCGGCAAGGAATTCTTTCATGCTGTCCAGCCTTCTGCCCAGCATCTCACAGTCTACCAGATCATTAAAGTTCAGGTAATTGGCTGACAGCCCGATATTCCCCTTCTTTACCAGATCAAAGAATCTGGCGCGTTCTTCTTCCCCGGCGTTTTCCAGGAAACGTTCCACGCAGAAATAAGTCTCACAGTTCCATCGGAAATCTTTTTCCGCACTGTTTTCAGCATAGCCTTTTTCAATGATTTCCATTGCTTTGCGGATATGGTGGATCTGATGAAAGATCACAGTTTCCTGAAGATCGGTATACCCAATATCCGTATGAGAATGATGAATAATATATACGTCCTTGATTTTATTCATAGCTCTAGTTCTCCTGCATTTTCCATTAATATTCTCTTCTCTTTTGCGGCAGATGTCTCTGCCCTTTCAGCGACAGTTTTTCCGTCCTGCCGATCTTTTTCTTCTTTTTTCCGGAATTTCTTCTGCACAAAGTTTTCCAGATTCTTTTCCCTGCATTTCCTTTGTACAGAGTTTTTTCGGATTCTTTTCTCTGTATTTCCTCTGTATATAGTTTTCCGGATTCTTTTTCCCTGCATTTCCTCTGCACAGAGTTTTCCCCCAATTCTTTTTCTCGTAACTTTCTCTGTGCAAAGTTTCTCCCCTAATTCTTCTTTTCCTAGTCCTTCTTCCCCCGGACTTCCTCCGTCCAGAGCTTCCTGTTTCCGTCCCGGATTTCCAGAATCACCGCTCCTGTCTCCGGCTCATAGCAGCCGTTCCTGCCCCAGACTCTCATCTTCTGTTCTGTAAGCTTCAGACAGAGTTCTTTCACTTCTTGCGGCTTCAGCAGAACCTTAGTAAATCCTTTCAGCTCCGCCGCTCTCGGCACTACGCATCCGGTCCTGCGGCTGATGAACAGCATGGGGACTGCCCACAGCTGCCTGTCCGTGGTATTTTCCACCCGGAACCGGATCTCTGCAAAAAGTTGTTCGTCTGCCAAAAGTCCCTCGTCCGCAAAGACTCCTTCCTCTGGGGTTCCTGCTGCGGTTTTCTTATCTGTGACCTGAAAATTGCTGTAGGAGACTTCCCCGTATCCCAGTCCGTATCCGAAGGAATACAGAGCGCCGTCCTTTCCGTCACAGTAGTGCATGGCATCATAAGATGCCCGGTAATTATAGTAGACGGGCAGCCTTCCGCAGCCGGAGGGCAGGGACGCCGGAAGCCTTCCAGACGGGGAAACCTCTCCCAGCAGGATCTCCGCCAGCGCCTGTCCGCCCCAGGGACCGGGATAAAAGCTGTAGAGGATCCCTTCCGAACGCTCCGCGATCTGGCTGATATCATAGGGACGCCCTGCATTGACGATGGTGATCACCGGAGTCTTCTGGCTGTACACTGCCTGTGCCACGCGAAGCTGGTCCGCAGGCAGCTGCAGGCTGGAAAGGTCCACGCCCTCGCCGCAGTCCATACAGGGAGCGCCCTGGGTAATGGCAGCCCCGTTTTTATCGAAGACCACTTCCCCGAACCTGCTGGAACTTCCGCCCAGCAGGAGGACTGCTGCGTCACTTTGGGAAGCTGCCAAAGCTGCGGCACGGCAGCCTTCCTCTGTTCCCTGCTCCCCGCAGATGGTAAGGCTGAGCTGAGGATACCGCTTCACCGCTTCCTTCAACCCTTGTTCCAGGGTGACATAACTTCCCTCCCGGACCGGAGGCGTATAGTCGCCCAGCTGGCTGTATACATCTTCGCCGCCGGGGTGGATCAGCGCGATCCGGAGAGGTTTGTCCGTTGGCAGCGGCAGGATCTCTCCCTGATTTTTCAGCAGGATTACTGATTCTCTGGCAAGCTCCAGACTCTCTGTTTGTTCCGGCTTCGGATTCTGCGCTCCATCCTGCTGTCCGTCACCGCAGCACAGCTTTTCTGTGCGGCAGTCCGCCGCAGCCTGCACGCTTCCCCCATCCTCTCCGGTATCTTCTCCAAGATAAGGATGCTCAAAAAGTCCTCTCTCAAACTTCAGCTCCAATACCCGCAGCACAGCCTCATCCAGACGCTCTTCTGAGATCAGCCCCTTCTCCAGCGCCTCTTCCAGCCTGGTAAAGCCTTCGTCCCACAGGGACACATCCACTCCTGCGTTCAGCGCCTGGGCGCCTGCTGCCAGTGTGCTCTGCGTCAGGACTTCCAGCCGGTCCACCGCGAATCCGTCCGCCATGACAATGCCGTCAAAGCCCATTTCCTCTCTCAGCACCTGTCCCAGCAGCCAGGGATTTGCGTGGCAGGGGATGCCGTCGATCTCATTGTACGCTGCCATGACCCCTGCCGCGCCTGCCTCTGCCGCCGCAGCCATGGGCGGAAAATGGATCTCTCTTAATTCCCGCTCCCCAATCCTTGCCGCACTGGCATTGACGCCTCCGGTGGTTTCCCCCTGGGCAGCGAAATGCTTTGCTACCACGCCGACACCGCCAGAGCGCATCCCCTTCACTACTGCCCGGGCATACCTGGCTGCCAGATAAGGATCCTCTCCGAAACATTCCTCACTCCTGCCCCATCTGGGATCCCGGAGCACATCCAGCATGGAGATCAGCGCCAGATCCACCCCCAGCTTTGCGAGCTGGTCCGCGCACACCCGGTATGCCTGCTCTGCCAGCTCCGGGTGGAAGGCTGCTCCCATGGCAAGATTCACCGGAAGCAGGTATCCGTCCAGCGCCTGATGCCCGTGGGGGCACTCCGTGGAGAGCAGCATGGGAATGCCGAATCTGGAATTCTCTATCACGATGCGCTGGAGCAGGTTGTAGGCTTCCTTTGCCCGTTCGCCCCAAAGACCGTTTTCATAATATCTCCCGGACCAGGGGTCTGCCCGGTAAAGTCCGTAAAGCACACCCAGCCCGCCCCAGCGCTTCACTTCCTCCAGAAATTCCGGGGAAGGGGAAACTTTCCCCTCCCGGCATTCATACGCATGGAATCCATAAAGGCGCTGGTTCAGCTGTCCGACTTTTTCTCTGGTACTGAGTCTCCCCAGCAGGTCCTCTGCCCGCTCCCGGGGAGACAAACTGCTGTCCCGAAACTTCTCTTTCATGTTCTTTTCCTCCCGGCTTGAGCCAAATGTATCTGCCTGTCTTTACTGAAATACCACCCGGTAGGTCTTGATCTCATAAGGCTTGATCACAAAGGCAAAGCTTTCCTCTGTGTGTTCCAGCAGACCGCCTTCCGGCTCTTCCATAAGATTGCATTCCTGCACGCTGGCGATCTTGTGTCCCATGCCGAAGGTAATGGCTGCTTTGGTTCTGGCGTTTTCGTATTCATAAACACGGAGGATCACGCCATTGCCGTCCTCTGCTGGCTTCACAGTCTCTGCCATGACATTTTTCTGGTCCACAGACAGAAGAGAAGCCGTCTCTCCCATTGCCGTATGAAGCGCTGTCAGGGCAGGGAAGTTCAGGCAGTAGCTCTCTCTTACTGTATCGCACTCTCTTAAGTTTCCTTTGTGCGGATACAGAGAGTAGGTGAACCAGTGCTCTTCCTGGTCTGCCACAGGGTTGGGCTCATTTCCGGATTTGATCAGTGTCAGGGCAATGTCGGAATCTTTTACCGAATGACCGTATTTGCAGTCATTAAGCAGGCTGACACCGTAATGCCCCTCGGACAGATCCATCCACTTCTGACCGCAGGACTCGAATCTGGCTCTGTCCCAGCTGGTATTGGTATGCACCTTCCTGGTCAGATTGCCGAACTGCACGTCAAAGGACGCCTCGTCTGTATGGATATCCACCGGGAAGTGCACCTTCAGAAGATGCTGGCAGTCCTTCCAGTCTACATAGGTCTCGAAATCAATTCTGGGCGTATCCTTATAGAAATAGATCTTCTGGCGGATCAGGGATCTGCTGACCGGACGCTCGATCTCCAGCACCGCGCACACAGCGCCTTCCATAGTCCACTGGATCTTCGTGGCTTCGGTCACATCCCAGAATTTTTCTGAGTAATAAATGTCAATGTCCCAGTTGTTGTAATGCATCGGCTTGTCTTCATACATGCGGAACAGGTTTGCTTTCTTTCCTTCCTGTACGATCTCTCTGTCGTTTGCCTTATCGAACAGAGAGGTGAAAAAACCGTTTTCGTCCAGTTCCACCCGATAATAAGGAGTCTCCAGGCAGTTTCCTTCCCTCTGGAAAGGAGATGCCACAGGAGCGCCTTCCCGGATCCTGTAGGATTTCTGCCCTTTGGACGGCAGGTCTGTCAGATAAACCACGGAAGCATCTCCCAGCTCCTGCACCGGGTAGAGCTTTCCATCCTCATCTTCCAGGGCTCCCTGCACGCTGCCCGGCAGACGCACCACATCGTTGCGGTCAAAGCCAAGAGTATTAAAGACGGTTACATTCTCTCCCTCTCCGGCAAGCACCTGCATCCGTTCCTCCAGCATGGCGCTGCCGTTCTTTTCCACTTCTTCGTATTCTTTCTTCGTCACTTCATAGACTTCCTGAATGGAAGAACCCGGAAGGATGTCGTGGAACTGGTTTAAAAGGAGCACCTTCCACATGTTTTCCATGGCTTTTGTATCATAATCCACGCCTTTTTCCGCTGCCAGAAGGGACAAGAGCTCCAGATTCATCATCAGGATCTCGCTCTTTCTGTTGGCGCGTTTGTTCCTGCCCATGGAAGTATAGGTTCCCCTGTGATATTCAAAATACAGTTCCCCTTCCCAGGTAGCCAGCCTGCGGCTGTCTTTTACCCGGTCATACAGTTCGTCAAAATATTTTCTGGAAAATTCCTGGCGTACCTTCGGCAGACCTTTGATGCCTTTTTCCATACGTTTAGAAGTCTCCAGCATTTCTCTGGTAGGACCGCCGCCGCCGTCGCCGTAACCGTAGCAGACCAGAATGTCGTTGTTGATATCCTTATTCTGATAACGGTTCCAGCCGCCCATCAGCGCGTCCGGATGGAGCATGCCGTTGTAGGTGGTGAAGAAATCATCTTCGCTCTGTCCCACGCCCAGTGTGGTCACCAGGTGTGTGAAAATGGCGCTTCCGTCGATGCCTTTCCACAGAAAAGTATCGTACGGCATCTTATCAATCTGGTTCCATGCCAGTTTGGTTGTCATAAAGTAATCAATGCCGGATTTTTTCATGATCTGGGGCAGGGCTCCGGAATAGCCAAACACGTCCGGCAGCCACAGGATCCTGGAATCCACGCCGAATTCTTCTTTGAAGAATCTTTTCCCATACAGGAACTGGCGCACCAGAGACTCCCCGGAAGTCAGGTTGGTATCGGCTTCCAGCCACATGCCGCCTTCCGGCTCCCAGCGCCCTTCCTTTACCCGCTCTTTGATCTGCGCATACAGATCCGGGTAGCGTTCTTTCAGGAATTCATAGAGCTGGGGCTGGCTGGACATAAACTTATAGTTGGGGAATTCCTCCATCAGCTTCAGCACTGTGGAAAAGCTTCTGGCAGTCTTTTCCCTGGTCTGCTCTACAGTCCACAGCCATGCCACATCAATGTGGGTGTGTCCGATGCAGGTGGCAACTACCTCGTCATATCCGGTCATATCCTCGTAAAGGGCTTTGTCGATGTAAGCCTGAGCCTTTTCCAAGCTGGCATAAAATCCTTCGGAATAAGGTGTGCGCAGATCCAGCAGGTTCACGGTCTCGTTGAGCACGTTTTCCAGATCCATACGCACCTTGTCCTCTTTCTTCATACGGGTAAACGCCTGGAGAGGTACGATCAGGTCAAAGTACAGCTTCTCAATTCTGGTATCCACCTGCTGCATCTCCATGATCATATCAAACTCCCCGTGAAGGGTTCCTGTATACGCCTGAAGATCCAGTCTCCAGGTCTCCCCCGGCACTGCGTCGGAAGTCAGATTCACAATTCTGTGGTTCATATCCAGTCCCTGGGTGGCTTTGTCATTGACAAACAGCAGGAACTGGGGATTTCTGGCGTCGTCCCACTCATCGATCTGGGTTTTCACATGAAGGCGCATGGTCTGCCCCTCCATCTCCTGGGGAACCGTATAATCCGCCCGGAACCAGTAGTGTTTATCCGGTCCGTACCACTTCATAGTTTTCTGGCAGAAGGGCTTCCACGAGGTCTCGTCTTTGTCTGCCTGGGAAGGATAGAGGAACCTTCCTTCTTTGTAAGTAATGTTTTCCATGGGCAGCGTTTTCACCACTGCCAGTTTCTTTAACTCGTCGCAAATAACCTGTACTCTCTTATCAAGAAACCACATGTTCTGTACTCCTTTATCTTTCTCCTAAATCTCTTAAATAGTCTGCATACCAGTAGATCACTTCACCGATCCGGTATAATTCGGATTCTCTGCTGACGGTATGCCACAGCAGACGATACTGATAATACCAGTTTTCCAGAGCCGCAGCCAGCTTTTCGGGGGACCGTTCTTCCTCCCGGTTTTCCCAGCTTTCGCTGCCCTCCGCCTGTTCCAGTACGATGCTTCCTATGTGATTGAAAATCTCCATACCCTCCGCTGCCAGAAGATAAGGCTGGATGCGTCTGCGCATGTGAGGATCCACAGCTGCCGTGCATCTGGTCAGTTCCCGGACGCACTGACGGATCTGCTGGTTTTTCTCCTGCGCTTTGCGGATGTCCGGTGTCTCCTCCAGCAGGACTTTCAGGCACTCCTCCCTGGAAAGCTGCTCCCAGCGCTCCTTATAGTAGACGGCGCTTCGCCAGCCGAAGCTGTCCTGGACTGCCAGGGTTCCGGTAAGCCCTGTGATCTTTTCCGAACGATCACCGAATTCCAGCAGGGAAATCTGGCGGTTCAGCTCCTCATAGGAAGGCAGTCCCTCCACGTTCCAGGAAGCCGCCGCGCCGTAGATCATACCCGGGATACCAAAGTCCGGGTGGTTGATATGTCCGAAATCCCCCCAGTCTGTGTTCAGCATTCCCTTACAGCCGTATTTCTTTCCATAGCCGCACATGCGGGAAATATTCTGATAGGATGCCTCCTGCAGGTTGATAAACTGATTCCAGCCGGACACGCCCGGGCATACGTACTGGTTCACTCCCACCTGGGCATAGGTTCTGGTAGAATCCTCTGTCTGGGTGGGCGCATAACCCCAGTTCAGACAGATGCTGCCCTTTGGAAGCTCCTTTACCAGCTCCGGAAACGCCAGCATCACATCGCCCCACAGCATAGGCGTCCTGCCCTTGCTCACCAGGAACTCACACAGCGCTTTCACGTAATCCATATACATCCTGGCAGTTCCTTCCTTCTCTGCCCGGGCGCGGTTCCTTCCTTTTCCCAGGTCGAAGGTTTCGTCCGCACAGATGTTGAACTTCCGGGAGGTAAAGAGTCCCATAAATTCCCGGATCATCTCCTTCACCTTGCTGAGGCTTTCCGGATTGGTCACATCAATAGTGTGATGCTCCATCCGCCCGATGAAGCTGAAGGGATCTTCCCCGGCGTTTTCCATCTCGCACAGATGGCGGTAGGTCTTGCTGGACAGCAGTTTATACAGATGTCCGAAGGTAGACAGAGACGGCACCAGCTCAATACCCCTGGACAGACAATACTGGTCCAGCTCCAGGATATCCTCTGCGGTCAGCGGGGTATCGTCTCTCCAGACCTCGCTGTTGGCAGGGAATAAATAGCTGTGCTCCACATAGAGCTGCAGCTCATTGATCTTGTAGCGGCTCAGGGTATCTGCCAGCTCCTTCAGCCAGGACAGCTTGGGAATACGTCCTCTGCCCACGTCGTGATAAAGCCCTCTGTGTTCCAGGTCCGGGCAGTCCCGGATCTCCAGGCAAGGCAGGCAGCCCCCTCTCTGGCTGAGGATCTGGCGCAGGGTCTGGATCCCGTACAGCACTGCCGAAGGGTTTCCTCCCGTAATCCTGATCTGCTCCTCCAAAATCTCTAACCGGTATTCCTGCTCTCCCAGCGCGCTGTCCTGAATAAGCACTGCCGTTCCCCGCTCAGTCTCAGGACTGATCGAATAGGAAAACCCTGCCTGCTCCAGAATCGCATCCTTTAAAATCCCGGCAAACTCCAGCACCTGCCTGTCACAGGAAGGGTCTGCCGCGATCCGCCCGGTATAGGGCATGCAGAATTCCCCTTCCACCATCTGTATCTTTTTAGGCGCAGGGATCAGATACAGTTTTTCTCTTTCACATATTCTGTCCATTTATGCGTTCCTCCCCAAGTCTCTTAACAGATCTCCATAGAAGCAGATCATCTCCTGCATCCTCCACAGCTCAGACTCCTTGCTCACACTTCGGTAGACCTGTTTGTAATGATAGAACCAGGTCTCCAGTTCCTGGGCAAGCTCCATGCAATCCGGAAGATCTGCAAATTCCATACCGCAGTATTCCCGGTACACCACCTTGCCGATGTCATTGAAGATCCTCATGGCTTCCGCTCCCACCAGGTAAGGCTTGATCAGCTTCCTGCTGCCCTTGGGGAAAGTCCCGGACAGGCGGTAAAGCTCTGCCGCTATGATACGGATGCAGACATTTTTCTCATCTGCCAGTTTCATCTCATCTCTGCGGGCGTCCAGGTATTCCCGGTGATTTTCCTCAAACTCCTGGATCCCTTTGCGAAGCTCCATATAGCGCACTGCCCCTTCCCACTGGAAAAGAGAATTTTCCGGCAGCTTTGCCACGGTATTGAGAAATTTCCCGGAGGCTCCGGAAAACTCCAAAGTTTCCACCCTGCGGTTCATCTCTTCAAATACCGGGATCTCCTGGGGATTCCAGGAGAAGGAGGCTCCATAGATCATCCCTGCCCTACTGAAATCCGGGTGGTTCATGTGGGCGAAATCTCCCCAGTCTGTATTCAGCAGACCGATGGCGCCGTATTTCACTGCATAGGAAGCCAGCCGTTTATTATTTTCATAAGCGTTCCAGTTCAGGTTGATAAACTGGTTCCAGCCGCACACGCCCGGGCAGCAGTACTGGGTCGCTCCAGCCTCTGCCATCCAGCGTGTCTCTTCCTCCCGCTGATTCCACAGATAGCCCCAGTTGAGACAGATCATCTCCTTGGGCAGTTCTTTGATCATCTCCGGGAAGTTCAGGATCACATCCCCCCAGAACATGGGACGTCTTCCGTGGTCCACCAGAAACTGTGCCAGTTCCTTTACATAATGGATGTAAACTCTGGATTTACCCAGTTCTTCCACTGCCTTCCGGCTCCTGCCCTGTCCCAGGTCAAAGGTCTCGTCCGCGCAGATATTAAACTGTCTGCTGGAAAACAGCTCCATATATTCCCCGATCATCCGTTTCAGCAGCTCTGCGCTTCTGGGATCCGCGGCATTGATGGTGTGATGGTGCATCCTTGCCCGGTAGGAGAAGGGCTGCTTCTCCGAATCCTCCAGTTCGCACAGATCACAGTACTGCCGGCTGGACAGCAGCTTATACAGATGTCCGAAGCTGGAAAGGGACGGCACCAGCTCAATGCCCCGCTCTTTGCAGTAGTCGTCCAGGTCCATGATCTCCGCAGCCGTCAGCGGCGTATCATCCCGCCAAAGCTCACTGAAATCCCGGAACAAAAAGGAATGCTCAATATAAAGCTGCAGCTGGTTCATCTTATAATACGCCATCCTATCTGCCAGCTCCTTAAGCCAGGAAAGCTTGGGCACGCGCCCTCTGGCGCAGTCGAAATAATATCCTCTGTTGGGAAGCGCCGGTTCATCCTGGATCTCCACGCCCGGCAGGCTGCCGCCCTCCTGGCGGATCATCTGCAAAAGGGTCTGCATTCCGTGCCAGAGCCCTTTCTCCTCCCCTTCCAGAAGTACACCCTGTTCGTTTACCCTAAGCCTGTAGCTTTCCGGTCTGCAGGTATCGTCCTGGCGGATGATGATATCTCCTTTTCTTCCTGTCCCTCTGGAAAAAGCCAGACCGTAACCCAGCTCCTTTTCCAGCTCTTTCGCAAAAATCCCTGCCTGCCGCTTTACCAGTTCGCTGCAGGAAGGCTCCGCTATCAGCCACGCGTCATAGCGGATCTCATACCGTTCTTCTGTCTTTACTATTTTCCGGGGTATCGGCAATAAATCCATCGTGTTCTCCTTCTGCCCTTACATGTTATTTTTGTTATTTTTGTTCTTTTTATTTTGTTTCTTCTCCGTATTTTTCCTGAAGCAGTGGGATCCCGTATTCTCTGGGCGTACCTTTGATCCGCTCCATATATTCCTTCAGGTGTCCTCTGCAATGCTCCGGTCCGCCTTCCCTCATGACGGTCCACATAGGATCCGAATCATAATTGGAAGTCTTCATCATAGCGTCGTTCCAGTCCAGGATCATCTTCGCTCCTTTTGCGCACAGATCCGGTCTCTCCTCTGCCAGATTGTGCTGCTGATGGGGATCCTTCTTCACATCGAACAGCATTTCATCCGGAAGCAGATGATAGCCGCCGTGGACGGTCCGCATATAGAGATAGTCGTCAAACCGCACGCTTCTTTGGCACACATGGGCGCACTGGGTCAGCACTGCGTAAGGCTTGGAACAGTCCTGCCCGCTCCGCAGGGTCTCTGCAAAGGACACGCCGTCATAGCGGTAGCGCTCCTGAAATTTCGGCACCTTCAAAAGCTCCTGTACCGTAGGGAGCAGATCCACATTGTCGTGGAAGCCTTTTGCCACCGTTCCCTTCTGCATGCCGGGCCATTTGATGATCATGGGGATCCGGCACACCGGCTCATCTGCCATGCCATGCTCTCCATAGACGCCGAACTCTCCTAAGTCCTCCCCGTGATCTGCGGTGATGATGATCGCCAGGTCCTCATCGTACAGCCCTTTCTCTTTTAACAGATCCAGGATCTGTCCGATATTATCATCCGTATAGCGCACGCCGTCATCGTAAAGATTGATAAAGTGATCTGCATCTGCCTTGCTCTTTAAGTGTCCCGGGTGCTTGGGCCACTGGGCAAAGGTGTCGTCATTCCACATATTGATCTCATTGGCGCCGTGAGGACCGATGTGCCGCAGATGCTCCTCAAAGATTTCTTCTGTGATCCAATCATCCGGCAGCGGCGTCCCCTCAAAGCGGCTCTCATAGTCTGCCGGCGTCCGGTAAGGAGTGTGGGGATCCCAGTAGTGGACATGGAGAAACCAGTTGTCCTGCTCTCCGTTTCGCTCCAGCCAGTCCAGCACCTGGGGCGTCACCATCTCCGCGGACTCTCCGCCTCTGCGTCCCACGTTGTAGCACTCATGGAACCCGGAGTTAAACCACCAGGCAGAATGCCGTTCCGCAAAGGTGGAGAAGGAAACCGTATGGAATCCTGCCCTGCGAAACTGCATGAACAGCCCGCTCTCCGACATATCATCGGTAAAGCTGCGGGAAGCCCCCTGCAGGCGCATATCCGCCGCTGTGCCTCCGTGCCCTACAATGCCGTTGTGGATGCCGTACTGTCCGCTGACCAGAGAAGCCCTGGACGGCAGGCACGGCGCATTGGGACAATAATAGTCCTCAAAGCGTACTCCCTCCTGCGCCACCGCGTCCATAACCGGAGTCGTGTCTCTTCCATATCCATAGCATCCCATATGGCTGGCGCGCAGCGTGTCAATGTCAAAAAATAAAACTCTCATGTCTTCTCCTTTCCCTATTCCCGGAACTGCGCCCGCATTTCCGAAGGCGTGATCTTGTAGTAATTATGAAAATGCTGGTAAAAGTAATTCATATTGGAATACCCCACGTCACTGGCAATAATGAAAATTTTCTCATCTGTATGGATGATCTTTTCCTTTGCCACGTACATCCGGTACGCCATAAGGTATTCCGAGAACTTCATGTCTGTTTCCTTAATAAAAATCTGTCCCAGATAGGTGGCGTTCATATGGAACCGGTCCGCAATGCTTCTTAAAGATACGTGCTGTCCGTACTCCATGCCTACGATCATTACGATCTTGCGGATCAGAGACGACATCTTGTCATACTCTCTTCCCAACACAGGATCCATATTCTTTTTCTCCTTTTTCTGCAGGGTACCGTGCAGCTTTTCCACCACGATCTGTTCGATGCGCGCCTGAAGCTTCTGCCTTTCAATAGGCTTCAGTAGATAATCCTGGGCTCCGCAGCGGATCGCTTCACAGGCATAATCAAATTCATCATATCCGCTCATCATGATGTAATTAGACTTCACCCCAATTCCCTTAAGCCAGTTGATCAGTTCATATCCAAATTCATTTCCGATCCTTACATCCACCAAACATACATCCGGTCTCCACGCTTCAATATGGGAGATCACCTCAAAGCTGCTCCTGGCTGTAAAAATCCTGTCAAATCCCAGAGACTCCCAGTCCAGCAGCCTGCTGATCCCCTCTAAAATATTCGGTTCATCATCAACTATTAAAAGTGTGTACATCCTCCACCGCCTTTCCCGGAATAAATATTGATACACCCACTCCGCTCTCCTCATTATTTCCGATGGTCATTGAAAAGCCTTCGGGATAAAAATAACTGAGACGCATATACACGTTCCGAAGCCCGATGTCTGCATCCGGATCATCGTTCCCCTCATACATATTTCTTCGGACTGTCTCCAGCTCCTGCGGATCGATCCCCCGTCCGTTGTCCACTACCTGGATCCGCACGCCGTCTCCCTCCTTATGTCCGGTCACGATCAGCAGGTTAAATTCACTTGCCCGGTCATATCCATGGGAAAAGAAATTCTCAGCCAAAGGCTGCAGCCAGAAATTCAGCGTCTCTACATTTTCCACTTCCGGCTCCAGCTCCACCTGGTAAAGGAAGCCTTCCCCGTAGCGCAGCTGCATGATCTTTAAATACAGCTCCAGGTAATGGAATTCCTCTTTCAGATGAATGCTCTTATGTTTATTCATACGCGCCCGGTACAGGGCTCCCAGCATCTCGATGGCGTCCGCGGTACGGATATCTCCGCTCTGCAGAGACTGAGAGCGGATCATCTCCAGCGTATTGTACAGAAAGTGGGGATTGATCTGATGCTGCAGCGCCCGCATTTCTGTTTCCTGCTCTTTCATTTTTAATATGTATTCTGTCTTAATATAAGTTTCCAGCTCCAGCCCCACATCCCTTAAAGCGGAAGCGATGAGAGAATACTCGTTTTCCTTTTGCTGTACAGGAAATTTTCTCTGCCGGATCCGGGAAAAATCACCTTCCTCCATGGTTTCCAGTGTCCCCATAATGTAATTGAGAAATTTCTCATCCTGACGCAGTCCCAGATAGTCTACGAATACCCCGCCCGCGGCGATCAGCACAAGCGCCACAATCACGACCCACAAGGTACTCTCATGCCTGCCCAGCAGCGTCAGATAATCCACAGCCGCCCGGTACTCATAATCTGCCTGAGCGGACTCCAGTCTCCAGAAAACCACCGGACTTAAGCGGAAGCCTCCGTTTCCTTCCAGCCATTCCTTCTCCTTATCCGTCACTTCCCCTCCGGTCAGAACTTCTCCCTGGGAGAGGACTTCCCATACCCCCATCTGATCTGCCTGCAGCTCGCCAAAGATATCCTCGCTGGAAACCCACAGACGCATCTGCCCATACACATTAGACACTGCGGTGGAATCACGGACCGTATAAATCAGGATCGCCAGATCTCCGTAGCAGGGCTCTGCTTCCTGTCCGTCGTTCTGCTCAAACTTCAGCCTCATATCATTGGATACCGGATCCAGCCATATAGTCTTTACCCCGTTTTCCCCTTCCAGGGTAATGCAGCGTATATTTGCCTGGGGATTCACAAACAGCCGTTTCAGTTTCCCGGGCAGGTATGCCAGCTGGTACTCATAGTTTTTGCTGTTTTCACCCCGCAGCTTCATATAATCATCATAAGTTTCTGCATTCAGCATTGCTTTGGTGTCATCCATCACGTTCCGGTTGCGGTATATCTCTTCGATATATGCCTCCGACCAGGCTTCGATGCTCCCCAGTCTCTGCTCTGCCTCCAGAAAATTTTTCTGTACCGCCTGAGAATACTGGTTTTCCCAGCTTCCGGAAAAGAACACCAGAAGCCCCGCAAGCAGGATGACGCACAAAAGAACTGCCGTCAGCAGATGATAGAAAAATTTTTTCCTGTGAATACGATATTTCAGAAACGGTTTCCTGTCTTTCCTCATATGCCTGTACCTCGATATCTAATAGATCAGACTCTCCAGCCGTACTGCTCTGCAGGAGAAATCCCTGTCACGCGGAAACGCCCTCCGCACAGATATGCGGAGGGCGTATTTGCCATATCGCGTATTTGCACGATTCCTGGCTCTTACTTCTTATTATTTATAATCCTACTTAAAGAACTCGTCAAGCTGTTTCTGAGCTTCTTCCATAACTTTTTCAAATCCCTGGGCTTTCAGCTCTTCGGTTACTTTAGGAAGAACTTCGCTAGGATCAGAAGCACCTGTCAGCAGGTCGTATTTATACTTATCCCAAACAGTCTTGCAGCTTGCCAGTTCATTCTGTACCGGTTCAGAGTCAAATGCGAAACCAAGGCATACAGACTGTGTAGCTTCTTCATTCTGCTGTTTGATCTGATCGTATTCAGCCGGGTCAGCATCAGCCAGACCTGACAAATTGAAGTATGTTCCGATTGTATAGTTACCGATTGACCATGTATCTGTCAGCTTTTCTACTCTTCCTTCCTCTGTATATTCAAAGGTCTCGCCTTCGATACCATATGCCAGCATATCACGGAAGGTTTTGTCTGTATTTACAAGTTCAAGAAGTTTAAGAGCTTCTGTTTTATACTTGGAGTTCGCAGAAATCGCATTCATGGAACCCTGGATTGTCTCTGTTGTATAGATAGGACCGAATACTTTCCATGCATCGTATTTTTCGATGCCCTGTAAATCCTGCCACTGGCTTACTGCTGCCGGCCATCCCTGTGCATTACCGAAGGTGTGGCCTTTGCTGCTCTCTGTCAGAACGTTTGCATCCGGGTTAATGTAGCCTGCCTGATACCATTCATGGAGTAATTCCAGATTGTGTTTGATATCATCCTGCTCTAATACGTTGATAACTTTGCGGCTTTCGTCGTCGATCTTCACACCCATTGGCTGAAGACCTGCTGCCAGACCGTCGTACTCATTGAAGAATCCGTTCCAGAGTGCGCCCTGGTCAAGCATACATGGATAGTAGCTCGGGTTGTTTTCGCCCTCTTTCAGAGTTTTGAAAATGTCGCCCAGCTGATCCATAGTTGTTACGCCTTCATAGTCAATGCCGTATTTCTGTACCATAGCGTCATCCAGGTACCAGAACTGTGTCAGAGAAGAGTCCTTGTAGGTTGGAACCGCATAGATGCCGCCCTTGTAAGTAACACCATCCCATAAGTCTTCCGGAATGAACTCGTACAGATCCGGAGCTTCTGTCTTAACGCTCTCTGTAATGTCTTCCAGGATACCCAGGTTTACAAATTTACCATAGTTGGTGTTGTTGACAAACATAATGTCGAAGTATTCACCGGCATTTGCGATGGTATTGGATTTGCTGTCGTAGTTATCGTATCCGGCGATCTTAATGTCTACTCTTACGCCGATCTTCTCTTCAGAATAATCGCTGATCTTAGATACCATGTCATTGAATCCGTCCGGTGTGGTTCCGCCTACCAGCCACCATACCAGTGTGGGAACTCCGTCTTTGGATTCCCCGCCGCCGTTAGAGTCTCCGCTTCCGCCGCAGCCTGCCAGCATAGACGCTGACATAACGCCTGTCAGACCCAGAGCACAAAGTCTCTTTAAGTTTTTCTTCTTCATAAAATATGTCCTCCTGTTAAAGATACATTTGTATATTGAATGGTCCTCGTCCCATCAATATCATGTTCAGTTGCTTTTCCGATCAGCCTTTTACTGCGCCTACAGTAAGACCGGAAATAAAGTATTTCTGGAAATACGGATATGCACATGCGATTGGAAGCACGATGCAGACCACGATCGCCATACGGGCAGATTCCTGAGGCATATTTGCCAGAACTTCCGCCTGGCTGGCGCCCATAGCAGCCGCATTTTTCGCAAGCACCTGAATATTGGTCAGGATAGCGTTCAGCAGCGCCTGCAGGGAATACAGACTGGAATCTTCGATATACAGCAGTGACTGATACCAGTCATTCCAGTATGCAAAGGAAAGAAACAGTCCGATGGTTGCAAGCACCGGCAGGGAAATGGGAAGCACTACACTGAAGAAAATCTTCAGCTGGGTGGCGCCGTCCATTTTCGCTGATTCGATCAGGGATTCCGGCACCGTCGTCTGGAAGAACGTACGGCAGATGATAACATTAAAGGAAGATACGCACAGAGGCAGTATCAGCGCCCAGATCGAGTTTTTCAATCCTAAAAACTGAGTAACAACAACGTATGTAGAAACAAGACCGCCGTTAAATACCATAGGGATAAATACCACCATAGTCAGGAAGCCTTTTAATTTGTAAGTAGGTCTGGAAAGTACATAGCCCATCAGTGTAGTGAGCAGGACGCCCAGGACCGTACCTACAACGGTAACGAACAGGGAGATTCCGAGAGCCCTCAGGATCATTTTGCCCTGTGTTACCAGGTATGCGTATCCTTCCAGAGATACGATCTTCGGAATAAAGCTGTATCCGTACTGCTGTATGGATTCCTCCGCGCTGAAGGAGATCGCTACTACCAGGAGCACCGGTACTACACACGCCAGCGCTGCCAGGATAAAGATCACATGCAGTACAGCATTCGTAGGCTTGGATACACGGTTAAATTTCTCGAAGCCTTCCAGGACTTCTTTTTGTTTCTTTTTCTTTTTTACATTTTCCGCCATGATATCCCTCCTTAAATCATTGCACTCTCACGGTCGATCTTACGCACGATGGCATTTGCCGTAAGAATGGTGATACAGCCTGCTACGGACTGTACAAACGCCGCTGCCGCCGCCATTCCGGTGGTAGCTGTCTTTAACTGTTTGTATGTGAATACATCCAGCGTATAGGTGACATTGTACAGGGAGTTGGAATCACGTGGTACCTGATAGAACAGACCGAAGTCAGAGTAGAAGATACGTCCTACTGCCATGATAAACATCATGATGATAACGGTCTTCATCAGCGGCAGAGTAATGAACCGGATCTGCTGCCAGATGGTAGCTCCGTCGATACATGCCGCTTCATAATAGGTCTTGTCAATACCGGTGATGGTCGCCAGGTAAACTACCATTCCGTATCCTACACTCTTCCACAGGTTCATAAATACCAGGAAGAAAGGCCAGATCTCAGGTTTCATATACCACTGTACCCTTTCACCGCCGCCGCTTGCGATCAATCCGTTTACAAGACCTTTGTCGTAAGACAGGAATGCCCAGATCAGTGCGCTGACAACTACCCATGACAGGAAGTAAGGCATGAACATGGCTGTCTGGTAAACCTTCGCAGCTCTCTTGCTGTGTATGTAGCCAATAGCGATCGCCGCCGCAACCGGAACCACAATACCCAGGATGATGAACACAATGTTGTACCCGATGGTGTTTCTCAGGATGATCCCAATGTCGCCGCTTCCGAACAGGAACTTAAAGTTCTCAACTCCGTTCCACTCACTGGTGAGCATACTGTTGATGAATCCGCCGTTTACCCGGTAATCTTTGAATGCGATAATGATACCGAACATGGGCAGGAAGCTGAACAGCAGGTACCACACTGTGGTGGGAAGCGCTAAAAGGGAGAGTTCTGTGTCATCTCTGGTCCAGCGTTTTTTCTTAACCTTTTCCTTTGTTTTTGCTTCTTTTTTCATAAGCCCCTCCTTTTGATAAAATTTTTTAGACATCTTTCACAATAAAAACTCACGCTCTGCTCAAGTTGCCCGATGAAGATATTATACAACAGTCAATTTTATCTGTATATCTAACATTTCTTATATACCATCATAAAAATATGATGTCCGGCAACCAATTTTTTCTTATATTCTTTGTATAAATTGCACAATTTTTCACCTATTTTCCACTTATCGACCTATTTTTACTTTGTCATTTTATTACTGCATACTATCAAATCCTGATCTAAATCTATTGTTTTTTAGATAGACAGTCTTTGCTTTTGTGTTTATC
This sequence comes from Candidatus Blautia merdavium, assembly GCA_019119975.1. GTDB lineage: Bacteria > Bacillota > Clostridia > Lachnospirales > Lachnospiraceae > Blautia > Blautia merdavium. The sequence continues at coordinate 11,977 of DWVZ01000047.1, read as the reverse complement.
ATGGAGAATACATACACGGTCCGGATCTCCGGCGGTTTATGCCCCGCAGGTTTCCTTCCGGATTTTCGTCAAAATTTACAGGAAAGGAATCAAGAAAAACTATGCCGAAAGACAATATTCTGCTGATCACCACCGACCAGCAGCGCTTTGATACGCTGAACGCCTGGGGCAACCAGAGCATCTTTACCCCTCATCTGAATTACCTTGCCGCTATGGGCGTAAGCTTCACCAGCTGCTATGCTGCCTGCCCCATCTGCGTCCCCTCAAGGACCACCATCATGACCGGAAGACAGGGGTACGAAAGCGGCGTAGTCAGCAATGCCACCCATGCTGCCTTTATGTCCCAGTGCACCCGGGAGCGCAGCACGCTTCCTGCCGTACTGACCGATCACGGCTACCAGACCTGCGCTAAGGGAAAAATGCACTTTGAACCGGCACGTGCCCACTATGGTTTTGAAGAAATGCGTCTGCCCCTGGACTATATGCGGCAGTACGACAAAAAGCAGGATACCGCCCGTCCTAAGGTCCACGGCATCGGCGAATGTGAAATGGAACCGGTACTCTCCACCGCAGATGTCAAAGACAGCATCACCACCTGGATCGCGGACGAGACCATTGACTTTCTGGAGACCAGGGATGAGACACGTCCCTTCTTCTTATGGAGCAGCTTCACCAAGCCTCATCCGCCCTTTGATCCCTGCCGGGATTTCTGGGATTTATACGATGGGATCCCGCTGCCTGCGCCAGTCATAGGGGACTGGTCCGAAACGGTGGAGGACACTCCGCAGGGCTTCCTGGCAGGCGCTTATGAAAATACCAATATGCATCTCTTAGGCAAAGAGCAGAGGCTGGCAAGCAGGCGCGCTTATTATGCCTGCATCACACAGATCGACTACCAGCTGGGACGCATTTTCGGCGCCCTGAGGGAACTGGATCTTCTCAAAAACACCTGGGTGATCTTCACCTCCGACCACGGGGAGATGCTGGGCGACCACCATATGTCCCAGAAAAACCTGTTCTTTGAAGGTTCTGCCCATGTACCGCTGCTGATCATGCCGCCTCAGGGAAGACAGCTGCCTCATAACTGTGTTGTGGACGCGCCTGCGGATCTGGCTGACCTGTACCCTACCATCCTCGCTATGGCAGGCATCTCCTCCCCGGTTCCCGTAACCGGACAGAACCTGTTAAAACCAGATTCCCTCTCCAGGGACCGGATTTTCTTCGGCAACAGCCTGAACCGGAACTTCTGCGCCATGGAGCGCCGCATAAAACTGGTATACTCTGCGGTGGGGGATCATTGTCTGCTCTTTGACCTTAAGAAAGATCCCATGGAACAGCACGACCTGTCCCAGGATCCCGCTTATCAGGAAATCCGGGAGCATCTGTGGAAACTGCTGCTGGAGCACACTGCCGCCCACACACCGGAAGCACTCACCGAAAGCGGAAGCTTCAAAACCTACGAAGCCCCCCGCTTCCCCGGCGATATGCCAGGCAGGTGGTTCGGGTTCCACTACCACGATTACAGCGTAGATACCTTTCATTAGGCACACTTCTTCCCCGGTTATCCAGGAGCAAAATCTATCTGAAACCTACCGGGGAAGGAACGCTGCAAAAGACAAAATCAGGGGCTGCTGCCCCGGCAGATTTCTGTACCTCTGCCGGGGCGCAGCCCCTGATTCTGTGATAAAATCTTCGTTAATGATGTTTTCATTTTTCCGGAAAAATCCGGAACGCTTCTACTGTCCGTTCTCCTGGACTGCCGCCTCGTCTCTTTCCGCGGCAAGCTGTTCCCCTTTCTTTGCCGCCGCTTCCTCAGCTTCCTCTGACAGCGGTTTCCACTTCATCAGATCCGGATCTTCCTTTGGCTCATACCGTTTGAAGATCGCGGAAAAGGAATAGCTGCTTAAAAACGCCACTCCGGAGAATCCAAACAGAAAGATCACCGGCATTGCCTGCAGCGTCAGCAGGATCATGGTAATGGGCACCAGATGGATCAGAACCACTAAAATGGTCCTGGGAAGATTGAAGATTCCCATCAGAAACGCATTTTTCATCGTATTCTTTACTGTATTCTCAAACCTGGACAGCACAGGGAATACATAAACTGCCATAGCCGTGAAACACACCGTCACCAGGGTAAGGATCACCAGACCCGCTGTCCTGAGGGCAGATGCGGGGAACTGCACCAGCACGAAGAAATCATAGTAAAGCAGGCACCCCACAGCCAGCACGATCAACCAGATGATCACCGACTGCTTCAGGTTCTCCCGAAAGGACTTCATGTAGCCTTTAAAGATATAGGTCTCCTCATCTCTCACCATCCGTATGGTGGTATAATACAGCGCTGTAAGCGCGGCTCCGGCTGTCACCACCGGCAGGCACAGCAGGATGGTCAGCACATTTAAGATCATCAGCTCCCCCACCTTGGTGAGAAATACAATGACCGGACTGTTCAAGCTGAATAACCTGTCCATTCTCATTTCCTTCTTTCGTTTTTGTTATTTACCTATCATACTATGGAAATGAAAAAACTGCAACAAGAACCATCCGCCGTCTGCCGGGAGACTTTTAGCCTTTTTTATTTCTTTGAAGCCCTGTCCTCCAGGATCAGTTTTTTAATCGCCTCAACGCCGACTTTGATGGCGCCGGAGGTGTCTTCTGTCATAGGCATAAACATTCCTGCCTTTTCTCTTTCCTGATTCCATACAACGTGGAAGCAGGAACCGCAGCGCACATGCAGGGCATCCGCTACGACAAATAGTGCGGAGGACTCCATTTCGCTGGCTTTTACTCCTAACCGCTTCCAGCTCTCCCACTTCTGGAGAAGGTCATAATAGACCGGAGATTTTTCGGGACTGTGCTGACCATAGAAAGCGTCTTTGCACTGCACCACACCTGTATGTGTGCAGTAGCCCAGTTCTTCACTGGCTGCTTTCAAAGCGGAGGCGATGCCGAAATCAGCCACTGCCGGATACTCAATGGGCGCGTACTCTAAAGATGTATGCTCATAGCGGATGGAGCCTGTGGCAACCACAATGTCTCCCGGCTTCACATCCAGGTGGATACCGCCGCATGTGCCTACCCGGACAAAGGTATCTGCTCCGATCTGCACCAGCTCTTCCATGGCGATTGCCGCAGACGGGCCGCCGATGCCGGTAGAGCAGACAGAAACCTTTTCTCCCAATAAGGTCCCTGTCCAAATATTGTACTCCCGATTCATGCCGATATGGACCGGATCATCAAAAAGCTTCGCAATGGCTTCACAGCGTCCCGGATCACCGGGAAGAAGCACATAACGTCCCACATCTCCTTTTACACAATTCAGATGGTATAATTTTTCTGTTTCCTGCATAATCATTCTCCTTTATAATCAATCTATTTTTTCACCAGTACCGCGCAAAACCAGACTTTTTATGTAGTCGCGGAATTAAAATAAAGTGATCAGCCCAACGATCATCGCGCTCAGTATGCTGACAAACACACCGCCGATCATCGCTTTCAGAACCAGACGGGACAGCGTACTCTTTTTCTCCGGGCACAGCACTGCAATACCGGAAACACAAATGCCCAGGCTTGAAATGTTGGCAAATCCGCATAGGGAAATGGAGCAGATCATAGAAGTCCTGAAATCCAGTTCCTGGATCACCGATCCCAGATCCTGAAACGCTACAAACTCATTTAAGATCAGCTTATTGCCTAACCAGGTTCCTTCCATAAGGATCTCATTTCCGTCAAGCCCCATCAGAAATCCAATGGGCGCGAAGATATAGGAAAAAATCTGCTCCAGACGGATGCCTGCCATCCCCAGAAACATATTAATGACAGCAACGATCCCAATAATACCTACTAAAGAAGCAGCGATGGCAAGAACCATCTGCATACCGATCCCGGCGCCTTCAGCAATCGCCTCGATCACATTAGAATTGTTTCCTTTATTGTCCATCTTTACATCAGAAATGTTCAGCGGCGTATCTGTCTGAGGAAGGATCATTTTGGAAACCAGAATGCTTCCAACAGGTACCAGGGCGCTGGCGATCAGCAAATGTTCCATGGGGATTCCCAGTGCGTGATATCCGCCGAGGATGGAAACGGACATACTTCCCATGCCGGATACCAGTACCACCATAACTTCACTGTCTGTCATGCTCTTTAAATATTTACTTACAAGAATGGGACTGTCCGTCTGCCCCAGGAACATATTCGCCACTGCCACAAAGCTTTCCACTTCGGTTGTCCCCATTAATTTTCCCACTGCTTTGCCGATCCATTTCACGACAAATCCGAGAACTCCGATATAGTACAATACGCTGACCAATGCTGAAACAAAAATGATATTCCCTAACACCTGAACAATAAACACATTGGCAAATGAAGCGTCCAGCAGATCTCCGAAAACAAAGCTCAGACCGTCTGCCCCGCAGTTGATAACCGCCGTGATACCGTTAGAGATCGCAGAAACGATCATCTTTCCAACCGGAACCTTCACCAGCAGAATCGCAATAATAAACTGGGCAATAAGCCCCTTCAGGACGCTCTTCCACTGAATCTGTTTCCGGTTCCAGGAAATAAGAAATAAGATTGCTATTACTACAAGAATACCAATTACATTCACTAAAAATTTCATAACATTTCACCTGCACCAGAATAATTTATAGGATCTCTCCAGCCAGACTCCTGCCGGAGGTTTCATAATCAACCTGCAACAACTCGGCAACCGTCGCCGCTATATTGTGAAATCCATTCAGGACTCCCAGGTCCTTAGGCTTAACTTTTTCTCCCAGGATCAGCAGCGGTACATACTCCCGCGTATGGTCGGTTGTGGCTGTGTATGCCGGATCGCAGCCGTGATCTGCCGTAATGATGACCACATCGTCTTCGTGTAATTGCTCCATGAATTTAGGCAGAAACTGATCAAACTCATTCAATGCCAGCGCATAACCGTCCGGATCTCTGCGGTGCCCGTAAAGCATATCAAAATCCACTAAGTTAATGAAGCACAGTCCGGTAAATTCGCTTTCTGCGTAATGCATTGCGTGTTCCATACCATTGGCATTGGAGGTATTATATACATGTTCTGTGATCCCTTTACCGGCAAAAATATCATGGATCTTCCCCACTGCAATGGAGTCCATACCAGCCTCTTTGACCGCGTCTAATACGGTTTTCTCCGGCGGTTCCAGAGAATAATCATGGCGGTTGGGTGTCCTTTTATAGGCGCCTGATCTGCCTGTAAACGGTCTTGCGATGACTCGTCCTACTCCGTGTTTTCCTTTCAGCAATTTCCTGGCAGCGGCACAGTATTCGTAAAGTTTTTCCAGCGGAACGACTTCCTCATGGGCTGCCACCTGGAATACAGAATCCGCAGAAGTATAGACGATCAGAGCGCCTGTTTTTACATGTTCATCTCCATATTTTTGAATCACCTCGGTTCCGGACCATGGTGCATTTGCCAGGATCTCCCTGCCGGTCGCCTTCTTAAACGGCTCTAAGACCTCGTCCGGAAATCCGTTAGGATATGTGGGCATCGGCTCCGGGGAAATGATGCCTGCGATCTCCCAGTGTCCGATGATAGTGTCTTTTCCCATGGACAGCTCCGCTAATTTACCGTAAGCGCCTGCCGGTTCTTTTACAGTTCCCAGAAATTCAAGCCCCTGGATATTGCCAAGACCATAGGAGATCAGATTGGGGATCTGAAGCTTTTGAGAAGCTGCGCAGGAACGCAACGTATTGACCCCTACATCACCGAACGCTTCTGAATCCGGCATCGCTCCCGCGCCGCAGGAATCCAGAACAAACAAAAATACTCGTTTCATAAGCTCCTCCTGATGATTTTTCCTATCTTAATAGCTTCCGTCATCCTCTGCCTTTTCTCCGGCTTCCATTGCTTTGGCGATCTTGACAATGCGGGAGGTTCCCAGACGGTCTGCGCCTAACGCAAGGAATTTTTCCGCGTCTTCCAGGTTGGAAATACCGCCAGCCGCCTTGATTTTTACATGGGAAGCCACATGTGCGGCAAACAGCCTGACATCGTCAAAGGTTGCCCCTGCAGTGGAAAATCCTGTGGATGTTTTAATATAATCAGCGCCGGAATCGGATACGCATTTGCATAATGCGATCTTTTCTGCTTCAGTCAAAAGGCAGGTTTCGATGATTACTTTTAATATTTTTCCTTTGCATGCTTTTTTAATTTCTCTGATCTCAGAAGTGATCTCATCCCACTTCTCGTCTTTTGCCCATCCGATATTAATGACCATGTCCACTTCGTCAGCGCCGTTTTCCACCGCGTCAGCTGCCATAAAGCATTTGGCAGCGGTTGTTTCATACCCGTTGGGAAAGCCGATCACGGTACAGATCGCCAGTCTCTCTCCCACGTACTCCTTTGCCTGCTTCACATAGGCAGACGGAATACATACAGAAGCGGTCTTATACTTCATTCCGTCATCACAGAGTGCTTTGATGTCCTCCCATACAGCTGTCTGTGTTAAAAGTGTGTGATCGCATTTGGATAAAATTTCACTTAAATTCATTTCTTTTTTCTCCTTTTTTCTTTTTATTTCAGACACGCAGATACCCTGTTCTGCGGTGTCAAAAAATACACTGGTAATTTATTACTCTTCAGCCCCAGCAACCGCCTGAAAAAGCCTTGTACCTCCATACTCACAGGCTGCTCCCAGGCAGACGCCAACGGCAATAGAGGGTGCCAGCAGCAGCCAGTTTCCATCTGCGGCAAATGTTGAAAAGCATCCCATAAATGTCCCGGGACAAAACGAAAACAGACGAAATCTGGCAATGATGCACATGACAAAAGTAAGGACTGCACACCAGATTCCCGTGCTTTGAAAAAGCGGAATCATATGCCCGAATCCAAGGATGCACATGCCGCAAAGGATGCCTGTCAGGTTGGGGATCAGGGATTTTTTGATCCCCCGGATCCCATGCTCACCGCTGGAAAAATAGGTGGTACATCCTGCAAATCCAGCCCAGCCAATGAGCCCCGTCCAGGCTGCGGCTGCCGACCAGGCTCCGCAAAGAACGGCAGTCACAAGGCTCAGGCAGAAGAGTGAACTTCTGTTTCTCATGATAGTGTCTCCCTATTATCAAAAAAATTTCCTTCTACTTATATCGATCCTGCTCATCTGTGGCTGGCGCGACGATTTCTTCTACCATCTGCTTTAATCTTAAATACTGCTCATAAGAAATTCGGATCTGCTTGTCGTTTTTGGTGATCAAATCTTCCTCCACCAGGGTCCGGATGGCGCGGGAAACCGTTTTGATGCTGAATCCTGTTTCGTTCGCCATATTCTGGCGGCTCATTTCCGCGGTCAGCACACCGTTTTTCGCCTTTTTCTCGTATCTCTGGACCAGGACTTTTGCCAGACGGATAGCTCCCGGAAGGAATAGATATTCTCGTGCCAGCCGTCCCTGCTCCAAAAGATATTCTCCCATCATCTTCGCCTCATACCGCATGGCATGAATATCAGTCATCAACCATTTCTCAAAGTCTGCTTTCGACAGCGTGATAGCTGTGCACTGATCCAAAGTCCTTAAATTTGTCCGGTAGGTCCTAAAATCCATGATCACCTCCATGCCGCCCATGGCGTACACCTTTGAGAACTGGGCGAATTCATACTCTATCCCTAATGCCCGATAATCCACAGCTTTAAAAACTCCGTCCAGAATAAAGTAAATAGTATGTACCGGCTCCCCTTCACGAATAAAGACCGTATCCGGAGGCAGCTTTTCTACACGGCAGCACTCGATCAGCCAGTCCGGAGCCGTGCAGAAATGTTTGTATAATTGTTCTTTTTTACTGTCTAAAACGGAGGCTGATAACTTTAACTTTGTAAAAAATTCCATTTTCCTCATAAGATCCACCACCAATACAAAAGAATTATCTTAATCTTAATAAATCTATAGATTCTGCACAAGGACAGCTGTCCCGTTTTTCGTCTTTTTTTATATTTTTTTTAATAAATTTGCCGATTCGTATAGGAAACGCCCGAATCCAGGAATGAGTTCCGGTGATTCTTTTCGTCTTTTCTGTCTTTGTGGATTATCTATACTGCAACAACATACAAGTGAATCCGATTCCTGACAGAAAGATGATAAAATTTTCTTCCCCGGTGGTAAGCCGGGGAGATTCCTTATATTTTAAGGCTGTAGGTCTTTACTGGGAGTGCTGGGGTTAAGTCTTTTAAACAGGTCTTGACCTAGTGCGCTTTGCACAAAAAAGAGAGCCTGATTTCAAGCTCCCTTTCCCGTCTTTTATCTATCTGTTTACATTTAATTTACTCATCAGCGCCTCTTGCAGCACCTGAGAAAAATTCACTCCCATAGCGGTAGCTTCTTCATTTAACCATTCTGGGATACTAAGTGTCTTTTTTACTGCCTTAGAATTGTGTTTTCTCTGATATTCCATCATGTCAAATTCTACAATTACAATCGTTCCATCTTCCACATTCAGCTGATCCACATCTGTAGATTTTGGGATTTCTTCCTTTTCTTCTTTTCTACTTACCAAAGCAAGCCCCAGGGCATCCACCGCCATTTCATATGCCTGCCCCATATCATCACCTTCCGTAAAGCATTCTGGAAAATCCGGGAATGAAATCCAAAAGCCGCCTTCCTCTGCCTTGTGGAAAATTGCCGGATAAAATAATTTTTCCATACGTCATACCTCCGATATTTTTACTGGGGCAAAGCTCATTTCAGCCCTGCCTGTTTCAATATTCCCTGCTCCAAGCCTTTTTTCATTACTTTGGAATGATAAGGAATGATCACAGTCTTTTTTGTCACCGGATTACTCATTTTTACATGAGAACCATTTTGACTTACTTCCTCAAACCCATTTTTTTTGAGATGTTTTATCATCTCTTTTGGTGTCATTGGCATTCTAATGTAACTCCTTTCCTTATCATGTTTCTATTATATCACGTACTTTTACGCATTTCAATCGCTTTTCATACGTCATATTACGTATTCTTCTTTTGATTTATTGTTTTCCGATACCTCAGGGATATCGGCAATGGAAGTAAGCACACTGATTAGCCCCGCAAGCACTGATATAGATGTCACACATTTCCAGTCTACCTGCCCATGGCTGCCGCTGTTCCAATTCTGGCAATGGCAGCAATGGTTGCCTTCAAGACTTGTTCTGTTATACTATTCAGTTTTTCAGTCCATTTTTATGCCGGAAGAATCCAGATTAATTTCAATTATAATTTACCTGTCAATCAAACATCTCACCTGCTTTAACAGGTGATTCTATTTTCTCCTTATTATCTTAAACATCAAATCCGGTTTCTCTTTCATCCGCTTCCAGAGGAATCCCCCAAATAAACCTATACCGATAATTACACTGGACATGGGAATCCAGATGATCAGCGCCAGTAGCAAAAGATAAAATATTGTCTTTAATATCTGTTTTTTCTTCATCCGCATTCCCTCCTTCGATTATATTATGTTTCTTCTTTCAAATCCAGCAATGTCATTTCGCCCAGCAGGCTGCTTACCTTTTTTATGTACAGAGTGTCCCTTTGGTCTGTAATTAAGTGCACCGCTTTTTGCTCCCGGTTTCGTTATATCAGATGCTTTCCTCTTTGCAATGAATTTCTCTGTAAAATTTGTCAGGCAAAGACTTCTATTTTGTATGCTGTTGCGGTGTGGTCATCCAAGAAGGGCTCTCACCATATCCCCGTCAAAGGATACGCATTCCACATGATTCACTTCAATCTGATAAAGAGCATTAGCAGCGATATGCTCTGCCGCCTGCTCCAGATCGCGGATTCCGCTGGTATTCCTGTGCAGCTCAATGACTGCGTCCAGTCCATCCGGAGTCAGCACACATTCTCCATCCCTCATGCCAATCCTTTTCAGCACTCTGGGCAGGGCGTACCTGGAGAAGATCACCTTCTTCTCCTCCGGTGTATAATCCGGGATCTCGATGACCGCGAATCTGGACATCAGCGGCGCGCTGATCTGATCCTTGTCATTGGCTGTGGCAATGGGATAGACGCCTACTGTGGGAATCATACATTCCATGTAATTATCTGTAAATCCCAGATTATCCAGCAGGGTCAGCAGCACATCTGCCGGATTGCCGTTGCCTTTCCCGGACGACGCCTTGTCCAGCTCGTTGATGATAAACACCAGATTGGACTCCCCAGCCATGGAGAAGGCGTCCATAATGATCCCGGGCTTGGCGTTGGCATAGATCCTGGAGCTTCCGGTCAGCTGCTCCGGGTCATTGATGGAGCTCATATCCAGGGTAGTCCAGGGCAGCTTCAGGATCCTGGCGACCGCATAGGCGATCTGGGACTTCCCGGTTCCTGCCGGTCCGATCAGAAGCAGACCGTATGCAGGCAGCGTATGCGTGCGGTTGATCTGGATAATGGTCTCGATGATCCTCTGCTTCACTGACTCCATGCCGTAAAGCTCCTCATCCAGGATCCGGCGGGCTTCTACCGGGTCAATGGCTTCAAAATAATTGCCTTTCCACTGGATATTCATCATGATCGAAAGGGCTCTCTGGGCATGGCGCCGCTCCTCCGGAGACACCTCATGGGAACGTGCCACTGCCAGGTTCCTCCTTGCCCACAGCCGGATATTATCCGGCAGAGTCCTTCCCGCGCAGGTAATGAAATCCGTAATACTCTGAATGCTGGTCAGCTTCATGCTGTCTCCGGTCTCTTCCTCATCCTCATCTGGGATTTCCTCCGAAGGCGCATCGCTGGACAAGAGACGCTCGATCATAAACTGGAGAAATCCGTCTTCGGCAGAAAGCTTGCCGCCTCTGCCCAGAGCAAGCTCCCGTATTTTGTATACAGAATATCCGTCCTCCCGCAGGGCGCCGGACAGCCGCACGTTGATGCGGTTCTCGCCAAGCCATTTTAAAAGACTGACAAAACGGGCGTCAATCTGGAGGATATCGGCGCTGACAGCGCCCTCTTCGTCCTTAAATTCAAACGCGGTCCTTTTCATGGGATTGGTGAAAACACCGCTGGAATGATGGCGCAGCTTCCCCTGGCTGTTGTCCAGGATCAGGATTGGGTGAAAGGAAGAAGCTTCCGGCTCATTGGAATAAAGAATGTTATAGGTACATTCCGGGACCCTTGGATCCTCGGGTGAGTGGTTAAAATCAAAAACTGGCATATGGTACTCCTTGTCTATTCGTAAATTCTGGTACCAGTTTAGCACAAAATGTCGGAGGGTACAATGCAAAAGCCTTATCCCTAAAAAGACTTATCATCAGGCGATCATGCGCAGAAGACTAAGGGAAGCCCGCCTTTCTTCGTTCTTAGCGATTATGCACCTGTGACAGATTTCCTCCATCATACATGGGGTATTTTTCCTTGTCCTCTTCTGTGATTTCCCGAATCACCTTACAGGGAACCCCTGCCGCGATCACACCTGCCGGTATGTCCTTATTCACAACACTTCCTGCGCCAATCACAGAATTATCCCCTATCGTCACTCCCGCAAGAATGGTGGCTCCCGCGCCGATCCACACATTGTTTCCAACGGCAATCGGCTTCGCCACCTCTATCCCTGCCTTTCTCTGCTCCGGGTCAAGGGCATGTTCCGCTGTGGTAAAGCAGCAGTTGGGCGCTACAAAAACATGGGATCCGAAAGTCACCTGAGCTCCGTCTGTGATAATCAGATTGTGATTAGAATAGAAGTAATCGCCCAATGTAATGTTCCAGCCATAATCACACCAAAACGGCGGCGTAACCACCACTTCTTTTCCTAAATTGCCGATCAGGTCCCTCAGGATTTCCTGCTGAGCTTCTCTGTCTGTGGGGCAGAGCTGGTTATACTGATGGCATTTCTTTTTGCATTTTTCGATTTCCTTTTCCAGCTGGGGATTATAACACGCCTGAAAATACTGATATACTGGTATTGTTGGTCTCTCCATACGAACCTCCTTATCCTGCCACCTGCGTTATAGGCTTACGCTATGCATTGATTATAGCATTCT
>DWVZ01000046.1 GCA_019119975.1 Candidatus Blautia merdavium | reverse complement strand
TACCATGTTGTATTTATTCACATAGGATGGGTTGTGGCAAGCTACAAAGTTCGCCTGTTTGATCAGGTATGTGGATTTGATCGGGCTCTTACCGAAACGCAGGTGAGACATAGTAACACCGCCGGATTTCTTGGAGTCGTAATCAAAGTATGCCTGAGCGTACATATCTGTGTTGTCGCCGATGATCTTGATGGAGTTCTTGTTTGCTCCAACAGTACCGTCAGCTCCTAATCCCCAGAACTTGCAGTTGATGGTTCCTTCCGGAGTAGTAACCAGAGGAGCGCCAACTTCCAGAGATAAGTTTGTAACGTCATCCACGATACCGATTGTGAATTTCTGTTTTGTTGTGTTTTCGTATACAGCAACGATCTGAGCCGGTGTGGTATCTTTGGAACCTAAACCGTAACGTCCTGTGAACACTGGTGTATCATTGAATTTAGTACCTTTCAGTGCTGCAACAACGTCTAAGTACAGAGGCTCGCCAAGAGAACCTGGCTCTTTTGTTCTGTCTAATACTGTGATCTGTTTTACAGATTCAGGAATTGCGTTTACTAATGCTTCTGCGCAGAATGGTCTGTACAGACGTACAGTAACAAGACCAACCTTCTTGCCCTGAGCTAATAAGTAATCAATGGTCTCCTCAATGGTTTCACATGCGGAACCCATAGCGATGATCACGTGCTCAGCGTCTTCTGCTCCGTAGTAGTTGAATAATTTGTAGTTGGTGCCGATCTTAGCATTTACCTTGTCCATGTACTCCTGAACTAATGCAGGCAGTGCGTCATAGTAAGGATTGCATGCTTCTCTTGCCTGGAAGAAGATATCCGGGTTCTGAGCAGAACCTCTCTGGCATGGATGATTTGGATTTAACGCATGTTTACGGAATGCGTCAACAGCCTCCATATCTACCAGGTCTTTTAAGTCTTCGTAATCCCATGTTTCGATCTTCTGAAGCTCATGGGAAGTACGGAATCCGTCGAAGAAGTTGATGAACGGAACTTTGCCTTTGATTGCAGAGCAGTGTGCTACTGGTGTTAAGTCCATAACTTCCTGTACGGAAGATTCACACAGCATTGCACATCCGGTCTGACGACAGGCATATACGTCAGAGTGATCGCCGAAGATTGATAATGCATGGCTTGCAAGAGCACGTGCGGAAACGTTGATAACGCCCGGGAGCTGCTCACCTGCGATTTTGTAAAGGTTGGGGATCATCAGCAGAAGACCCTGAGATGCGGTATATGTTGTAGTCAGGGCACCAGCTGCTAAGGAACCGTGAACTGCACCGGCAGCACCAGCTTCAGACTGCATTTCTGTAACCTGAACTTCCTGTCCGAAAATGTTCTTTCTTCCCTGTGTTGCCCATTCGTCTGTAGCTTCTGCCATTACAGATGAAGGGGTGATCGGATAAATAGCCGCTACATCAGAATATGCATATGAAGCATGAGCTGCTGCATGGTTACCATCCATGGTTTTCATCTTTCTAGCCATTTGATTTTTTCCTCCTTGAAAATTGTTTTTGAACAATAATCCACTTCGCTCCCCGAAGTCTACAGAAATTATAGCACGATTTCACAGGCATGTCTATTTATAAAATGGTAGAAAATACAATGTTTTTACAAAAAAACAAAGGGGAACCTCCTAAGTGTTCCCCTTTCTGTACAAAAGTATCTCTTTTTCTTCTATTATAATAGGTAATCACGCACAGCTGTCCATGATCTGCGCAATGGTATGCGCCTTCAATTCCTCCACCAGCCTGCCCTGGATACGGCACAGCTCTTTATGTACCATGCAGCCGCTGTCTTCCTGATTGCGGGCGCATGCCTTCTGGGGATTCATACACTCGATCATATAGAAATCCGGCTCCACAGCCAGGTAAATGTCCAGCAGCGTCAGCTCTGTCGTAGACTTCTTCAGGGCATAACCGCCGTTGCTTCCCCGAAAGCTCTTTACGATCTCCTGCTTTTCCAATTTCTTTAATATCTTATATACAAAAGCCGGGGTCAGCTGCTCCATCTCACAGATCTGATTCACACAGAGCTTCTCTCCTCCTGCCAAAGCTCTGACGATCCTCACTGCATAATCGCACTCTCTTGTAATTAACATACACACTCTCCCTCCCTGGTGTCCTGTCCTCTTCTTCGCGCCTTTCGCTTTCGTCTAAAAAATATTATAATCATCTGTACTGTATTTATCAAGTATTTTTTCATAAGAAACACTTGCAAAATCCCCATTTTACGGTAAAATGGAAGAGACTATGCAGAAAATATTGTTTACAGCACCATTTTGAAAGTGAGGAAATAAAAACATGATCGCAGCAAATAATGTTACCTTGCGCATTGGCAAAAAAGCACTGTTTGAAGACGTGAATATTAAATTTACAGAAGGAAACTGTTACGGTCTCATCGGAGCCAACGGAGCAGGGAAGTCAACCTTTCTGAAAATCCTTTCCGGACAGCTGGAGACCACCAAAGGCGACATCTCCATCACACCGGGGCAGCGTCTTTCCTTCCTGCAGCAGGATCATTTCAAATACGATGCTTATCCGGTTCTGGACACCGTTATCATGGGAAACCAGCGCCTTTATGAAATCATGAAAGAGAAAGAGGCAATTTACGCCAAAGAAGACTTCACCGACGAGGACGGCATCCGCGCCAGCGAACTGGAAGGTGAGTTTGCAGAGATGAACGGCTGGGAGGCAGAGTCCGATGCTGCCATGCTGTTAAACGGACTTGGCATTGACACAGAACTTCACTATTCCCCGATGTCCGATTTAAAAGGCAGCGAAAAGGTGAAAGTCCTGCTGGCGCAGGCGCTTTTCGGAAATCCGGATATCCTGCTTTTGGACGAGCCTACCAACCATCTGGACCTGGACGCCATCGAATGGCTGGAGGAATTCCTGATCAACTTTGAAAACACCGTTATCGTGGTATCCCATGACCGTTACTTCCTGAACAAGGTCTGTACCCATACGGCAGATATCGACTATGGCAAGATCCAGCTCTATGCCGGAAACTACGACTTCTGGTATGAGTCCAGCCAGCTGCTCATTAAGCAGATGAAAGAAGCCAACCGCAAGAAAGAGGAGAAGATCAAAGAACTCCAGGAATTTATCTCCCGTTTCTCTGCCAATGCTTCCAAATCCAAACAGGCGACCTCCAGAAAACGCGCCCTGGAAAAGATCCAGCTGGATGAGATGCGCCCTTCCAGCCGGAAATATCCTTACATTGACTTCCGTCCCAACAGAGAGATTGGAAATGAAGTTCTGATGGTAGAAGGACTTTCCAAAACCATCGACGGTGTAAAAGTTCTGGACAATCTCTCCTTCACTCTGGGCAGGGAAGACAAAGTTGCCTTTGTAGGCGGGAACGAACGTGCGAAAACTGTCCTGTTCCAGATTCTGATGGGCGAAATGGAGCCGGACAAGGGAACCTATAAATGGGGAGTAACTACCTCCCAGGCATATTTCCCCAAGGACAGCACCAAAGAATTTGACAATGATCTGACCATTGCGGACTGGCTGACCGGCTATTCTGAGATCAAAGACGCCACCTATGTCCGCGGCTTCCTGGGACGTATGCTCTTCCCCGGAGAAGACGGCGTGAAAAAAGTACGGGTACTTTCCGGAGGGGAAAAGGTCCGCTGCCTGCTGTCCAAGATGATGATCTCCGGCGCGAACATCCTGATCTTCGACGAACCCACCAACCATCTGGACATGGAATCCATCACTGCCTTAAACAACGGTATGATGAAATTCCCGGGCGTGATCCTTTTTGCTTCCCATGACCACCAGATCGTCCAGACTACTGCCAACCGTATTATGGAGATCCTGCCAAACGGTGTGCTGATCGATAAGATCACCACTTACGACGAATATCTGGCAAGCGATGAAATGGCAAGAAAACGTCAGGTATACACCATGACAGAAGAAGACAACTAAAACCGCTGATCTTCCAGGCGCACCGGAGCTTTTTCCGGTGCGTCTTTTCCATTGCTGTTTTCTATTGCTTTTCCTCCTGCGTCTGTACTTCTGCCTGTTTTGGTGGTAAAATGACAGTAAACCAAAAGAAACGGAGGTATTGGAAATGGACAAACAGGTATTGGATTATGCAGTGGAAAAGACAAAAGAACTGATCGCAGCTCCCACCTGCAGCCAGGAGACAAAGGCTGCCGCGGAAAGCTGGCTTGCCAAAGTGGGAACACCCGAGGAACGGGAAGAGACGGAAAAGTATATCAAAGAGTTGGAAATGGATATTATGCCCATTGATCAGCTGATTGCCTTTGCCGGTTCTGAACAGGGCAAGGGGTATTTCGGTGCGGATACTGCTGCCGGAATTGCCGCCCACGCAGAAGAGGTAAAAGCAGGCGGCGGCAAATACTGCGACTGCCCTGCCTGTCTGGCTGTGGCTGCTATTCTGGAGAAAAAAGAAGATCTGCTTAAGTAAAATATCCAGGAAAAAGGGAGGTTTCTGTGATTCAGAAATCTCCCTTTTTCTCTTCAGCCTTCCCAGTTTCCCGTTATCCTTCTGATTTCTGTACAACCCTCCAGCGTGCCGTCTGCTTCGCTGTCTGTCAGAAGGATGCCTTCTTCCAGCTCGCCGAACGACACCAGGCTGGTATGTCCGAATTTTGTATGGTCACACAGGACATATCTTTTCTGGCATCTGGAAAACGCCGTCTCTTTTACCACTGCTTCTTCTGCGTCCGGGGTGCTGTATCCTCCCTGCCGGCTGGCACCGTTGGTACCAAAGAAACCTTTGGTAAAATGATATTTCTGTATCTCGGCTACTGCCTGGCTTCCTACTACAGCCTCTGTCCTTCCTTTCAGTTCTCCTCCAATGAGAATCACCCGTATCCCGGAGGCTGCCAGGCTCCTGGCATGTCCCACCGCATTGGTCACCACCGTGATTCCTTTTTCTTCCAGAAATCCAATCATAGCCCCTGTGGTGGTTCCCGCATCCAGATAGATAAAATCTCCCGGCTTCACCAGGGACGCCGCATATCTGCCGATACTCTGCTTTTCTTCATAGCAAAGCTTCTCCTTCTGCTCCACAGAAGGTTCCTCCGAGACAATCTCCAGTCCCGCACTGACTGCCCCTCCAAATACCTTTACCAGCTTTCCCGCTTTGTCAAGGGCATTCAGATCTCTTCTTATGGTAGATTCTGATGTATTCAGAAGCTTTGTAAGCTCTGCCACAGTCACACTTTTATTCTGCTCTAAATTTTTCAGGATTTTCTCATATCGCTGTTCTGCCAGCATGTCGTCACCTCTCGCAAACCATTCTATTTCTGTACAGCGGCGCCGGGGAGCCGCTGCTGTATTCTGTTTTCATCATACCATCAAATCCTCTGCCATGCAAATACCAAAACAGCGGCAATACCAAAACGGCGGCAGGTGGTCTCATCAAAAACCATCTGCCGCCCATATTTGATTATTCAGCCTTTTTCTTTAAAACTCCCAGCAGTGCAGTGCTGATCAAGGTCCCGGCTGCCAAAGCTGCCAGATACAGCACTGCATTTCCCACTACAGGGAAAACAAAGATCCCGCCGTGAGGTGCCATCAGCGTACAGCCGAAGACCATGGACAATGCCCCTGCTGCCGCGGATCCTGCGATGCAGGCAGGAAGTACATGCAGCGGATCAGAAGCCGCATAGGGAATCGCTCCCTCTGTGATAAAGGCAAGACCCATGATGAAATTCATAGGACCGTTCTTCCGCTCTTCCTCTGTAAACTTATTCTGAAAGAGAAGCGTTGCCAGAGCAATGGCACAGGGAGGTGTCATGCCGCCCAGCATAACTGCCGCCATCACATCATAATTCCCCGAAGCAATGGCTGCCGTACCGAAGACATAGGCTGCTTTATTAAAGGGACCGCCCATATCAACCGCCATCATACCGCCCAGCAGGAGTCCCAATACCAGCTTGCTGGAACCGCCCATGCTCATAAGCCCGTTGTTCAGCGCCGTGTTGATGCCGCCCATGACAGGCTCTATGATAAAGTTCATGATCAGTCCTATCACCAGGATCCCTACGACCGGATAAATCAGTACAGGCGCGATTTTCTCAATCGCCTGAGGCAGCTTATCGCACACTTTTCTCAGAAGCACCACCAGATATCCGGCGATAAATCCCGCCGCCAGAGCACCCAGGAATCCGGACTGTCCCTGAGAAGCCAGCATGCCGCCTACAAATCCCACTGCCAGGGCAGGTCTGTCGCCGATCGCCATAGCGATATAGCCTGCAAGCACCGGCAGCATGAAACCAAATGCCACATCTCCGATCTGCTTTAACACAGCCGCTGTCGGCGTAATGGTACCGAAGTTTCCTCGCTGCTCTACAGACAAAGCATTCATATCCACACACAGACCGTCGATCAGGAACGCCAGCGCGATCAAAATACCGCCGCCCACCACAAAAGGCAGCATATGGGAAACGCCATTCATTAGCTGTGTATAGATCTGATGGCCGGCGCCGCCGCTCTTTTTCGTCTGCCCTGCCTGCGCCGGAGCATTGGAAGCGTGATAAAGAGGAACCTGTCCGGATATTGCCTGTTCCACTAAGGCGTCCGCTTTGCTGATCCCGTCCGAAACCGGACAGATGATCACTTTCTTTCCGTCGAAGCGGTCCATGGGGACCTGGGCATCTGCTGCCACGATGATGCAGTCTGCCTCTGCGATATCCTGGTCTGTCAGCACATTTTTCGCTCCTCCGGAGCCTCGAGTCTCGATTTTTACAAAGCAGTCATGAGCTTTTGCCGCCTTTTCAATTCCTTCAGCTGCCATATAGGTGTGGGCAATGCCTGTAGGGCAGGAAGTCACTGCCAGGATTTTTGTCTGTCCCTCCTGTGCGGTTCCGGTATCTGCAAGCTGCTGGTCAATGTCTGCTTTCTCCTGGTCTGCCTGGTCTACGATCTTTAAAAACTCCTCCGGATCCCTGGCATTCCTGAGACGCTCCACGAATGCTTCATCCATCAAAAGCATGGACAGTTTACTCAGCACGTCCAGATGAACATTGTCTTTTGTGTTGGGAGCCGCGATCAGGAACAGAAGGGTTACCGGCTCGTCATCCAGGGCGTCGAAATCCACGCCGTCCCGGATCACCATGGCTGCCAGCCCCGGTCTCTCTACTGCTTCCCCTTTTCCATGGGGAATTGCGATCCCCTCTCCAATCCCGGTAGTGCTTTCCTCCTCTCTGGCATATACCTGTTTTCTGTATCCTTCTTCGTCTTTTATTTTTCCGCTTTTGACCATAAGGGCAACTGCCATATCCAAAGCCTCTGTCTTAGTCTTGGGCGCGGCATCCAGACAGATGCTGCGCTGATCCAGCAATTCGATGATCCTCATCTTTTACTCCTCCTTAATCCTCCTATAGACTTCCTCTACTTCCCTGCGCTCAGCCAGGTATTCAGAAAATGCACTGGCACTTCCTGCGGCGACTCCCATGCGGAAAGCATGGCGGTAATCTTTCTCTTCCTGCCAGCCTGCCAAAAAGCCTGCCACCATAGAATCACCTGCTCCTACACCATTTTTCAGTTCTCCTTTGGGTGCGGGAGCCTGATAGATTTTTCCGTCTGCCGCTGCAAGCACAGCTCCCTCTCCCGCCATAGAGACCAGCACATTCTGCGCCCCCTTTTCCCGGAGCTTTTGGGCATAGGGTATGACTTCCTCCCTGGTCCTCAGCTCTCTCTGAAAGATCTCTCCCAGCTCATGGTTATTGGGCTTGATCAGGAAAGGGCGGTACGGCAGCACATTCAGCAATAGATCTCTGGTGGCATCCACCACGATCTGTACCTTTTTCTCTGCCATCTTAGCGGCAATGTCCTGATAAATACTGTCTGGCAGAGATCCCGGAATACTTCCTGCCAGCACCAGGCAGTCCCCTGCTTCCAGAATATCCAGCTTTTTCATAAGCTCCTGTACCTTTTCCCGGCTGATTCCGGGACCATTCCCATTGATTTCTGTGCCTTCGATGGATTTCAGCTTTAAGTTGATCCTGGAAAAGCCTTCCGGGATCTCAATGAATTCTGCTCTGACGCCGGTTTCTTCCACACGGCGGCGGATCTCACGGCCGGTAAATCCTGCGGTAAATCCTAAAGCCGTACTCTCCACACCTAGATTTTTCAAAACGACTGATACATTGATCCCCTTTCCGCCGGGAAGGAGCAGCTCAGACTCTGTCCGGTTTGTCATTCCCAGCCGGAAGTCTTTTACTGCTACAATGTAGTCCAGCGAAGGGTTAAATGTAACGGTATAGATCATTGTTCCACCCTCTTTTCTTTCTTTGATTGAGTTTATTATATAATCATTTTCGTTCAAAATCAATCATACTAATTCATAAAATTGCAAAACTATTTTTGTAAATCATGCACAAACTTTCATTTTCACTCAATCTCATTCATTCTTTTCTAAAACTTTTCTTTCTTCTGACCGATCTGCATATCCCTGAATTCCTTGGGCGATATGCCGTACTCTTTTTTAAACGCCCGGAAAAAACTGGAATAGTCCTTAAACCCAAACATCAGGTAGGACTGGCTGATGCTGATGCTGCTCAATATGGCATCCTGACAGGCTGCCAGCCTTTTCTTGGTAATATACTGATGGATGGATATCCCGATGGTCTCTTTAAACATATGGGCAATATAATACTTGCTTACATAAAATTTTCCTGCCAGGTGCTCCAGGGACAGATCCTGCTCCAGATGTTCATCGATATACTGAATGATACTTTCTTCCAGATTTTTATCTTCCTTCCTTCTCCTGGGATGGTTTCGTTCATATACCATGCGGTTCAGATGCAGGAGCAGGTCGCTGATGCAGATGGAGATCTTGGTATCCCTGCCGAAGTGTTCTGAGTGGATCTCTTCAATGAGATGGAAAATCTTAGACTGAATCGTACTGAACTCCACCATCGTATTATGAAATACATATTCCCCTTTTTCCCGGGCATACTCAATTAAATAAGCATAATCTGCCGAAGAACTGTAAAGCCTCTGGAAATAATCGGTGCTGATCCAGAAGACAAACCTGCTGTAAGGCAGCTCCCAGCTGTGGAACACCACTCTGTGGGGGATCCCCGGCGGGATCACCACCACGTCCCCTGCTTTCAGTGCATCGCTTTTCTCTTTCACTGAGATGGAAACGTCTCCCTCCACAAAAAAGTAAAATTCATAGTAATCGTGTATATGAAAATCCACATTTTCCATATGGCTGTCACTGTAATAATAAATTTCAAAATCTTTGGAAAGCATGTACTGCCTTCTCTGGAACTTAGTTTTCAGATTTTTTTTCATATTATACGCATCTCCTGTTGGTTTTACTGCTTCCATTTTAATGCAAAACCGCAACTTTTACAATGTATACAACAATCTTCTCAATTGGTTTTTTCTCGCTTTTTGATTATAATAAATTTATAAATTTTAACGGAAAAGAAAGGAAAAAATACTATGGAAATGACAATGCGCTGGTACGGCAAAGACCATGACACAGTAACCTTACAGCAGATTCGCCAATCCTGTTATGTAACAGGAATCATTACAACCCTTTATGACAAACTTCCCGGAGAAGTCTGGACACTGGATGAAATCCTGGCAATGAAAAAGGAAGTCGAAGACGCCGGTCTTCACCTTGCAGGAATCGAAAGTGTCAACGTAAGCGACGCCATCAAAAAAGGCGCTCCGGAACGTGACAAGGATATCGCAGCTTACATCGAAACTCTGGAAAATCTTGGAAAAGCAGACATCCACATGGTATGCTACAACTTCATGCCCGTCTTTGACTGGACCAGAACAGAACTGGAACGTATGAGAGACGACGGCACAACCGTGCTTGCCTACAGCCAGGACACCATTGACAGCATGGACCCGGAAAATATGTTCGACAGCATCAAAAACGATATGAACGGCACGGTAATGCCAGGCTGGGAACCGGAACGTATGGAGAAAGTAAAGGAATTATTCGCTCTGTACAAAGACATTGACGAAGAGAAATTATTTGAAAACCTGGTATACTTCCTGAAAGCCATCATGCCGGTCTGCGATAAATACGACATCAACATGGCGATCCATCCCGACGATCCTTCCTGGAGCGTATTCGGACTGCCCAGGATCATTTCTTCCCAGGAGAAATTAAGACGCATGATGGAAGCCGTTCCCAACAAGCACAACGGCGTAACCTTCTGCATGGGTTCTTACGGCACCAATCTGAACAACGACCTGATCGACACCATCCATATGTTAAAAGGCAGGATCCACTTTGGCCACATCAGAAACCTGCGTTTCAACGATGGTATGCGTGACTTTGAGGAAAGCGCTCATTTAAGCTCTGACGGAACCTTTGATATGTACGCAGTGATCAAAGCCCTTCATGACACAGGCTTTGACGGACCGATCCGTCCCGACCACGGACGTATGATCTGGGGTGAAAAAGCAATGCCCGGCTATGGTCTGTATGACCGTGCTTTAGGCGCAGCTTATCTGCGCGGACTCTGGGAAGCAGCTGAAAAGGAATCGAAAAACGAAACAAACAAGTAAAGGAAGTAAAAAATTATGAAACTGACTTTAGAAAGTATAAAAAACAAGGCGCCGTGGGAAGCAGCAGGCATTGCCCTTCCTTCCTATGACATTGAAAAAGTTGCTGAAAATACAAAGAAAGCTCCTGTATGGGTTCATTTCGGAATTGGTAATATTTTCCGTATTTTCATCGGCGGACTGGCTGATACCTTAATCTCCGAAGGCGCCGCTGACAAAGGCATCACCTGCGTGGAAACCTTTGACTTTGATGTGGTGGACAAAATCTATGAACCTTATGACAATCTGGTACTGGCTGTTACCTTAAAAGCAGACGGCTCCACGGACAAAAAAGTCCTGGGTTCTCTGACAGAGGCGATCAAAGCCCAGTCCAATGTTCCGGAATACTGGAACCGTTTAAAAGCCATCTTCACCAATCCGGAGCTTCAGATGGTATCCTTTACGATCACAGAAAAGGGCTATGCTTTAAAGGGCGCTGACGGCAATTACTTCCCATTCATCCAGGCAGATATCGACAACGGACCGGAAAAACCAGGCGCTGCCATGGCAGTGGTCTGCGCGCTGCTGTATGAACGCTGGAAAGCAGGCAAAGCTCCCCTGGCAGTGGTTTCCATGGATAACTGCTCCCACAACGGCGAAAAGCTCCAGAATTCCATCCTGACCATGGCAAAAGAATGGCAGGCAAAAGGTTTTGTAGAAGAAGATTTCGTAGCCTACCTCTCCGATGAAAAACAGGTTTCCTTCCCATGGTCCATGATCGACAAGATCACACCGAGACCTGCGGATTCCGTATGCGCGGATCTGGAAAAAGCCGGTGTAGAGGAAATCGCTCCTGTGATCACTTCCAAGAGAACCTACATCGCTCCTTTTGTAAACGCAGAAGGACCTCAGTATCTGGTCATCGAGGACAAGTTCCCCAACGGAAGACCTGCCCTGGAAAAAGCCGGTGTCTACATGACAGACCGTGACACCGTAAATAAAGTAGAGCGCATGAAAGTAACTACCTGCCTGAATCCTCTGCATACAGCTCTGGCTGTATACGGCTGTGTGCTGGGCTATACGCTCATTGCCGATGAGATGAGAGATGAACAGCTGAACAAACTGGTTCATGAGATCGGACCTGTGGAAGGCATGCCGGTAGTAACCGATCCGGGCATCCTCTCTCCGTCTGCCTTTGTAGATGAAGTCATCAATGTAAGGATTCCTAATCCGTTCATGCCGGATACCCCGCAGCGTATCGCTACCGATACTTCACAGAAAGTAGGCATCCGTTACGGAGAAACCATCAAATCTTATGTGGAAAAAGACGGAGACGCCAAGAAGCTGACCGCCATTCCTCTGGCAATCGCAGGCTGGTGCAGATACCTTCTGGGCGTAGACGATGAAGGAAAGGCGTTCGAGCGTTCCGCAGATCCTATGCTGGACGAGCTGTCCAAAGCTTTGGAAGGCATTGAAGTGGGCAAACCGGAAACTTATAACGGACAGTTAAAAGGCATCTTATCCAACGCCAATATCTTCGGCATCGACCTGTATCAGGCAGGCATCGGTGAGAAGATCGAAGGCATGTTCCTGGAAGAAATCGCAGGTCCGGGAGCGGTAAGAGCCACACTGAAAAAATATATGTAATTCTCCTTTCATAACCGCTGCGTCTAAAGGCGCAGCACAAAAAAAGAAGGCGGGCTGTTTTCGCAGCTGCGCCTTCTTCTCTTTCCTTATTCACCGAAATAGCCCCGGATCTCCTCCATCCGGCTGGTCTGTGCCACATGGAACGGACAGCGGGAATCGCAATGTCCGCAGCAGATACAGTTGCCTGCTTTTTTCTCCAGGTTTGCATAGTGGGACTTTGCCAGGGCATCCCCAGCCTTTGCCAGATCATAATACTTGTTGATCAGCCCCACATCCAGACCCTGGGGACAGGGCTGGCAGTGATTGCAGTAGACACAGATTCCTTCTGCATCCTGAGGTGTGAAATCTCCCAGAACCGAATAGTCTTTCTCTTCTCTGGAAGCTTTCAGAAATCCCAGGATTTCTTTCACATCCTGTCTGTTCCGCACACCAGGCAGCACCGTCAGAACGCCTGGTTTATCCAGTGCATACTGGATGCACTGATATTTTGTCAGCGCCTTTTTAAAGGGGGAGGTTTTTTCATCTAAAAGCTGTCCGCCACTGAAGGCTTTCATCACCGAGATGCCCACGCCTTCTGCCTGGCACCTGCGGTAAAGCTCCATGCGCTCGTCCACGCTTCCTACAGCGTATTCGCCCTTTCTGTAATCATACCCCGGATTGATGCTGAACATCAGCATATCGATCAGCCCGGTATCCAGAAATCTCTGGGCAATCTGCGGTGTATGGGAGGACAGTCCCAGATGACGGATCACACCCTGACGCTTCAGCTCCTGCATATAATCCAGGGTTCCCTGGGCGGTCACCTGCTCCAGATCCGTGCCCTCGTCAATGCAGTGGACAAAGCCAAAATCGATCACATCTGTCTTCAGAGCTTTCATCTGCCAGTCTACCGACCGTTTGATTTTTTCCAGATCCAGGGTCCATCCATACTTCCCTGTGGTATATTCCGCGCCGAAATGAACCTGGAAATAAACCTTTTCCCCGCAGCCTGCTGCCGCGTTTCCGTAGGCTTCAAAAGGAACCGCATCGGATGCTGCCAGGTCAAAATAATTGATCCCGTTTTCTATCGCCATTTCCGCTGCAGCCTGTGCTTCCTTTGCGCCTGCCTCACCGGATGAGCTGCTGCCCAGCCCGATGACACTGATCTCCTCTGTTCCTCTGGGAAGCTTTCGGTATTCCATTCCATTTTTATACCGTACACCGGTAGAATACTGCTGCACCGGCGTCTTCCCTTCCGGCATTTTCCTGTTTTCTGCCATATTTACGCTCCCAGCTTTTCTACAAAATCAGCCATTGCCTCAGATACCTTGATTTGCTGAGGGCAGACAGCTTCACAGCTTCTGCAGCCGATGCAGGCAGAAGGTCTCTTCTCCTCTGGATAAGAGGACAGCGCCATAGGTGCCAGGAAACCTCCCTGAGTAAAGCAGTGCTCATTGTACAGCGCCAGAAGAGAGGGAATATCCAGCTCCTGAGGACAGTGGCTGACGCAATACCGGCATGCGGTGCAGGGCAGCACGATCTTCTTCAGCATATGGTCGGCAACAGACAAAAGAGCTTCCATTTCTTTCTCATTTAATGGCTTATCCTCGCTGAAAGTCCTGATATTTTCCTGCATCTGCTCCATATTGGACATACCGGAAAGCACCATGGTCACCTCAGGAATACTCTGCAGGAAACGGAATGCCCATGCAGGAATGGTTTCCTCTGGTCTGAGCGCCTTTAACTGTGCCTGGTCTTCTTCTGCCAGAGAAGCCAGCTTACCGCCTCTTAAAGGCTCCATAACCCATACCGGGATCTGATGTTCTTTCAAAAGCTCTACTTTTTCCTTAGCGCTTTGGAAGGTCCAGTCCAGATAGTTCAGCTGGATCTGGCAGAATTCCATATCCTTGCCGTAAGCATCCAGGAACCTCTTCATGACCTCATAGCTTCCATGGGCAGAAAATCCCAGGTGGCGGATCCTTCCTGCTCCCTTCTGCTTCTTCAGATACTCATAGATACCGTATTTGGGGTCCAGATAAGCGTCAATATTCATTTCACAGACATTGTGGAAAAGATAAAAATCAAAGTATTCTACCTGGCACTTTTTCAGCTGCTCCTCAAAGATCTCCTCTACTTTATCCATATTGGAAAGGTCATATCCCGGGAATTTGGTAGCCAGATAATAGTTTTCTCTCGGGTAACGGCTCAGCGCCTTTCCCATTACCAGCTCTGAATGTCCTCCATGGTATCCCCATGCAGTATCATAGTAGTTTACGCCCTGTTCCATAGCACAGTCTACCATGGCAAAAGCGGCTGCTTCGTCAATCTTGGCGTCATCTGCGTCCACCACCGGAAGGCGCATTGCTCCCATTCCCAGCGCAGACAGCTTAAGTCCCTGAAAATCCTTATAAACCATAATCCTTCACTCCTTTTCTTGCTGCAATTACAAAAGGCAGGCTTCCTGTGATCACAAGCATCACAAAAATCACCTGCCTCACTCCACGCTCTCATTGTAGCATCTGGAGTTTACTTCAAGTCAAGAGTTTTCTTTTCAAGCTTTTCCATCTGGTCAAGCAGACGAAATTCTCTCCGGATAAAACAGATGGACAGCACTGCCGCGATACTGTCTGCCACCGGAGCCGCATACATGACACCCTGGATTCCCCAAAAGATGGGAAGGATCAGCAAAAGGGGCAGAAGGAAGATGATCTGCCTGGTCAGGGAAATGAACAGACCTTTCGTGGCTTTCCCGATGGAAGTAAAAGTATTTGCCGTAATGGGCTGGATTCCGTTGATAAAAGTACAGAACATATAAATCCGGAAAAACTTCTCCGCAAAATCAAAATACTCCTCACTGCCGCTCCCGAAGATCCCCACGATCTGCCGGGGAAAGGTCTGAAACAAAAGAAAGGAGCAGAAGGAAATGCAAAGCGCCGCCGTGACCGCTTTCTTATAAGTTTCCTTTACCCTTTCGCCGTCCCTGGCGCCATAGTTAAAACTGATGATGGGCTGGATCCCCTGGGAAATCCCGATAATGATAGAGAAAAAGATCATTCCCACCTTGGAGATGATCCCGGCGCAGGCAAGAGGAATGTCGCTTCCATACACAGACTGGCTTCCATAATAAGTCAGGGTGTTGTTCATGACAATCTGAACGATCATCATGGACAGCTGGTTGAAAAACGGCGCGATGCCAAGCGACAGCACTCCCAGCCACACTGCGCCGGAAGGAAGCAGCGCTCTCTTAGGAATCTTCACTGTTTTAAAGCGGCTCAGATACCCAAGGACCAGGATGCCGGATACCACCTGCCCGATCACGGTTGCGTACGCAGCGCCTGCGATCCCCATATCAAAACCAAAGATAAAGAGCGGATCTAAGATGGTATTGATCACCGCTCCAGTGAGCGTACATGCCATAGAAAATCTGGGGCTGCCGTCCGCCCGGATCAGATTGCTGCCTCCCGTGGCAACGATCAGAAACGGGAAGCCCCAGGAAGTGATCCCGGTATAGGTCAGGGCATAATCCAGGATCTGGTCCGTTGCCCCGAAAGCTATCATCAGCGGCTTTAAGAAAATGCGCACGACAGCGCACAGGGCAATGCCCAGGATCACCATCATGCCGATGGCTCCTCCGGCAAATTTCTTTGCTTTTTCTTCTTCTCTGCCGCCCATGTGCAGGTTAAAATTGGCAGCTCCTCCTACTCCGCATAAGAGGGAGAGCGCCGTGCAGGTAATGCTCAGAGGAAACGCCACATTGGTAGCTGCATTTCCCAGCATCCCTACGCTTCTTCCGATAAAAAACTGGTCTACAATATTGTAAAGGGAGCTGACCAGCATGGCTATAATGCTGGGAACGGCGAAACGCACCAGCAGGCTTGTGATCTTTTCCGCTGCCAGCGGATTTCCTGCTTCTTTCATCTACGGTTCCTCCATCAGGCGCTCGGACTGTTTTTCCAGAACTTCCATTCCCCGGATCAGCACTTCCTGCTCTTCCCAGGGCATCCCCTCTGTCACCTGATCCCACCAGGAGGTCAGACAGCTGCGCAGTTTGGGGATCAGCTCTTTGCCCTCCTCTGTGAGATAGATCTCATAGCGCCTGCTGTTTTGGGGAGCCTTGCTCCTGATAATGTATCCCTGCTTCTGCAGCTTGCGCACCACACGCACAGTCAGCGCTTCATCCACTGACATTGCCTGGCTCATCTCTTTCTGGCTGCATCCCTCATTGGCAGACAGATACATGAGGAAATTATAATCGGAATACCCCAGTCCATACTCCTTTAACATTTGATTCACATACCTCTGTTCTCTTCTGTAAAGTACAGAGATACTTTTTCCTAAGGTTCTTCTCTGCATAGTTTCTTCCTTTCCCCGAAACGATTCTCGTCCTGGCGGGATATTAGAATATCATCAATAATACTTTATTTTTTCTTCCTCTGTGGGAATTACTTCTACGATTTCGCCTGGCTGCATTTTAAGCATAATACATATTTTATTAAGTGTTTCCAGTGTTATGCTTTTGCCAGCCTTAATGTTTTGCGCTGTTTGTGCTGGCAAAAGTTTTTCATGCTGTATTCTCGTTTGATTATAACCTTTTTTCTTCAGTTCTTCAAAGATATTTATTTTGTATTTTATCACCAGTACCACCTCCGCAACTTTATTATATAGAACAAAGTAATCCTCGTCAATAAAACTAT